>CAMAVA010000200.1 GCA_945861515.1 Brevundimonas vancanneytii | reverse complement strand
CAGCGGCGCGCTGACCCCTGTGCCGTATCGGCGAATTTGGCCCTTCGCTCCGGGTCCGCTCCGTCCAGGCAGGGCTGGCCGCTCTCTGCAATCCGATTATTCTGGTGCCACGATCGGAGATTCCCTTGTCCCAGACCACGCCCGACGCCCCAGAACGGGGCCAAAGCAGCCATGTCATGGTGATCGGCGGCGCATCGGCCGGGACGATTTTCGAATGGTACGATTTCTACCTCTACGGCTCCCTAGCAGGGTTCATCACCAGGCATTTCTTCAGCGGGGTCAATGAAACCACTGGATACATACTTGCCCTGATGGCCTTCGCCGCCGGGTTTGCCGTCCGGCCGCTGGGCGCGGTGGTGTTCGGCCGGCTGGGGGATCTCTGGGGCCGCAAGAACACCTTCCTGATTACAATGGTGCTCATGGGCGTCTCGACCTTTGTGGTTGGGCTTCTGCCGTCCTACGAATCCATTGGAATCGCGGCGCCGGTGATGCTGATCGTCATGCGTCTGGTCCAGGGCATGGCGCTGGGCGGCGAGTATGGCGGCGCCGCCACCTATGTCGCCGAACACGCGCCGCCGGGACGTCGCGGGCTCTACACCAGCTTCATCCAGACGACGGCCACCCTCGGCCTATTCCTGTCCCTGGTCGTCATCCTGGGCGTTCGAACCCAGTTGGGTGAAGAGGCGTTTGGCGATTGGGGCTGGCGCATCCCGTTCCTGGCCTCGGCGCTTCTGCTAGGGGTATCGCTCTGGATACGACTGCGGCTCAACGAGAGTCCGGTCTTCCAGAAGATGGTCAAAGAGGGGCGGGCCTCAAAGAGCCCCCTCAAGGAATCCTTCGGCAAGGCCGGGAATCTCAAGCTGGTCTTCCTGGCGCTTGTTGGCCTGACCGCCGGCCAAGCCGTGGTCTGGTATACGGGCCAGTTCTACGCCCTGTTCTTCCTGGAAAAGACACTCAAAGTCGATGGCCCCTTGACCAATATGCTGGTGGCGGCGGCCTTGTTGATCGGGACGCCCTTTTTCATCCTGTTTGGCTGGCTGTCAGACCGGATTGGCCGCAAGCCGGTGATCCTGACAGGCTGCGCCATCGCCGCCGTGGCCATCATTCCCCTGTTCCAGGCCCTGACCGTAGCGGCCAATCCAGACCTCGCTGCGGCGACCGCCCGGTCGCCGGTGACGGTGATCGCCGATCCGACAACCTGCGCCTTCCAGTTCGATCCGGTCGGCCGGACCACATTTTCAAGCAGTTGCGACATCGCCAAAAGCGCCCTGGCCGGCGCGGGTGTGACCTATCGAATGCAGTCAGCCCCTGCCGGCAGCCTTGCGGTCGTGGCGGTCGGAGGCGTCAGGGTAGCGTCATTTGAAGGTGCCACAATGCCCCGGGCTGATTTCATCAAGGCCCAATCCAGCTGGCGAAAGACCCTGGCGGGCGTTCTGAAGACCGCCGGCTATCCGGAAAAGGCAGACCCCGCCAAGGTCGACCGCCCGATGGTCGTAGCCATCCTGCTGGCCCTGGTCCTGCTGGTCACAATGGTCTATGGCCCGATCGCCGCCGCTCTGGTGGAAATGTTCCCGGCCAACATCCGCTATACCTCCATGAGCCTGCCCTACCACGTGGGCAACGGCTGGTTTGGCGGCTTCCTGCCGACCACGGCCTTCGCCATGGTTGCAGCGACCGGAAACATCTATTTCGGCCTCTGGTATCCTGTGGTGGTCGCTGCAGCGACGGCCGTGATCGGCTGGCTTTTCGTCAAAGAGATGAGGGGCTCGGACATAGATGCCTGAGCCCGATCCGCCGGATCAATAGTGGTAGTCGCCGCCCAAGCCGCCGCCGGCCACGAAGGCCAGCCCGTGCAACACGAGTTCCGGGGCCAGGGGCTGCTCCCCGCCCGAAACACCCAGGATCAGATCGCCCGCGACCAGGACCGGCCCGCCGTTGATCTGGATCTCGAAATCGGCGACGGAATCGCCGTTGACGTCTCCCGCCAGGATCGTTTGGCCAGATCCGTCAATATACTGGATCAGCTGCGCCGCAGCACCAGTAAATCCGCCGGCGACGAGGGTGAAGGCCTGCTGACCCGCAAGTCCGGCATTGGCGTCCAGCGCGCTCAGGTCGATGCGATCGCCCTGTCCGTGGCTGAAGTCCAGGATAACGTCACGCCCGGCCCCGGCGCTGCTGTCGGACAGCAGCTTGTAGACGAACCGGTCGGCGCCGGCCGCGCCGATCAACTGATCGGCCGCACCGCCACCAATCAGGATATCGGCCCCCTTGCCGCCATTCAGATTGTCCTTTCCGCCTAGGCCGAACAGGCTGTCACCGCCCTTGCCGCCGGTCAGGCCATTGGCGATGTCGTTTCCGGTGATGCTGTCGCGTCCGGAGCCGCCGATGGCATTGTCGATAAAGGAGCGCGGGTCATTGTTATAGAGATGAGCGTTGCAGATGTTGCCCGGCGGGCGGATCGAAAGATCCGAACCATTCACATAGGCCAACTGCGCTTCCATGAAGGTCGACCATTCGCCAGGCCGAAGGTCGATCGTCAGGCCCGAACTGTAGTTTGAGAGGTCGTAGGTGTCCTTGCCGCCGCCATCCCAGAGAGACTGGTAAATCGTATTGGTGGTCGCCGGGCCCTGTCCGACACCGTTGATGAACATCTCGCCGGTCGTCACGCTCCAGGTGTAGATCGTCTGCCCGCTGTTTGTGTTGAAGTTGGCGCCATAGATGTACTGCAGCGCGGCAATGTCGTTGATCATGTAGGTCTGGTTGCCGCTACCATCGCGATTTCGATAGAACTCGTCGGCGCCGACATAGGAATGATAGCTCATCAGCGACCATTCGGTGCTGTCATGCTCCGCCGGCAGCTTGCCATGCACTCCGTCATTGGTGTGGCCGTGCTTCAGGCCCATGGCATGACCAATTTCATGCAGGATGGTGTCGAAGGCATAGCCGGCCTTGCTCGGCACGGTATCTCGGATATTGCCCAGCCAGATGTCGCCCCCCAGGTCATTGGTTGAGGGATAATAGGCATAGGACGTGGATGGCGCGGTCGATCCGGCGAACCGCAGCGTGGCATGGACCGTGTCGGTCTCCGTGATCTCGGTGAAGGTCAGACCGGTATATTCCGCGATCAGTTTCAACGCGTACCGGAAGACATCCTGCTGTTCGGCGGTCAGGACCTGGAAGCCCGAAACAGCGTTCTGGTCACCGTAGCCAGCGCCGTAGTTCGAGCCTGCGCTCGGGAAACTGAAAGTCAGTTCGGTGGCGTCCCAGGCGATGCCCGACAGGATGCCGTTGATATCCTTGTTGGTGAAATTGCCTGACCTGCCGACCGACGTCGTGTTCACCACCGTCCGGGTCGCCGTCAGGATTTCGAATGACCCCTGGCCAAGGCCGTCGAAGGGCGCGTCCGGTGCAAATCGGGCGTCGTCTTCTGACAGGAGTCCGGCGCCGATGTCGGGCAGCGACTTCCGGGCGGCGCCGGACGCCATGAGAGAGTCCATGACCGCGTAGACGGCCTCATGGACAGCGGAGGGCGCTTCGACCTCGCCGGTGGTCGCGGCACTCCTGGAGCCGACCGGCGTGAAACTGGCGAACCGGGCGTCTTCGGCGCCCAGGTTGAACAGGCTGTCCAGCGTATCGAGATATCGCATCCTGACCTCCACAATGCTTGTTCTGTCGTAGCCGGTCGGCACAGCCGCCGCCACCCTGACCAAGCCCGACGTGGCCAAGGTTTCAGGGTGTCCACAACAGTTTCATTGTGCTGCAGACTGCCCGAATAGGGATAGTCTTGCAATGCCAGTTTCAGGGGCCCCGCGTCAGCCAGGAGCCTAGCTGATCCGGGCGTCCAGGTGACCTTCGGCATAACGCTTAGACATCTGGGACGTGGACAGGGGCTTGATCTTGCTGGCCATGCCCTCGGCCCCGAACTCCAGGAACCGCTGCTCGCAGACCTTGCGCATGGCTTCCTTGGCGGGCTTGAGATAGGCGCGGGGGTCGAACTCGCCCGGCTTTTCCATGAATACCTTGCGGATGGCGCCGGTGATGGCCATGCGGTTGTCGGTGTCGATGTTGATCTTGCGCACGCCGTGCTTGATGCCGCGCTGGATTTCCTCGACCGGCACGCCCCAGGTCTGGGGCATCTGACCGCCGTGGGCATTGATGATGTCCTGCAGGTCCTGCGGCACCGACGACGAGCCGTGCATCACCAGATGGGTGTTGGGAAGGCGGCGGTGGATTTCCTCGATCACGTTCATGGCCAAGACGTCACCGTCGGGCTGGCGGCTGAACTTGTAGGCGCCGTGGCTGGTGCCCATGGCGATCGCCAGGGCGTCGACATGGGTCTCGCGGACAAAGTCCACGGCCTGGTCCGGATCGGTCAGCAGGGCCGAGTGGTCCAGCTTGCCTTCGAAGCCGTGGCCGTCTTCGGCTTCGCCCATGCCGGTCTCCAGGCTGCCCAGCACCCCCAGTTCACCCTCCACGGAGACGCCGCAGGCATGGGCCATCTGGACCACCCGGCGGGTGACATCGACGTTGTAGTCATAGTCGGCCGGCGTCTTGCCGTCTTCCTTCAGCGAGCCATCCATCATGACGCTGGTAAAGCCGTACTGGATGGCTGTGGCGCAGGTGGCCGGGCCGTTGCCATGGTCCTGGTGCATGCAGACCGGAATGTGGGGATGCAGCTCGACCAGAGCGTCGATCAGGCGGGCCAGCACGATATCATTGGCGTAGGAACGGGCGCCGCGAGAGGCCTGGATAATGACCGGCGCATTGACCGCCTCGGCCGCCTCCATGATGGCCAGGCCCTGTTCCATGTTGTTGATGTTGAAGGCAGGCAGGCCGTAGTCGAACTCGGCGGCATGGTCGAGGAGTTGGCGGAGGGTAATGCGGGCCACGGGGTCGTCTTCCTTCTGGTCCTGAATGAACGCGGTTCTATACTTCGAGAGCGGCGACGCCGGGAAGGGTCTTACCCTCCATCCACTCCAGGAAAGCGCCGCCAGCAGTCGAGACGAAGGTGAAGTCGTCGACCACGCCCGCCTGGTTCAGGGCCGCCACCGTATCGCCGCCGCCGGCCACGGCGACGATCTTGCCCGCCCGGGCATAAACCGAGGCAAGGTGGGCGGCGCCCATGGTGCCCTTGTCGAAAGGCGGCACCTCGAACACCCCCAGCGGGCCGTTCCAGATCAGAGTGGCGCTGTTGGCCAGGGCGCGACCCAGCCGGTGAACCGTGGCCGGCCCCGCATCGAGGATGCGCTCGTCGTCGTC
>CAMAVA010000199.1 GCA_945861515.1 Brevundimonas vancanneytii | reverse complement strand
GTGCGGAACACAGCCGTCTTCTCGGCCTCGAAGAAGGCAGGGTCGCTGTAGATCCAGCCAGGCAGCCCATAGGCGTCTTCATCGGCGGGCCGGTCGGCCCCGGCGGTCTTGAGAACGGCGGCGGACATCACACTCCGGGGCGCTGGATGAACAGGTGCGGCGGCACCATAGACAATGCCGCGCGCCCCGTCAGCGGTGAAGATGAGGCGGGCTGGAGGATGGAACTGCGGCCGGGGTCCCGAGGCCGCCCCTTTGCAGCGTCCGCGATCTTGGCCGGTGTCTCTGCTGCAGGGCGTCACTGGAGCGCCTCGGCCATTCCTTGTCCTGCCCCGGAACCCGCCAGAACAGGGCTCCCGTTTCACGGACGGGCGTCGGTCCGCCTTTCATGACGCCTCGAATCCTGAACTTCTCTGTTTGATGCAACCCGCCGCCACGATCCATTTCGGCCCCATGAGCATAACCCTGCTGATCTGCGCAGTGCAGGGGATGGTACTTGCGGCGCTGCTGTTTCGCGCGAAACGGAACCGGGCTGCGAATAGGGCCCTGGCCTTTCTGATCCTGGCGGTCGCGGCCCTGATCACGCCCTACATCTTCGGCTATGCTGGTTTCTACGACACCTGGCCTCGCCTCAGTTTCGCGCCGTTTTCCTATACCCTGGCCTTTGGCCCCTTGATCTACCTCTATACCGCCGGCCTCGTCGGGGAACGCCCACCGGCGGCATGGCGTCACTTCATGCCGGTCCTCATCCAGTTTCTGGCCTATGCCCTGGTGTTTCCGCTGCCCCTGGCGACCAAGAACTGGTGGGATGGCGTGGCCCACGCGCCGGTCATTTCGCCGATGCTGGAGGCCGCAACCCTAGTGTCGATCCCGCTCTACAGCGCCGCCGCCTTCCGGCGCTACCGGGCCTACCGCCGCTGGCTGGACGAGAACCGGACGGACGGCATCGATTTTGACCCGAGCTGGGTTCGCAACTTCCTTGTCGTCCTGGCGGTCGTTGCGGTCGTGTGGTGCGGCTTTCTGGTGGCCAACGCCCTCAACCCGGCGCGCAACTATTTTGACCAGTTCTGGCTCTATGTCCTGTTTTCGCTGCTGGTCATCTATCTCGGGCTGGCCGGCTGGCGTCATGCCGAGACGCAGTTTCCCCGGCCTGCGCCATCCGATCCGCCGCCGCTGAACGACAACGGCCGCGACTGGCGAGAGCAGGGACAGGCCTGGTTGGCGGACATCGACCAGGCCGAGCACTGGCGGGACCCTGCCCTGACCCTGGCGACCCTTTCCCGGCGCCTCGGAACCAATACGGCCTATCTGTCCCGGGCGCTCAATGCTGCTGCCGGCGAAAACTTCAACGCCATCATCAATCGCCGCCGTGTGGCCTGTGTCCGGCGCTGGCTGGAGTCGCCGGACGAGGACCGGGACATGTTGAGCCTGGCCCTGGATGCAGGCTTCGCCTCCAAGGCCAGCTTCAACCGCGCCTTTTCCGACTATGTCGGCATGAGCCCGACAGCCTGGCGCCTCAAATCACAAAATACCGCCTGAATTGAAGGGTTGAGACGACCCGCCGCGCCGAAATGACCAGAAGACAGGGGCCCTTCCGCAAACCGGAGCCTGTCCCATGCGTCTCGCCCTTCTTCTGGTCTCGGCCGCCCTCATCCTGCCCCTGCCTGCTTCGGCCGCCATATCGCCGGCGGCGGCCCCGACCGTCGGACAGCCCAGGATGCTTTCGGCCCAGGCGGCAAGCGCCGATGTGGCCCTCCTGCGCCGGTCGCTGGAAACCATTCATCCCGGCCTCTATCGCTACAGCCGCCAAGGGGAGATCGACGCCGCCTTTGCCCGGCTGGAGCAGGCCGCATCCCGGCCGATCAGCGACCTGGCCCTGCATGGGGAAATCGCCCTGATGCTGGCCGCGATCCATTGCGATCATACCAAGCCGGAAATGCCCGACGCCCTGACCGCCTATCGCAAGGCCGCCGCAACCCACCTGCCCTTCCGCTTCAAGATCATCGAAGGGCGCATGATCGTCACCGCCAATGACGGCCAGTCCGGCGCGCCGCCAGCGGGCAGCGAGATCCTCGAGATCAATGGCATGGCCGTTCCGAGCCTGTTGCTGAGGCTCGGCGCCGCCGTTGCCTATGACGGCGGTACCGATCAGGCCATCGCGGTGAAGCTGGGCGATGACAGCGATCTGATGGGGGATGATTTCAATGAATACTATCCCTCGTTCTTCGGCTTTCCGGGCAGCTGGACCATCAAATGGAAGGCCATCGGCGGCCAGACCGCCACCCCGGTTACCCTGTCGCCGATCCGGTTCGAGACCTGGACCCGGCTGGACGCGCCGGACGGCAGGTTCCGCAACGAATTCTATCAGTCCGTGACCTGGCGGACGGCGGGCAAGACCGCTCGGCTGAAAATCGACACCTTCGTCAACTACCGCAACCCGGTACAGGCCACGGCCTTTCTGGGCGGCTTTTTCAAGGTCATGAAGGAGGCAGGAACCGAACGCCTGATCCTGGATCTGCGCAACAATGGCGGCGGATCAGAGGACGTGTCGGTCGCCCTCGGCCGCCATCTGTTGGCGACGCCGTTCACCTGGTCAAAGCCGCTCCGCTTCAAGGCCATCCGCTATGGCGACCTGCCGCAGTACATCGAGAGCTGGGGCGATCGGGACAGCCTGTTCAACACCCCTTCCGAGCAGTTCACCCGGACCGCCGACGGTTGGTTCGACCGTATTCCGGACCGGTCAGCGCCGGAGACCGATGACAACGTAAGCACCATCGAGCACCTGCCCTCGCCGGACCGGTTTTCAGGCCAGCTGGTCATCCTCACCGGGCCCCGGAACGGCTCTGGCGCGACCCGGACCATCGCCCAACTGAAAGAACGCGCCGGCGCCGTCCTGATCGGTGAAGACAGCGCGGGCAGCGCAGAAGGCCCGACGGCCGGCCACCTGTTCCTCATGACCCTGCCTCAGAGCGGCATCAAGGTGCGGATCCCCAACGCCTGGAACCGGACCAATATCAGCAGCTGGGTTCCCGGCATGGGCGTACCGGCCGATGTTCAGGTCCTGCCGACCCTGGCCGACCATCAGGCCGGCCGGGACCGGGCTCTGGAGGTGGCGCGGATAGCGGCCACGCCCGAGGCGGTTGATCCGTCCACTCTCCTTTCGGACGCCCTGGAGGGATCATGGATCGGCACGCTGGACTATCGCGACTATGGCGATGACGGCCGGGTCGTCCTGTCGACAAGGCTGGAGGTGGATGGCCTTGGCCTCTCCTGGTCCCATGACGACGGCCCCGGCAAGACGGTGCTGTCCGAAGAGACCTGGTCGTTCGACCCGTCAGGCCAAAACATGACCATCCGTGACGGCAAATCCCTGTCGACCAGCCGGATCGTCGAGTTCCGCAAGTCCGCCGACGGCGCCCTGACCCTGGTGCTGGACGGCGCCGCCACCGAAAATGGCGCGCCAGTCCTGTCGCGCAGCATCATCACCCTCGACAGGGGCCGGCTTCGCCTGACCCAGATGACGCGGACGTCCGGCGCCCCGTTCCTCATGCGGCATAGCTATGAGATGAGGAGACCGGGCTCGGACTGACGTCTCGGTCGAGAAATGTGGTGGTCTGAAGAGCGTCCCTGAACCCGCAATGTCTGCCCGATGCCCTGTCAGTCGCTCCCGGGCATGGCGCTCATGTCCATCCACATCGCTTCCCAGACATGGCCGTCCGGGTCGGCGAGATTTCGGTTGTACATGAATCCGTGATCCTGCTTCGGGTTGATGTCCGCTGTTCCGCCTTTCGCGGCGGCCGCATCGTTCATGGCATCGACCTGCTCACGGCTTTCGCAGCTGAGGGCCAGCATCACCTCACTCGAACCGCTGGGCGCTATGGGTCGGTTGGTGAAGGTCTGCCATTTTGCATGGGTCAGCAGCATGACGTTGATGACATCGGTCAGCACCATGCAGGCGTTGGTATCGTCGCTGAATTGCGGATTGTTGGTGAATCCCAGGGCTTCGTAGAAGGCTTTCGATTTCGCCAGATCAGTGACAGGCAGGTTTATGAAGATCATTCTCGACATGACTACGCCCTTGATTTCGCGCTCTGATTGAGTTAAAGTCCTTGGTCAGGAAGGGCTTTGAGGATCCCGGAGGGATCCCGCTGCCGCCCCCTACCCCGCCGCCGCTACGTACCGCTCGATCACCGACTTCAGGACCGCCAGGGGCACGCCGCCGGTCGAGACCGTGGCGTCGTTGAAATCGCGGAGATCGAACTTCGAGCCCAGGGCGGTCCTGGCCATCTGCCTAAGGCGCAGGATTTCGGTATGGCCGACCTTGTAGCCACAGGCCTGGCCGGGGCTGGCGCAGTAGCGGTCGACTTCGCTGGTGACGGCGCCAACCGAGCGGCCGGTGGCGGCGACCATGGTCTCCACCGCCTTTTCGCGGCTCCAGCGCTTGTGGTGCAGGCCGGTGTCGATGACCAGGCGCGAGGCGCGGAACCGCTGGGCCTGGAGGTAGCCCAGCCGGCCCAGCGGATCGTCCCTGTAGAGACCCGCCTCATCGGCCAGTTGTTCGGCATAGAGGGCCCAGCCCTCGACAAAGGCGTTGAAGCCCATGAGGGCGCTGATGGTCGGGATCTCGTTGCGACGCTCGGCCAGATAGGCGCCCTGCCAGGCATGGCCGGGCAGCGCCTCATGCATGGTCAGGCTGGCCAGGCTGTAGCGGGGCCAGTTGCCGGTATCCTGAAGGTTCACATAATAGATGGCCGGGCGTGACCCATCCAGGGACGCAAAGTTCATGTAGCCCAGGGCGGCGCCGGCCTCGATCTCCTTGGGCACCGCCTTGACCTCGACCTCCGCCTTCAGCGCCATCCGCGAAAGGCTGGGCATCAGGGGGCGGATCGCGGCGATGGAGCCGTTGAGATAGGCGATCAGGGCCGCCCGGCCCTCTGCCGTATTGGGATAGAGCTGGGCCGGATCGCGGGTCAGGGCGCTCATGCGCTCGCCCACCGAGCCCTGGGTAAAGCCCTGGCCCTTCAGCAGGCCGTCCATCTCCGCATCGATGGCGGCGCCCTGGTCCAGGCCCATCTGGTGAATCTCGTCGGCCGTCATGGCCGTGGTGGTCGAGAGCTTCAAGGCCCAGGCGTAATAGGCTTCGCCGTCCCTGAACTTCCAGACCCCGCCGTCATGGCCAGTCTTTCCCTGCAGGCCCTCGATCACGGCGCGCTGGCGATCGATGGCCGGGAAGATGCTCTGCGCCACCAGCTTTTCGGCCCGGCCCTGATAGTCGCCGG
>CAMAVA010000198.1 GCA_945861515.1 Brevundimonas vancanneytii | reverse complement strand
GGAGCATCAGCATGGGTTCGCGTCTCAGGCGCAGAGGGTCGCGGGATGGGAGAAGGGGGCTTAACCTTTCGTTAACGATTGCGAGAGGGCGTTCAGGTGATGACCAACTTTTGGCGCGGCGCCGCCCCCTGGGCCCTGGGGCTTCTGCTGGGACTGGCTGCCCTGCTGCCCGTCGCGCCAGTCCAGGCCCAGGACCGCTACGATGACCGGGCGAATGGTTCCACGACGCCCTATTGCTGCAGCGGTCAAGACCGCGTCCAGGCCGAAGACCCGGCCGACTGGGTCTATCCCTGCAACATTGATCCACAATGTCCCCGATACCGCGAGGCTTCGCGGACGATTCCTCGCCCTGTTGAGCCCCCTACCCGATACGAGACTGCCCGAAGCCCGGGCGCCATGCCCCCCTGCCCGGCCGATCGAGTGGCCCAGATCGGCTGCCCGCCGGTGTCCCGGGGTGAGGGTCTGACCCTGCCGGCCAGCTTCTTCCAGGGTGGCGGCGGGGTCGGTCCCGACTATATCGGCGGCGGCGAAGGCGGGGTCCTGGTGATCGTGGGCGGCGGCGGCTCAGGCCATGCCTCTGCCCGGGCCAGCAGCAACGTCAGCATCCGGATCGGCGGCGGCGGCGGCGGCCGGCGGGGCGGTCATGGCGGCCACGGTCATCCGGGCAAGCCGGCCGGCGGAGGCTGCGGCTGCGGGCACTAAAAGCGCCCCTACCGCCTACATCCGCTCCGGCGTCTCGATACCCAGCAGGTCGAGGGCCAGCTCCAGCTGGTCCAGAGTGGTGCGGGCAAGGGTCAGGCGAGAGGCTCGCAGACCGTCCGTCTCGGCCGTCATGATAGGACAGGCGGCATAGAATTTCGAAAAGGTCTGGGCCAGCTTGAAGGCGTGGTCGGCGATGAAGTTGGGGGCCTTCTTGTCATAGGCTTCGGTCACCGCAGCATCGAAGGCGTCCAGCATCAGGACCAGTTCGCGTTCGGCCGGTTGGGCAACCGTCACGACACCGGCCGTCGAGCCTTCTGTCCCGGCCCGGCGCAGCACCGATTTGATCCGCACGGCCTGGTACAGCAGATAGGGGCCAGTCTTGCCCTCGAAGGCGGTAAACCGGTCCAGGTCGAAGACATAGCTGGTGCCGCGATAGTTGGAGAGGTCGGCGAACTTCAGTGCGGCCACCGCCACCTTATGGGCGATTTCCTCGAACTCGGCCGGGTTGAGTTCCGTCCCAAGCCCAGCTTCGCGGAGCCGGTCGCGCGCCTTGTCCCGCGCCATCTCGATCAGGTCATGCAGCTTCAGGACCCCGCCTTCGCGGGTCTTGAAGGGTTTGCCGTCGGCGCCGTTCATGGTGCCAAAGCCGATATGTTCCAGGCTGCCCTTGCTGGCGTAACCGGCCAGATAGGCGCCCCGGAACACCTGCTCGAAATGCTCGGCCTGACGCTGGTCGACGCAATAGAGGATAAGATCGGGGTCGAACGTCCGTCGGCGATCCAGGATGGTGGCCAGATCGGTCGTGCCATACATGGCCGAGCCGTCCCGCGAGACGATCAGCAGGGGGTCGGGGCTGGGAGCCTCGATGACCGAACCGTCCGGCAGTTTCTTCTTCTTTGTCTCGCCAGGACCCGCAACATGGATGACCCGGGCGCCTTGGTCCTCGACCAGCAGCCCTTTGGCCTCAAGCTCGGTGATCATGCCGGCGATCAGGGGGTCAGCGTCGCTCTCGCCCTTCCAGAGGTCAAAGTCGATGCCCAGCGCATGGAACTCCCGCTCCAGGGCCACCCGGCTGACATTGACGAAATGCCGCCACAGCAGCCGGTAGCCGAACCGGCCATGCTGCAGCTCGGCTGTGGCCCTGCGGGCCCGGTCGCGATAGTCAGTATCGGTCTTGGCCCGGGATGCGGCCAGCGGATAGAGCCGGTCCAGATCGGCCAGGGTCACGCGGCTGGACAGCTCGTCCAGCACCCTCTGACGATCGGCGTCGGAAAATCTGGAAGGTTCGCTGGTCAGCCTGTCCATAAGGGCGCGGATGAAGGGAACTTCCTCCATCACCGCCGTGATCAGCAGGCCCATCTGGAAGCCCCAGTCGCCGAAATGGGCGTCGCCAAGCACCAGGTCGCCCCGGAACCGGTAGATCCGCTTGACCGCCTCACCGATGATCGAGGCGCGCAGATGGCCCACATGCATGGGCTTGGCGACATTGGGGCCGGCATAGTCGACCAGAACCCGGCGCGCCTGCAACGCCTCGACGGCGCCCTTGCGTTCGTCCTGGGCGATCTGGTTGGCCCGCACTGACAAGGCGGCCGGGCTGACCCGCATGTTGATAAATCCCAGGCCGGCGATTTCCACCGATGCCAGGTCCGGATGACCGGTCAGCCGATCGACCACGCCCTGGGCGATCTCACGGGGCGGCTTGCGCACGATCTTTGCCGCCGCCAGGGCGCCATTGCACTGGAAGTCGGCCAGGTCTGGCCGGTCAGAGGGAGTCACGCGGCCAAGGTCGGCCGAAATTCCCTGGTCAGCGAAGGCGGCCGCGACCGCCTCGCTCAGGGAACGCTTCAGATCAGTCATGGGTCTCAGGGCGTTCCGGCTTTGGGGGCGCCGGCATTGACCCGGAACCGTTTTCCGTCGCGGTTGAAGGCTGCCATTTCCGGCGTGACGTCAAACCCGACCAGGACCTCGAAATTGGCCCCATTGGTCTCCATCGTCGCACGGGGAATCACGATTCCGGCGACACTTTCCTTCACATTGGTGCGATCGGTGGAGAAGGTCACGGGGAGGTCGAAATACTCTTTGGCGATGACGCCCCGGTTCCGCTCGGTTACCGCGACCCAGTATCGATAGGTCTTGCGGGACCCTTCGGCCTGGGGACCCTTGCCGAGGCCAAACAGGAGGTCGACCTGAACCCGGATCGGCTCAGCGTCCTTGTATTCACAGCCTGAAGCAAGACCTTGGATCTCGCCGGTATAGGCGACGGCGGCCGCCGATTCCCGGCCATCCTTGAATTCCATATAGCGGCCGGCATCGTAGAGAATCTTGACATAGGGGCAGGGACCCGCGTTGCGCAGGGCAGGCAGGGGAGCCTCCGGCTGGTTCCACTCCTTGTCTCGGGATTTCCGCTTGGCCGATTCCTCATCCTGCTTCCTGTCGGAGTCGGGACGCCGTTGCTGTGCCAAGACCGGCGAAACGGTGGCAAGAATGACGCCCGCAAGGGCGAAGGTCAAAAGGCGACGCATGCTGGGTCCAGACAAGAACTTGAAATCTCGCCCCCACCGGGCGCGATCTCATTCTGCTGCTGATAAAGGCATATGCGTGGCCCCGCAACGCGGTGCTGGCGGTGCGTGTATTGAAGGCCTAATTACACACCCATGACCGCTCATGTTTCCAAGCCGCCGCTCAAGGTCCTGTTGGCCAGCCCCCGGGGATTTTGCGCCGGAGTCGACCGCGCCATCCAGATCGTCGAACGGGCGATCGAAAAATATGGCGCGCCGGTCTATGTCCGCCACGAGATCGTCCATAACCGCTATGTCGTGGATCGCCTGAAGGCCATGGGGGCGGTCTTCATCGAGGAGGTCAGCGAGGCGCCTGTGGATCGTCCCATCGTGTTTTCGGCCCATGGCGTTCCCAAGAGCGTTCCCGCCGAAGCCCGGCACCGAAAGATGCTTTATCTGGACGCCACCTGTCCTCTCGTTTCCAAGGTCCATGTCGAGGCCCAGCGACATTTCAATGCCGGCCGCGAGATCGTGCTGATCGGCCATGAAGGCCATCCCGAGGTGGTCGGCACCATGGGCCAGCTGCCGCCAGGCTCGGTGCAGCTGATCGAAACCGCCGAGGATGCCGAGGCCTTCAATCCCGTCGATCCGGGCAATGTGGCCTTTGTCACCCAGACCACCCTGTCGGTGGACGACACCGCCGACATCGTCGCCATCCTGCAGCGGCGGTTTCCGGGCATCGCCACCCCCCACAAGGAAGATATCTGCTACGCCACCACCAATCGTCAGGATGCCGTCAAGGCCATCTCCGCCGAATGCGACGTCCTGCTGGTTATCGGGTCGTCAAACAGTTCCAACTCCGTGAGGCTGGTGGAGGTCGGGATCAAGGCCGGCGCCCGGACAGCCTATTTGATCGACAAGGCCGAAGACCTGCAGGACTCCTGGTTGGCCGGCGCCCGCAGCGTCGGGGTTACCGCTGGGGCTTCCGCGCCCGAACTGCTGGTCCAGGGCCTGATCGACCGTCTTTCGGAGCAGTTCGAACTGCAGATCGACGAGGTCGCCCCCACGCGGGAGACGGTGACCTTCAAGCTGCCCAGGGTCTTGCGGGGCTGACAGGCCCATGCGGCTCTTGACCCGGCGCCCCGCCTCGCCCATCCCGCAGTCATGGCGGTCTATACAGATATCACGGACGAGGAACTGCGCGCCTTTCTGGCCGGTTTCGACCTCGGCGAAGCCCTGAGCTTCAAGGGCATCGCCGAAGGGGTGGAAAACTCCAACTTCCTGCTGGAGACCACCGCCGGCCGCTTCATCCTGACCGTCTATGAAAAGCGGGTCAGGGCGGAAGAGCTTCCCTATTTCCTCGGTCTGATGGGCTGGTTGGCCGATCAGGGGTTTCCCTCGGCTCGGCCGGTCGCCGACCGGTCCGGCCAGGTCCTGCAGATTCTGAGGGGAAAGCCGGCGGCCCTGGCGCAGTTCCTGCCGGGACTCTCCGTGCGCCGTCCCGATGTCGCTCAGTGCCGCGAGGCCGGCGAAGGCCTGGCCTGGCTGCATGAGGCCGGACAGGGCTATGGCGGCCGGCGGGTCAATGATCTGGGCCAGGCCGCATGGGCGCCCTTCTTTGCGCCCCTGGGCGATGCAGCCGAATCGCTCAAGCCCGGCCTGTCCCGGGTGATCGCCCGGGATCTGGATCATCTGGCCCGGAACTGGCCTGCGGATCTGCCGTCCGGGGTGATCCATGCCGATTTCTTTCCGGACAACGTGTTCTTCCGCGAAAGCCGTTTCAGCGCCGCCATCGACTTCTATTTCGCCTGTGACGATTTCCTGGCCTACGATCTTGCGGTCACGCTCAATGCCTGGTGTTTCGAGGCCAGCGGCGATTTCAATGTGACGGCCGGCAGGGCCCTGCTGGCCGGTTATGAGAAGCGTCGGCCCCTGACCGCTGCAGAGCGGGCGGCCCTGCCCATCCTGGCCCATGGCGCCGCCATGCGGTTCTTCCTGACCCGGCTGGCTGACTGGGGTCCTGTCCCGGAAGGCGCCCTGGTAAGGCCCAAGGATCCGTTGGAATACGAGCGCAAGCTGGCGGTCCACCG
>CAMAVA010000197.1 GCA_945861515.1 Brevundimonas vancanneytii | reverse complement strand
TCTCAGCCTGGCCCTGGCGCTGCTCTACATGTTCTGGGGCCAGACGGCGCAGATCGTCTATGGCCTGTCGACGTATCAGTCCCACGGCTCCATCCAGGCCCTGGTCGCCTTCGCCCTGGAAACCCCGGATGGCCATGCCATGTTGATCGCCGGAGCCCTGGTCGGCGGCGCCATCGCCTTCCTGGCCTTCGCCCTGGTGGTGGTTTCGGCCCCGATGCTGCTGGATCCCGGGAGCAACGGCTTCATCGCCATCATCACCAGTGTCCGCACGGTGGTCACTAATCCGGGCCCGATGATCCTCTGGGCCCTGTTGATCGTCCTGCTCCTGCTGATCTCGGCGGCGACAGGATTCCTGGCCCTGACGGTGATCTTTCCCTGGCTCGGCCTGGCCAGCTGGCGCGCCTGCAGGGCCCTGGTTGAGCCGGAGGCGGGCTGATCGGACCGTCGCGTATGCGACCGGGAACGTAACTGTCGCCCTTCCGTCTGTTCCGGGCCGCACGCCAGAGCTTCACCCCCAAATCGGGTTCTGATAGGTCTTGCCGACAAGGCCCGGCGGCGGACCCGCAGGCGAATGGATAGAGGGTGAAGTTGTGGTGTCTGGCGTGGATCTGTCCCGGATGGCCGCATTGAATGAGGTCCTGGACGACCTGGCGCCTCTGCGCGCCGCCATCGAGACCGCGCCGCAGGACGGCGCCAAGGCCGCCTTTATCTCGGTTCCGGCGTCGCCGACCGTGGCGCCCAATGTCACTGCGCCGGTGGCCGTCAGCGACGCCTACACCCTGGCGTCGGGCCAGACCCTTTATGGGGCCAGCTATCTGGACGCCTTCGACCATGGCGCGGTGATCGAAGGGGCCCTGGGGTCTACCATCACCAACAAGGGATCCATCTGGTATCTGCCGCCCGCCGATGTTGTGGGCCGACCGCAGTTCGGCATCTTCGGTCTGGGATCGGTCACCAATACCGGCCTGATCGTCTCGAGGCTGGAGAACGGCCTGGCCTATGGCGTCCTGGCCAATGACAGCCTGAACAACAGCGGCCGGATCTATGCCCAGGCCAGTTTTGGCAGCGCCTTTGGCGTCTTTACCGACGGCTTTGCGCCCAGCTTCACCAATTCCGGCCTGATCGCGGCGCGCGGGCCTGTGGGCCTGGCCTATGGCGTCACAATGGAAAACGGTGGCCTGTTGCAGAACCTGGCCAGCGGCCAGATCCTGGCCGAAGGCGTGGAGGCGGTGGCCGTCTACCAGGGCCGGGGCACGGTGTTTCCCGAAAGCCGCCCGGCCGAGATCATCAATGCGGGCCGGATCGAGGCTCGCTCGACCGATGCCGACCGCGCCAGTTTCGGCATCCTGGTCGAACATCTGGCGGCCGAGACCATGCGGATCGTCAATAGCGGAACCATCACCGCCGATGTTGCGATCTATGCCAACAGCTACGCCTTTTCGCCCCCCCAGGCCGGCCGCGAATCCGTGGTCAACGAGGCGACGGGGGTCATCAATGGCCTGATCTATCTCGATCTGGGCGATGACAGCCTGATCAACCGGGGAACCATCAATGGCGTTGTCCTGATGGGCGAGGGCGCTGACAGCTGCGACTTCACCGGCGGCAACCTCAGCGGCTATGTCGATATGGGCGGCGGGGCAGACAGCTTTATCGGGTCTTCCCGCAGCGACCGGGTGATCGGCGGCCGGGACAATGACCTGCTGGATGGTCGGGCAGGTAATGACCTGCTGGTCGGAGGCTATGGCGATGACACCCTGCTGGGCAAGTTCGGCAATGACGGCCTCTATGGCGAGGTCGGGGCCGACCGGATCGAGACCTATGCCGGGGATGTCGCCTATGGCGGCGAGGGCAATGACCGGATCATTGCCGGCGACCTGACCTTCCGGCTGGTCGATGGCGGCGCCGGGTTTGACACCTTGGTCCTGCCGGCGGGCGCCCTGGTCCTGGGCCTGTCAGCGGCCCTGGCCACCGGCAGGATCAAGGATATCGAGCGGATCGCCCTCACCGGCGCCCAGACCCTGGTGGTCAACGGGGCGGACATCCTGGCGGCGACAGGCGGCGAGACCGAGCTGCAGATCGACGCCGGGGCCACGGCGAAGGTGCAGCTGCTGGGGGTCTGGACCGCTGGCGCGTCCAGGCTGATTGACGGCGAAACCTGGAACAGCTGGTCGGGGTCCGGCGGCACGGTGCTGGTGCGGGCCGGGGCCACCGTGACGATCGGCGGTGTGGCGCCTCCAGGCCTGCAGAGCCTCGGCGCCATCGCGGCTGGAGACCTGCCGCCCCAGCCCAATGGTTCGGTCGGGATTTTCCTCACCGACGAAACCACCATTTCCGATGGCTTCGAGATTCCCGGCGCGCTGCACATCGAGACCGGTGAAATCTGGACGTCTTCGACCGGCGATAGCGCCGTCCTGCGCAATGACGCCCTGCCGGCCCTGCTGACCAATGACGGGACCATCACCAATTCCGGGGCCCAGGTGGGCAGCACAGCGATCTTCGCCACCAACCTGAACCTGCTGGACAACAACGGAACTGTCGAGGCCCTGACCCAGGGCGCCGGCTGGGCCACCGGTTTCTTTTCCGGGGCCGGCGGCCACGTCGCCAATGACGGTCTGATCCAGGCCGTGGCCGTGGCCGGGGCGGCCAATGCGGTGACCACTTATCAGCGGGGTTTTCCGGACACCCCGGCCGTCCTCAACAACGGAACGCTGCTGGCCCAGTCGGACTGGGGACTCGCAACCGGCGTGATGCTGACCCAGGGTGGCTGGCTGACCAATCACGGCGACATCATCGCCCGGGGCGGGCCGATGGCGGTCGCCGTCGATACCCTGCTGATCAGCGATGGCGTCTATCTGAACACCGGGCTGATCCAGGCGGAGACCTCGCTGGAGGGCGGACGATCCATCGGGTTCCGGCTGGTCTGGGCGACGTCCGGAACCACCATCACCAACAGCGGCGAGATCTCGGCCGATGTGGCCATCGAATCCTACTCCAACTACGGCGCGAACCTGGAGATCCTCAACAGCGGGGTGATCACCGGCGACATTGTCGGTCGGGAAACGGAGGATGGCTACGGCGGCCGCAATATCCTGCGCAACACCGGAACTGTCACCGGCGACATCGATTTCGCCCACAGCCACGACAATGCGATCTGGAGCTACAATCAGGTCTACAACGCCGGCCTGATCATCGGCGACATCACCCTGGGGATTGGCGCCGACCTGTATGACGGGACGGGCGGCGAGCTTCAGGGCCGGGTCTATGGGGGGGCCGGCGACGATAGCCTCATCGGCAGCGTCAAGGCCGACCGCCTGAACGGCGAGGACGGCGCCGACATCCTTCAGGGCGGCAAGGGCGGCGACACCCTGTCCGGCGGGACCGGCGCGGATGTCTTCCGCTTTGTCGCCAGCGACGGCGCGGACACAATCCTTGATTTCGCAGCCTCCGAGGATCGTATCGGCCTCGCTTCAGGCATGACCTGGACGCTGACGACGGTGGGAGCAGACACCCGGGTCAACCTCTCCGGCGGCGGAAGCGTCCTGCTGAAGGGGGTTGCGGCCGCCCAGATCACCGGCGCCAATTTCACGACCTTTGTTCCCGGACCCCAGGCGCTGGCGGTCGAGACGACGGGCGGCTCATCCGGATCGGCATCGCCTCGAAGCGGGGACGGCGCCGCCCCGGAGGCGGCTCCGCTGGTCTGGAACGGTACGGGCCTGAACGATCGCTATCGTGCGGGGGCGGTGGATGACGCCCTGAACGGCCTGGCGGGCAACGACACCCTGGACGGGGGCTTTGGCGATGACATCCTGGCCGGGGGGACAGGCGATGACGTCCTGTTCGGCGGCGGCGGCAATGACACGGCCAGCTATGGGGCGGCCCTGGCCGGGGTCACGGTCAATCTGAACCTGATCATCCCCCAGGCCACCGGCGGCGATGGAACCGATCGCCTTTCGGGGATCGAGAACCTGCTGGGTTCGGCCTTCGGCGACATGTTGATCGGCGGCGACCTGTCCAACCTGATCGAGGGCGGGCAGGGCGCCGATATCCTGTCGGGGGAGTTTGGCGCTGACGTGATCTTTGGCGGATCCAGATCCGGTCCGGCAGATCTGTCGTCCAACCGCCTCTATGGCGGCCATGGGCAGGATGTTCTCCATGCCGGAGATGGCGGCGACCTGCTGGACGGTGGCATCAGCGACGATATCCTGGTGGCTGGCGGCGGGGCTGACCTGTTCGTTGCGGCCGATGGCAAGGATACTGTGGTCGGTTTCGACGTCTCAGAGGACCGGCTCTTCATCAGCGCGCCCTATGTGGTCGAGGCTGCGGGGGCCGATACCCTGGTGTGGATAGGCCGGGATCACTTCCTGCTGCTCGACGTTCAGGCTGACCAGCTGACCGCCGCCAACTTCGCCTCTGGCGAGCCCTATCCGCCCGTCGCGCCGGAACCCTACATTCTCTACAACCCGATCATCGGAAACGAGACGGACGAGACCCTCACCGGCGGAGCACTCGGCGATCATATTCAGGGCATGTTCGGGAACGACCTGTTGGTCGGCGGCCGGGGTGATGACTGGCTGGAAGGCTTCTATGGCGACGATGTGCTCAGGGGCGATGCCGGCGCCGACATCCTGCAGGGCGGCCGGGACAACAACATCCTGACCGGCGGCGCCGGGGCGGACACCTTCCGGGTGACTTCTGAGGTGGGCTACGACACGGTCATGGACTTCAAGGTCGGCGAGGATGTGATCGACGCCAGTCAATACGGCTCCTTCATCAGCATCGTGAAACAGGGCAAGAGCAGCCTGATCGTCTTCGCCAGCGATCGCATGATGCTGGTGAAGAATGTCTCGCCGGACAAGCTGAGCTATTCCGATTTCATCGGCCTGTATGAGCTTCGCGGATTTGAAGGAATCAGCGGCGCCGCTCAGCCGGCGACGGGCTCGCAGGCCCCCCGACTCCAGGCTGGAGTTGCCGACAGCGATGTCGCTTCGCCGGAAAGGTCGATCCTGGCGAAGGATCATGTTTTGTCCCTCGGCGTGATAGGGGACGGCCTCTGGATGCTGCAATAGCCGAACAGCGTCTTTCGTGACCGGGGGGAAAGGCCGAGCGGGTCGTGACCCTTGGGTCTGACGTTTCCGGCACTATGTTGGTTTCGCGCCAGGGGCGGCCCTGCGCTTCTGGAGGACAGTCATCTTGAAGGCAGCCATCGCCATTCTGGCCCTTAGCGTCACGATCGGCTTGTCCGGCGTCGCGTTTCCGGTCCTGGCCCGCTCGGGCCCGCCGTCTGTTGCTGCGCCCCAA
>CAMAVA010000196.1 GCA_945861515.1 Brevundimonas vancanneytii | reverse complement strand
TCGACCGGCCCCGCCAGGGTCCAGCTCATGGCCATGGCCAAGGCCGTCAGATGTCCGCGTAGACGTGCCGCTCGCCGGCAAAGCCCGGATGCGTCACCGCCCCCAGATGGGCCGGACCGACCCCCTGCGCAAACTTCCAGATGGCCCCGGACCCATAGCCGGTCACCCGGGGCTTCCACTCGGCGCGCCGCCGTTCCAGCTCGGCCGGATCGACCTCCAGCTCGATGGTCCCGGCGTCGGCGTCGATGGCGATGATGTCGCCGTCCTTCACCAGCCCGATGGGACCGCCAACCTGGGCTTCCGGGCCGATATGGCCGATGCACAGGCCGCGCGTGCCGCCGCTGAACCGGCCGTCAGTGACCAGGGCCACCTTGTCGCCCCGTCCCTGGCCGGCCAGGGCCGCCGTGGTCGACAGCATCTCGCGCATGCCGGGACCGCCCCGCGGCCCCTCATAGCGGATGACCAGAACGTCTCCGTCCTTGTAGTCGCCCGCCGCCACGGCCTCGAAACAGGCCTCCTCGCCATCGAACACCCGGGCCGGACCCCGGTGCGCCCGGTGGGATTCCATGCCCGCCACCTTGACGATGGCGCCGTCGGGAGCCAGCGAGCCCCACAGCCCCACCACCCCGCCGGTCGGCGACAGGGGGTTGG
Organism: Brevundimonas vancanneytii; assembly: GCA_945861515.1. Classification (GTDB taxonomy): domain Bacteria; phylum Pseudomonadota; class Alphaproteobacteria; order Caulobacterales; family Caulobacteraceae; genus Caulobacter; species Caulobacter vancanneytii_A. The sequence continues at coordinate 4,675 of CAMAVA010000196.1, read as the reverse complement.
TATAGGGCCGGATCACGTCCTGGTCCAAGTTGAACACCACGCCTTCCAGGTTCTCGGCCAGGGTCTTGCCGGTGACGGTCATGCAGTCGCCATGCAGATAGCCGCCGTCCAGCAGGGTCTTCAGCAGCATGGGCATGCCGCCCGCCTCGCCCATGTCCTTGGCCACATAGCGGCCGCCCGGCTTCAGGTCGGCCAGATAGGGGGTGCGCTTGAAGATCTCGGCCACGTCAGCCAGCGTGAACGCGATGCCGCATTCATGGGCCATGGCCGGCAGATGCAGCCCGCCATTGGTCGATCCGCCGGTCGCCGCCACCACCACGGCGGCATTCTCGAAGGCCTTGCGGGTGCAGATGTCCCGCGGCCGGATGTTCTTCTCGATCAGCCGCACCACCGCCTCGCCACTGGCCACGGCATAGGCGTCGCGGTCCAGATAGGGCGCCGGCAGCGAAGCCGACAGCGGCAGGGCCAGGCCGATGGCTTCCGACACACAGGCCATGGTGTTGGCCGTGAACTGGCCGCCACAGGCGCCCTCGCCGGGACAGGCCACCTGTTCCAGGGCCGTCAGCTCTTCCTCGGGCAGGTTGCCGGCCGAGTTCTGGCCCACCGCCTCGAACACGTCGACCACGGTCACGTCTTTGCCCTTCCAGCGGCCGGGCAGGATGGAGCCGCCATACAGGAACACCGACGGCACGTTCAGCCGCAGCATGGCCATCATCATCCCGGGCAGTGACTTGTCACAGCCGGCGATGCCCACCAGGGCGTCATAGCTGTGGCCCCGCATGGTCAGCTCCACCGAATCGGCGATGACCTCGCGGCTGACCAGGGACGAGCGCATGCCCTCATGGCCCATGGCGATGCCGTCGGTGACGGTGATGGTGCAGAATTCGCGCGGCGTGGCGCCGGCCGCCTTGACCCCCTCGCTGACCGCATGGGCCTGGCGCATCAGGGCGGTGTTGCAGGGCGCCGCCTCGTTCCAGCAGCTGGCCACGCCGACGAAGGGCTGGCGGATCTCCCGGCTGCCCAGGCCCATGGCATAGTAGTATGACCGGTGCGGCGACCGCGCCGGGCCTTCGGTCACATGGCGGCTGGGCAGTTTCGACTTGTCCCAGGTTCCGTCCGGTTTGCGGGCCATCAGCGCCTCCTCAAGATCTTCGCCCCTCTCCTACCGACCGGCGCGGCCGGACAAAAGGGGGCAAAATCGTGCGAGGGACCTTTGTCCGCCCCCGGACGGCCGCAAGACTTTGCCGCCGCTCAGGCCCTTGGCGTGCGCCGCGCCTAAAGCGCCGCCTCGACCGCCGCCAGGATCTCCGGGTCCTGCGGGTCGGTGCGCGGCCCGAACACACTGACCAGGCTGCCGTCCTTGCCGACCAGCAGCTTGTGGAAGTTCCAGACCGGCTCGGCCGGCTCGCCCACCTGTTCGACGGCCCAGCGATAGAAGGGATGCGCGCCGGCGCCCTTCACATCGGCCTTGGCGGTCAGGGGAAACTCCACCCCGAAATTGGTCCGGCAGAAGTCGGCGATCTCTGCCTCCGTCCCCGGCTCCTGCCCGGCAAACTGGTTGCAGGGCACCCCCAGCACCACCAGCCCCCGCTCCCGATAGGCGGCATAGAGCTTTTCCAGCCCCTCATACTGCGGCGTCAGCCCGCACTTGCTGGCCACATTGACCACCAGCACCGGATGGTCCCGGAACGTCGTCATGGGCAGGGGCTGGCCATCAATGGCGGTAAAGTCGAAATCCCAGGCAGTGGACATGAACGGCGGCTCCGGTGGCTTGGCAGGAGTTTGCAGGATTTTCGGGAGGGGGGAAGGGGGGGCAGGGGGAAAGGGGGGGCAAGTCCGATGCGGCAGATGCGGATGCGCTCGCCGAGGGTATCACCCGGCCGACCATGCGTTTCGTCGCCGTGAAGACCGACGCCCAACAGGCGGTTCTGATACTGCGCCAGACCCGGGATCTGCTGGTCCGCCAGGGACCATGATGATCAACGCCCTCCGCGGTCACCCAATCGAGTTCGGGATCGTCCCAGCACAGGGCTCTGCGGTCGTACAGGCGGAGCTGCGGCCACTGATCCTTGTGCAGGAACGGTTGCCCGAATGGGCGCAAGCCGAACACCGGACTGCACTCGACCGAGCGCCGAACGTTAACTTCAGCCTGCCGTCATGGAGGTCGTCCACAAACGACGCTTCTATCGACGGCGCAGTAGAGAACCCGGGTGGGTTAAGATCGTGAACACCACCACGTCATCAGGTCAAAATCAACACTCAAGCGATTTGGGCAAGCTACACCCCCTGGTTCGAGATGGCGAGGCTGTCCTCAAAGTCAAGCAACAAATCCATTAGCTCGTCGGGCGAGATTGCCCTGGGTCGCCCCTTGGGGAAACGGTAGCTCCAGAAGCTGTTGATGTGCTGGATGGCCCCGAGGCGCTCGCCCAGTTCTGAAAACATTGACGGGGCGGAGAGTAGGAAATCGCGGAAGGCGTTTGGCCTGCCATCTTGGGTAAGGGCGGTATACGCGTTATTGTAAATGTCGAGCATGTTTTGCGCCTCAACGACGGCGTTACCGCCTGTCTTCTGCAGGCGGCGCTTGGCATCGGGGATATAGGAACCGGCCTCGGCGCTGGATGGACCGCGCGGAATGATGTCGCCAATTTCCTGCAGGACCAAAGAGATTTGCGCGTACAGATCGCTTAGCACCCATTTATAGTATAGGAAGCCACGCCAGGAGAAGATTCCCTCCTCGTATTCTTGGCTGTTAAGCTTCAGCGTTATCCTCAGGGGCTCGAACCCGCTATCTGGCGAATTGGAAAGCAATTTGCCCACTAGGCGCGCTGAATTGGAGACGGCTTCGTCAGGCGAAGACAGCTTTACTAGGGCCATGATTTCGCGCTGGACGAAGTCGAACATTCGCTGGATGTCGGCATCGGAAATGCCAAAATAGGCGCGGGCGGGCTCTATTTCAGCGCGGAGCAGGGCCTCGCGCAGCAGAAATGGGTCGAGCGAGGGTAGATTATCGAGCAGCTCCAGTACGCGGCGGTCGCGCGAGCCGTGCTGCATGTCGACCCCGAACTCTGACTCGGCAATCCGATCAAAGTCCTTCTGGCCAACAAAAAAGGTTTGCGCCCCGGCCCGAAGATCAGTGCTGTCAATTGGTAGCATAATCTTAGTGGCATTAGGACGTGGTCTAGAAAATTGGCAGTATTCATTGGGACGAAGCCGGTGCTTCACAATGATACTATGGTCCAGACGCTGGTTCTTGAAGAAGGTTGCCTGCGCGATGCTTGGGTCGTTGGCGAATTTGTGGTGCGTGGACAACAGATTCAGTACGCGTGCAGACGAAGCCGAATCCTGAAGGCCCGTCAACAACCGCAAGTTTCGAGCAGGCTGCATAGCTATTCCTTCACTAGCCGGGTCCCGCCGCGAGCCTCCAGCAAGAGGCTGGCAGGCTTTAACCTCTTGCGGATCGCCGGCCGGCGATCCGCAAGAACATTGGCTGCGGCGCTGCTATCGAATCCGATCCACCTTTCGCTGCCGCCCTGTCGGCAGCGGTTTCGGAGGAGTGACTCTTTAGGCTTCTGTCAGCACCCGCCGTCGTTCAGGTAGAGGGCAGATGAAAACTTTGCATGAATCCATTAGATTAATGCTGTTGGCACGATTTGAATTTTTCTTACAATCAATGAGAGTGTTTGTTGCCCTTCGGAGCCAATACAGTTTGAAGTTCGTTCCGGCCCAGACGGGTGCCAGAACTTGAAATTCAGCCATTTCGCGATGGCGCTCCTCACGGTCCACCGGACACCAGCCGCCCCCATGATAGGCTGGGCCCCGCATCTCACCTAGCCGCCCCGCGCTGCAAACTGACCACGACCAGTTTCAGTCGTTTCGTCTGACTGCAGTGGTGACTACAACCAGCAGACGCGGCTACCGGCTCCAGTCAGAGAGCCCGGGCTGAAACGCACCGGATGCAACCATTGGCCCGCAATCCATTCCACGTCGGCCCGATCAACAAGCCGCTGCGCTACGCGCTGATCACGGTCGTCGGCCTGCTCATAGTCCTGCTCTTCGTCGCCATGATCTATCGTCGAGACGACCTGGAGTCCGTCGTTCGCGCCATCGACCTGTTACTGAGTCAGCGCCGACGCCGGAAAGGCTATGACCCGGACGTCTACAACATCTATGTCGCCGGGGTCGGCGCCATGGGCATCCTCGCCCTGGCAGCCGTCGCCCATGGCCTTGCGACGCAGGCGCGAACGGTCAAGTCAATCGATCGCTATCTAACCGGACGCCTGCCGCGACACGAACAGACGCTGAAACCGGACGACCAATAGCCGCCGACAGTCCGCCCCCCCTAAACCCCCGCCGCCTGCTCCACCGCCAGGGCCAGGTCCAGCGCCTTCGCCGCCTCTTCCCCTGTCACCACGGGCCGCTCCGTGCGCCCCAGGACCGCATCCACAAACCCCTGGACGCTGGTTCCCAGGGGGTCCTTGCCCGCCGGGGTTTCCGCAAAGTCCGCATTCAGGGCGAACGGGGTGCCGTTCCGGAATTCCCGGGTGATGAAGTCGATCTCCAGCACGCCGGAGGGATAGACGATCCGCATGGTCCGCTCCCGCGCCTGCGCATTGCGGGCGGCCTGGAAGACGGCGGTGAAGCCGTCGTCGAAACTGGCCTCGGCGTCCAGGGCATC
>CAMAVA010000195.1 GCA_945861515.1 Brevundimonas vancanneytii | reverse complement strand
TGGCGCTCGCGCTGAGCTATCTCATCACCATTGTCCTGTTGAATTCACCCGAGGAATTCACCCCGCATACGACCGTCCTAATCACCTATCTGGTCGGCGTTCCGGTTTCTTTTATCCTTATCAGTCAGAGACTTGAGGCCTCGAAAGTCCGGGATGAGCTGACCGCGATTGTTCAGGAAAAGGACAAGGCGGCCGCCGAAAACATCGATCGCCGGGAAGAAGCCCGGCTGGCCCAGGCGCGTGCCGAAGACGCGCTGCAGCAACTTCGGGATAGCGAACAACGTTACCGGCTGCTGGCCGACTCGGCCAGCGACATCATCCTGCGGCTCGACGCCCGCGGCGAGGTGGAATTTGCCTCGCCCTCCATCCGTCAATTGGGGCTTGAGCCGGAAAGTCTCACTGGAAAGGCCATCCAGACCCTGATCCATCCCAACGACTTCAAGCGCGTGGAATCCATTTTCGTCGCATCCCTGAGCGACCCGTCATTCACCGGCGGACAGCTGATCGAAACCCGCCTGCGGCATGCGGACGGTCAGTGGATCTGGATGGAAAGCCGTCCCTCGCCCATACGCGGCCCCGAGGGCGACACCATCGCCTTTACGGCTGCCCTACGAAACATCTCCGATCGCAAGGCCATCGAACGAAACCTTGCTGCTGTCGACGCCAAGTTTCGCATGATGGCCGAGAGCGCTTCCGATGTGATCTCCCGTTGCGACGTCAACGGCGTCCTGACCTATGTCTCGCCCTCGGCCCGCCAGCTCTATGGCTATGACCCTGAAGAACTGATCGGCCAGCCGGCCTTCAGTGTTTTCCATCCTGATGACATCAAGAGCACCGGAGACAATCTGCGTGCCCTGATCCGGTCCGGCGCCACAGGACAGCAGGCGCGGACGGAGTACCGGACGATCACCAAGTCCGGCGCCATCAAATGGGTGGAGGCTGCGCCCTTTCTGATCACCGATCCGGAAACGGGCCGGGTTGTCGAGTTTCAGGACATCGCCCGGGACATCACCGATCGCAAGCTGCTGGCGGCCGAGCTGGCGGACAGTGAACGGCGTTACCGAATTCTGGCGGAACAGTCGCCGGACGTCATCATCCGATACGACGTCCGGGGCGTCATTGAGTACATTTCGGCGGCGGCCCGCAATTACGGTGTCGAACCCGGTGACGTTGTCGGCCGCACTGTGGCGGAGTTCCTTGAAGCCTCGGAACTGGATCGCAATGACAACTTCCTCCGTGACCTGGTTGCAGGAAGGCCCCTGCCCCAGGGCGAACAGAACATCTGGCGTGCCCGGGGCAAGGACGGCCGCGCCATAGAACTGGAGGGGCCAATTCCACAGTCCTCAATGATGACGGGCAGATCGTCGGGGTCATTTCCGTCCTGCGGGATGTGACCGCCCGGCGCGCCATGGAAGAGGAACTCCGGACCAAGCGGGAAGAAGCGGAGGCCGCAGCCCGGGCCAAGAGCCAGTTTCTGGCCAATATGAGCCATGAAATCCGGACCCCCTTGACGGGCGTGATCGGCTTTGCCGGCCTGCTCGAACAGATGCCTGACCTGTCTCAGGAGGCGCAGCGCTTCGCCTCACGGATTTCGACCAGTGCGGCGGCCCTGCTGCTGGTCGTCAACGACGTGCTCGACTTCTCTCGACTTGAAGCCAACCAGATCGACCTGGATCCAACGGCGTTCGATCCCCGGACCTTTGTCGAATCCACAGCCGACCTGGTCCGGCACCAGGCCACCGCCAAGGGCCTGAACCTGGTCGTGGATTTGGAAAAAAGCCTCGGCGGAACGCTGGTTGCTGACTCCGCCCGCATTCGTCAGGTCATGCTCAACCTGCTGACCAATGCCGTAAAGTTCACCGACCAGGGCAATGTGACCCTGCGAGCGGGATGGGATCCGGAAAGCCAGCTGTTCAGCGTGGCTGTGCAGGACACCGGCATCGGTATTCCGGAAGAACTCTCGGGCCGACTGTTTCAGCGCTTCTCGCAGATTGACGGCTCCAATACCCGGCGACATGGCGGGACGGGGCTGGGCCTGGCCATTTGCAAGGGCCTCGTCGAACATATGGGCGGTGAAATCGGACTTGAAAGCCAGCCCGGGGTCGGCTCGACCTTCAGCTTCCGCATCCCGGCAGTGGCGCAGACCGAGACCAGCGCACCATCGACCGACCGCACAACCCCCGTCGGCATCGAGCCCATGCGGATCCTTGTCGTCGATGATGTGACGATCAACCGGGAACTGGTCCGCGCGATGCTGTCCGCCTTCGAGGTCGAGATCTTCGAGGCCAGTTGCGGCGCCGACGCCGTGCAGGCGGCCAGTACGATGCCCTTCGACGTGATTCTGATGGACCTGCAGATGCCCGGCATGGACGGCATCGCCGCAACCGCCGCCATCCGCGCGCTGGCGCCGGCCAATCGCAGCACGCCGATCCTTGCCCTTTCCGCCAACGCCCTTCCAGCCCAGGTCGAGGCCTGTCTGATGGCCGGCATGGACGACCATATCGCCAAGCCGATTGACCCGCGCACCCTGCTGACCAAGATCGCCCAGTGGGCGTCGGCCGACGAGGGTTCCCGGTCGGACCGCGGAAGCGCCGGCGAGCCTTCGCCTCTGAACCACACTGGTTGACTTCCGCAGCGGTGGCTTGTGGTGGATAGCCCCCAGACGGCCTGCGGGCCGAACCGGGAGTCGAGACCATGGACCTGAGCTGGAGTGATGCGGACCGGGCGTTTGCCGATGAGGTCAACACCTTCCTGGACACCCGTCTGACACCGGAACTGCGCAGCGTCGGCGCGCGTATGACCAGCGTCTATGCCAACCATGAAACGGGCATGACCTGGCAGCGCATCCTGCATGAACAGGGCTGGGTGGCGCCGGCCTGGCCGGTGGCCCATGGCGGCTGCGACTGGTCGATCACCCAGCGCTACATCTTCGCCCGGGCCCTGGCCGAGGCGGGCGCCCCGCCGGTTTCGCCCATGGGAATCGGCATGTGCGGCCCGGTGCTGATCGGTCATGGCACGCCGGAACAACAGGCCAGGTTCCTGCCCAGGATGCTGTCCGGCGAAGACTTCTGGTGCCAGGGTTATTCCGAGCCGGGATCAGGCTCCGATCTGGCCACCCTGCAGATGAGCGCCGTCGAGGATGGCGGCAGCTTTGTCTGCAACGGCCACAAGCTGTGGACCACCCACGCCAATGTCGCCAACTGGATCTTCTGTCTGGTCCGGACCTCCCAGGAGGATATTCCGCAGAAGGGCATCACCTTCCTGCTGATCGACATGACCACCCCCGGGGTTTCAGTCCAGCCGATCATCTCCCTGTCGGGCGAGCATATCCAGAACCACGTCTTCTTCACCGATGTGCGGGTTCCCAGGGCCAATGCCGTGGGGCCGGTCGGCAAGGGCTGGACCGTCGCCAAGTATCTGATGCAGTTCGAACGGGGCGGCAGCGTCGCGGCGCCCGGCATGAAGGTGCGGCTGCAGCGGATCGCCGCCATGTTGAAAGCCGAGTTCGCCGCCGGACTCGGCGATGAGGGCCAGGACCTGCGCAGCCAGCTGGCCGAGGCCTCGACCCGCGTGGATGCCCTGGAGGCCCTGGAACTTCGCGTCATGTCGAAACTGTCCGGCGGCGAGGCGCCGGGCGTGGAGTCCTCGATCCTGAAAACCGTCGGGACCGAGCTCAGCCAGCGAATCACCGAGATCGCCCTGGCGGCCGCCGGGACCTATGCCGCCGCCTGGCAACCCCATGCGGTGGCCGCCGGCGGACCGACCCCCGGCTTTGTCCCGCCCAACGACTTTTCGTCCGTAGGCCCGGCCTACAGCCACACGGTGGCGGCCAAATACTTCAACGACCGGGCCGGCAGCATCTATGCCGGCGCCAACGAGATCCAGCGCAACATCATGGCCAAGGCCCTTCTGGGACTTTGAGCCGGAAAGGCGGCGGAGGGGCTTGCCCAGGCCCGTCGCTTGCTGTCATCCCTAGGCGTGAGAGAGCCTTCGCAAAGGCCGGGAGAAAACCATGATCTCATTCCAGCTCACCGACGAGCAGGCCATGATCCGCGACAGCCTCAAGGGCTTCGCCGCCGAGGTGCTGGCGCCGACCGCCCGCGCCATTGACGAGGCCGGAGACATCCCGGATTCCGTGATCAAGGCGGGCTGGGATTTCGGTCTTGTGGCGGCCTCGGTTCCGGAGGCCTATGGCGGCGGCGGGGCTGACAGGTCCTGCATGACCAACGCCGTGGCCCTGGAAGCGCTGGGCGGCGGCTGCGCCAGCCAGGGCGCCGCCATCATGGCGCCGGGCCAGTTTGTCGGCGCCCTGCTGGATTTCGGCACGGAGGATCAGAAGGCCGAGCATCTGCCGCAGTTCGCGGGGGAAACGCCGGTCGCCTGCAGCCTGGCCATCCAGGAAAGCCAGTTCGGGTTCGCTGCCGAAAACCAGCGCACCACAGCGGTGCGCAAGGGCAATGGCTGGATCCTCAATGGCGAAAAGCGGCTGGTCCCCCTGGGCGGACAGGCCAGTCACTTTCTGGTCCTGGCGCGGGATCCCGACTCCTCGGGCCTGGGCGCCGTGTCTGCCTTCATCGTCCCCAGGGACACCGAGGGCCTGTCGGTTTCCGAAGAGGCCGGAACCCAGGGCCTGAAACCCCTGTCCAAGGCCCGGCTGACCCTGACCGACCTCGCCCTGCCCGGCTCGGCCAGGCTTGGCGGCGAGGCCGGAATCGACGCCCTGAGGCTGGTGTCCCAGGCCCGGGTGGGGGCTGCGGCCCTGGTCCTCGGTCTTGCCCGCCAGGCGACGGATTTCGCCATCCCCTATGCCCGGGAACGGGTCGCCTTTGGCGAGCCCATCGGCAAGAAGCAGTCCATCGCCTTCATGCTGGCCGACATGCATATCGAATGCGAGACCATGCGCTGGATGATCTGGAAGGCGGCCAGCCTGCTGGAGCACAATGACCCGGGCGCGCCCAAGGCGGCCGCCCTGGCCCAGGACTATGTGCGGCGCAAGGCCGTCAAGATCGCCGATGACGCCCTGCAGATCTTTGGCGGCCACGGCTTCATCCGCGACCTGCCGCTGGAAATGTGGCTGCGCAACGCTCGTACACTGACCGTCCTCGACGGTCCGGTTTCGGTCTAGGGAGCATCGATCATGGCTGATTTTCGCCTTTCCGAAGTGGACCAGAAGATCCTCGACACGGTGATCGCCGTCGGCAACTCGACCGAGCGCCACACCCGCTACTACGAGGACCATGAGGACGAGATTCCGCCCGCCCGTCTCGAGGGCGAACGGGGATTCGAGGAAGTCCTGCCGATGTTCGGCGAGCGCAAGCCCGACGACACGCCGATGATGACCTTCATGATGGCGCTCAGCATCGCCCGGGGCTCGGCCCGGGGCGTCACCCGGGG
>CAMAVA010000194.1 GCA_945861515.1 Brevundimonas vancanneytii | reverse complement strand
AGCTTCGACATGCTGGGCGAAGGCGCGCGCACCACTGCCGACGCTGAGCGCTACGAGGCCTCCTATGCCGCCGCCATAGAATCCGTCGGCCGGTTGTCAGGCGGCCAGGGCCCCGAGGCGGGTCACGGGATCTCCGTCAAGCTGTCAGCCCTGTCGCCACGCTATGAGGCGACCCAGGAGGACCGGGTCTGGAGTGAACTCTATCCCCGGATCAAGCGCCTGGCCCTGATCGCGGCACGCCATGACCTGAACTTCACCCTGGACGCCGAGGAGGCCGACCGGCTGGTCCTGTCCCTGAAGCTTCTGGAGAAACTGGCCGCCGAACCGGAGCTGGGCGACTGGAAAGGGCTGGGCCTGGCGATCCAGGCCTATCAGAAGCGGTGTCCGCAGGTGATAGCCGGCCTGGTCGAACTTGCGCAGCGGACGGGCAGGCGGCTGATGGTCCGGCTGGTCAAGGGCGCCTACTGGGACAGCGAGATCAAGCGGGCCCAGGTCAATGGCCGGCCCGGCTATCCGGTCTACACGACCAAGCCGGCCACCGACCTGTCCTATCTGGTCTGCGCCCAGGCCCTGATCGCCGCTTCGCCCCACCTCTACGGCCAGTTCGCCACCCATAACGCCCACAGCCTGGCCGCCGTGCGGCGGATGGCCAGGGCAGCTGAGGTGAAGATCGAGCTCCAGCGCCTGCATGGCATGGGCGAGGCCCTCTACCGGGCGGCGGACGATCTCTATGACGGAGTCCTGGTCCGGGCCTATGCCCCGGTGGGCGGCCATGAGGACCTGCTGCCCTATCTGGTGCGCCGGTTGCTGGAAAACGGCGCCAATACGAGCTTTGTCCATGCCCTGCTGGACGAGCGGGTGCCGCCGGAAACAGTGGTGGTCGACCCGATGTCCAGTATCGAGGCCGTGGGCGCCGGCCCGCACCGAAAAATCCCCCTGCCGGCCCAGATCTATGGGGACCGGTTGAACAGCGCAGGCGTCGACCTGACAGTGACGACAGAGCGGCTGGTGCTCTGTGCGGCGATCAGCGACCTGCCTGCCCTGGCCGCCGGGGACCCGGGCGGCGAGCCCGTCCGCAGTCCGACCGATCCGGCCCAGGTCGTGGGCTCCGTCTCCGAAGCTGGCCCCGACGCCATCGAGGCCGCCTTCGCAGCCGCCCGCCGGTCCCAGCCACCCTGGGACGCCGCAGGCGGCCTGGCCCGGGCCCAGGTTCTGCGGGCCATGGCCGACGCCCTGGAGACCCACCGCGATCGGCTGATCGCTCTCTGTGTGAAGGAGGCTGGCAAGACCCTGGCAGATGGGGTGGCGGAGGTTCGCGAGGCCGCCGACTTCTGTCGCTACTATGCCCGACTGGCGGAAACGCGGTTTGCCGGGCCGGAGACCCTGAAAGGCCCGGTTGGAGAAACCAACAGTCTGGAACTGCGCGGACGAGGAGTGTTTGTCTGTATCAGTCCCTGGAACTTCCCCCTGGCCATCTTCACGGGACAGGTGGCGGGCGCCCTGGCGGCGGGCAATGCGGTCCTGGCCAAGCCGGCTGAACAGACCCCGCTGATCGCCGCCGAGGCGGTGCGCCTGTTCCATGCCGCCGGACTGGATCCTGCCCTGCTGTCCCTGTTGCCTGGACGCGGGGAGACGGTCGGCGCCGCCCTGGTGGCCCATCCCGGCTGTAACGGGGTCGCCTTTACCGGCGGGACCGAGACCGCCTGGCGGATCAACAGCGCGCTGGCCGCCCGGCGCGGTCCCATTGTGCCCTTCATTGCCGAGACAGGTGGGCTGAACGGCATGTTTGTCGACACAACCGCCCAGCGGGAACAGGTGATCGACGATGTCATCGTTTCGGCCTTTGGCTCGGCCGGCCAGAGATGCTCGGCCCTGCGGCTGCTGTTCCTGCCCAGGGACACGGCTGATCACCTGATCGAGGGGTTGATGGGCGCCATGGATGCCCTGGTGGTCGGCGATCCTTCCGATCCCAGGACCGATATTGGCCCGGTTATCGACGCCGGGGCCAAGGATTTGCTCACCGCCCATCTGGTGCGGCTGCAGCGCGAGGCGAAGGTGCTGAAGGTTCTGGCGGCGCCGGAGACGGGCACTTTCTTCGGGCCGGTCCTGGCCGAGATCCCCTCGGCGGATTTCCTGGAGCGGGAAGTGTTTGGCCCGGTGTTGCATATCGTCCGCTATGATCCGGAAAACCTGGCGGCGGTGGCCGCCGCCCTGGCGAGCCGAGGCTATGGCCTGACCCTGGGCGTCCATTCCCGGATCGAGGCCTTCGCTGCCGAGGTGATCCGCCGTGTTCCGGCCGGCAATGTCTATGTCAACCGCTCGATCATCGGCGCCGTGGTCGGGGTCCAGCCCTTTGGCGGGCTTGGCCTGTCCGGCACCGGTCCCAAGGCCGGCGGGCCCGAGGCCCTGTCCCGCTATGGCGTGGAGCGGGCCGTGTCGGTCAATATCACGGCCCAGGGGGGCGATCCGGCGCTTCTGAACCTGTAGGCGCCAGGCTGTTGCAGGCCGTACGGGAGTCTGGATACTGGGCCTCCTGTTGCTGAGAGACCCTGAACGATGGCGCTGAACATCGGCGATCCTGCTCCCTGGTTCTTCGCGCCCACGCTTGAGAACCCGAGGTTTGCCTTTGCGACCCTGGCCGGCCGATGGGTGGGCCTGATGTTCGCGCCCGATGCGGAGACGGCCCACCGTCTGGCCACACAGGCGGCGCAACTCTCCCCCCTGGAGGACGAGCGGGCTTGCCTGTTCGGGGTCATGGCGGGCGCCCCGCTGGCCAGCGCCCCGGGTCAACGCTGGTTTGTGGACACCGAGCGGGGACTGACCGGTCTCTATGGCATGCAGGCCGGTGGCTGGCTGTTGCTGGACCCGCAGCTTCGGCTGTTCGCCCGGGGCGGGTTGAACGACATAGAGGTGCTGCAGACCCTGTTGCAGAGACTGCCGCCGCCCGCCGCCCATGCCGGGGTGGAGATGTCGGCGCCGGTGCTGATCCTGCCCCGGCTGTTCGAACCGGCGCTGTGCGAGACCCTGATCGATGTCTATCGCCAGCAGGGGGGCGAGGAGTCCGGCTTCATGCGGGAGGTCGACGGGGTGACCCGGCTGATGACCGATCCCCGGCACAAGCGGCGCAAGGACGTCATCCTCGAGGACGAGACCCTGAAGGTCGCCGTCCGCAACCGGATCAATCGGCGGCTGATCCCGGAGATCAACAAGGCCTTCCAGTTCCAGAGCACGCGGATCGAGCGTTATCTGGTGGCCTGCTATCCGGCCGGCGCCGGCTGGTTTCGGCCGCATCGCGACAACACCACCAAGGGCACGGCCCATCGCAAGTTCGCCGTGACCATCAACCTCAACACCGAGGACTATGAGGGCGGCGCCCTGCGGTTTCCCGAGTTTGGCGACCGGCAGTACAGGCCGCCCACGGGGGGCGCCGTGGTGTTTTCCTGTTCCCTGCTGCATGAGGCCCTGCCGGTCACGGCCGGCGAGCGGTTCGCCTTCCTGCCCTTCCTCTATGACGAGGCGGGGGCCAAACTGCGGGACGAGAACCTGAAGTTTGTCGACCTGCCGGAGCCCGTGTCCCCGTGAATGAAACCCTGACAATCCGCCGGCTGGCCGGCGCCCTGGGGGCCGAGATCGGCGGGGTGGACCTGGCGGCTGACCTGCCGGACGCGACGGTCCGGGCGATCCGCGAGGCCTTCAACCAGCACCAGGTGATCTTCTTCCGGGACCAGTCCCTGACCCCCGATCAACAGGTGGGGCTGGGCCGGCGGTTCGGGCCTCTGAACATCCATCCCTATGTCACGGGCATGGCCGGCCATCCGGAGGTCATGGAGATCATCAAGGAACCGGAGGACCGGATCAATTTCGGCGGCGGATGGCATTCCGACATGAGTTTCCTGGAGGCCCCCAGCATCGGGTCCATCCTCTATGCCGTCCAGACCCCGGAGTTTGGCGGTGACACCCTGTTCGCCAGCCAGGCGGCGGCCTATGACGCGCTTTCGGACGGGCTGAAAGCTACCCTGGAGAGCCTCCGCGCCGTCCATTCGGCGGGCCGGGAATATTCGCCCCAGGGCGCCTCAGCCCAGAAGCGGGCCTCGATGCAGGTGGCCGAGGCGGAAGGCGCCGCCGGCGAGTTCGTCCATCCGGTCGTCAAGGTGCATCCGGAAACCGGTCGCCGCGCCCTCTATGTCAATCCGGCCTTCACCCTGCGGATCGAGGGCTGGACCAGCCGGGAATCACGGCCCCTGCTGGACTTCCTGTTCGAGCACAGCCGGCAGGAGCGGTTTACCTGCCGCTTTTCCTGGCGGGACGGGTCAGTGGCCTTCTGGGACAACCGGCAGGTCTGGCACTATGCCCTGAACGACTATCCGGGCCAGAGGCGCCATATGCGGCGGGTCACGGTGGACGCCGGCTGAGCGCCTCACCCAGCGAAGCGTCAGAGGGCGAGAGGCGGAACGGTCCGTTGAGGACCCCCACCGTCGGCGGTCTGTTGACCGCCGCCACCTCCCCCGAACCGGCGCTTCGCGCCTGGGGGAGGAGCCCTTATTCTGCAGGCAGCAGGGTTTCGTGGCGCTTGGACAGGAGCTGGTCGAACTGGCCCCAGACGCCGGTTTCGCCGTGCCACTGGCCCTTGGTGGCCGCCTTGGAATATTCGGTCGAGCGGGCCTCGAAGAAGTTGGCGTGCTCGACGCCGCTCAGCATGCTCTGCAGCCAGGGCAGGGGGTTTTCCTTGACCCCGTAGATTTCCGGCAGCTTCAGCTGGCGCAGCCGCCAGTCGGCGATGAAGCGGATATAGGCCTTGATATCCTCGGGCGTCATGCCCTGGACGTCGCCCATCTCGAAGGCCAGGTCGATGAACCGGTCTTCCAGGCCCACCACGGTCTCGCAGCAGCCCATGATGTCGTCGGCCACGGCCTTGGTCACGGCGCCGGTCTCGGCGTTGAAGGCGTGGTAGAGCTTGATGATCCCCTCGCAATGCAGGCTCTCGTCGCGCACTGACCAGCTGACGATCTGGCCCATGCCCTTCATCTTGTTGAAGCGCGGGAAGTTCAGCAGCATGGCGAAGCTGGCGAACAGCTGCAGCCCCTCGGTGAAGCCGCCGAACATGGCCAGGGTGCGGGCGATGTCGCCGTTATTCTCGACCCCGAACTGCTGCATGAAGTCGTGCTTGGCCTTCAGGGCCTCATACTCCATGAAGGCGCCGAACTCGCTCTCGGGCATGCCGATGGTTTCCAGCAGCAGGGCGTAGGCGGCGATATGGATGGTCTCCATATTGCCGAAGCTGGACAGCATCATCTTGACTTCGGTCGGTTTGAACACCCGGCCGTAGCGTTCCATGTAGTTGTCGGCGACCTCGATGTCGCCCTGCGTGAAGAACCGGAAGATCTGGGTCAGCAGGTTGCGTTCCCGGTCGTTCAGGTTGGCCGCCCAGTCCTTGCAGTCCTCGCCCAGCGGCACCTCTTCGGGCATCCAGTGGACCTGCTGTTGCTTCTTCCAGAAGTCATAGGCCCAGGGATAGCGGAACGGCTTGTAGGCCGC
>CAMAVA010000193.1 GCA_945861515.1 Brevundimonas vancanneytii | reverse complement strand
GACAACTTCCGGCAGGCCGGCCAGGGAACCGCCCTGGCCATGGCCGCGCACCACCACACCCTGGCGATCCAGCACCAGGACCGAGGCCAGGGTCGTCTGGACCGATCGGTCGATCACCGGCTCCATCAGGGCTGTGGCGGCGACCGCCGTCGGATCGGCCGGCGGCCCTGCCATGGCGGCCGGACGCTCGGACAGGATCGGGGTGGCGCTGAGGTCGATGGTGGTGCGCTCTGGCCGGTAGTAGCCCTCCGCCCGGGTCTCGATGGGCCCCTGGGGCGGGGCGCCCGGCCAGTCGGCCGTGGCCACGGCCGCCAGGACGGCGCCCTGGGCAACCAGCTCCGCTTCGGTCTGGCGGATCAGGGTGTTTTCATAGACCCGCAGGAACAGCGCCCCCGCCACGGGCATGGCCGCCACCAGCAACAGCACGGCCAGCAGGATGGTCCGCAGTCTCAGGGCCGGCCAGTAGCGCTTGGCGAAGTCCTTGACGGCCTTGATCACGAAGCCGGACTGCCGCCGCTGCAGGGGCCGAGGCGATAGCCCACCCCGGCCTTGGTCTCGATCACGTCCAGTCCGCCCAGGACCGCGAACTTGCCCCGCAGGTTGCGGATATGGCTGTCGACCGTCCGGTCGGTGATGGCAAAGCCCGGGCCATGCAGCCGGTCGATGATGGCGTCGCGGCTGAACACCCGGCTGGGCGCCGCCGCCAGGGCCGACAGGATGCCGAACTCGGTCACGGTCAGGGAGACTTCGGTTCCGGCCCACAGCGCGGTCCAGGCCTCGGGGTCCACGGACAGCCGGCCATGGGTCACCCCTCGGGCAGCCGCCGTCTCGGGCGGCGCGGCGGCCGGCGATCCCGAAGCCCGGCGAAGAATGGCGCCGATCCGGGCGGTGACCTCCCGGGGGCTGAAGGGCTTGACCACATAGTCATCGGCCCCCAGCTCGATCCCCAGCACCCGGTCGATCTCGTCGTCCCGGGACGACAGGAACAGGATCGGCGTCTGGCCCCTTGCCCTCAGGCGCCGGCAGACCTCCAGTCCGTCCAGCCGGGGCATGTTGATGTCCAGCACCACCAGGTCCGGCGCCGCCGCCTCCACCGCTTCCATTGCCTCGACCCCGTCCTGGGCCTGGCGCGTGGCATAGCCGGCCTTGGTCAGGGCGAAATCCAGCAGTTCGCGGATATGGGGGTCGTCATCGACGATCAGGATGGAACGGGACATGGACGGCATCATTGTGAAACGGAACCCCGGGTCAATGCAGCGCGCACTCTGCGCCACTTCTGACTGACGGATCTTGATTGCCTGATGTTGAATCGGTGTGGCTTTGATGCAGGCCCTAATGATTCCATGGAAATGCGTCGGCAACACGATCTCCAGTCGACCGAATCCCGTTCCGGTCGTAGCTTTGCCAAGTCATGGAACTGTTCTCTTCAGCAGGCATCGACCTGCCGACATCGGGCGGGGGAGGCGGTCGTCGCCAAAGGGCGCTGGTCCGATCCCTGCACGTGCCGCTGTTCAACTACAAGGCCGTCTCCAATGCCCGGAATGTAGCATTGTTTGAGCCAAGCGCGGCCCAGGTTCACGCGGCCAGCGACTACGCGCGCAAGATCAAGGATCCGAAATTCCTCAAGCAGAAGGAGACCGCCGTGCGGGGGCTTCTGATCCAGGATCTGCTGCAGACTGTTCTGGGTTATCAAGGGTTCGATCCGGGCAAGCCCTTCACCCTGGCGATCGAGCGGCCGATCCGCTCCGGCGCTGTCGATGTCGCGCTCGGCAATTTCAACACCGTCGATGCGGTCGATGAAATCGTCGCGCCTTTTGAACTCAAGGGACCCGGCACAGCCGATCTGGACAGGGTCATGCCGGGACGTGGCCGAAGCGCCGTTCAACAGGCCTGGGACTACGCCATCGACGCCCCGGGCTCTCGATGGGTCCTTGTGTCCAACTGTCTGGAAATCCGCCTCTATGGCTTTGGCCGTGGCCGTGAAGCCTATGAGCGTTTCGACCTGACCCGGCTCGATGAACCGGACGAACATGCAAGGCTGTGGCTGATCCTCTCCGCCAGCCGATTCCTGGGCGGCCAGACGGACCAGCTTCTCCGGGACTCAGACAGTGCCTACAGGGACATCACCAATGATCTGTACACACAGTACAAGGACCTGCGCGAACGTCTGATCGGATTCCTGACCTCCAATGCCGAAGGGGCGCGCCTGGGCGTCCTCCCGGCCATCGAGGTTGCCCAGAAACTGCTGGACCGGGTTCTGTTCATTGCGTTTGCCCAGCGAACCGATCTGATGCCCGACCGTCTGCTGGAGCGAGCCTCGAAGGAGATCAACACCTTCGATCCCCGGCCGCTCTGGAGAAACTTCCAGGGCCTATTCCAGTTCGTGGATGTTGGCAGCGACCGCCATGGTATTCCCGCCTACAACGGCGGTCTGTTCGCGCCAGATCCGGTAGCCGATGCAGTGATCCTGCCTGATCCCCTGGCGGAAGAAGTCGCAGCCCTCGGGCAATGGGACTATCGGCGGGAAATCCCCGTCACGGTGCTGGGCCACCTGTTCGAACAGTCCATTACCGACATCGAGGCCATGAAGGCCCTGACCCGGGGCGAAGCGCCGCCGTCGGTGTCGAAACGCAAGCGCGAGGGCGTGGTCTACACGCCAGACCTGATCACCCGTTTCCTGGTCGAGCAAACGATCGGGAAAACCCTCAACGAACGGCGCGCAGCCCTCTGGTCGCTTCACGGCCTGGCTAAAGCTGGCAAGGATGGGGCAGGACCGGACATCGAGATCGCGTTCTGGCGGGCCTATCTGGACACCCTGCGAGACTTCACCATCGTCGATCCGGCCTGCGGGTCCGGCGCCTTTCTGGTCGCGGCCTTTGACGAAATGGCGCGCCGCTATCGAGAGGCGGCCTCCGCGCTTGAGTCCCTGGAGGCTGACATCGACTTCGACATCTTTGACGAGATCGTCACGCGAAACCTGCATGGCGTGGACCTCAATCCCGAGTCTGTCGAGATAACCCGTTTGTCGCTCTGGCTGAAAACGGCGAGGCGGAATCACCGGCTGCAGAATCTCGAAGCCACCATCAAGGACGGCAACAGCCTGATCGACGACCCGGCCTACACGGATCGGCCATTCGATTGGCAGAAGCGATTTCCTGACGTATTCGCACGAGGCGGGTTTGATGTGGTGATCGGCAATCCGCCCTATGTGCGGATGGAATATTTAAAGCCCGTAAAGCCGTATCTGCAGGCGCATTACGAAGTGGCCGCCGACCGGGCCGACCTCTATGCCTATTTTTTCGAGCAGGGCGTCCGATTGCTCAAGCCGGGCGGACGACTGGGTTACATCTCCTCGTCCACTTTTTTCAGGACGGGCTCAGGCGAAAACCTGCGGTCCTATCTGGCCGACAAGGCTGCCGTCGAAAGCGTCATCGATTTTGGCGATATCCAACTTTTCGAGGGTGTGACCACCTATCCGGCAATCATCGCCGTTCAGAAGGTCCGGTCGGAACCCAACAGTCCGCTATCCTATCTGACACTCAAAGACTCCGTTCCGGACGACCTGGGCCGGGCCTTCCTCAAGTCGGGCAAGACCATGCCCCGCAGTCGGCTGGGGGCCGGGTCCTGGCAATTCGAGGAGGACGCCCTTGCAGCCCTGCGCCACAAGATTTCGGCCGGCCGCAAGACCTTGGGAGAGGTCTACGGCGCGCCGCTGTATGGCATCAAGACCGGGCTTAACGAAGCGTTTGTGATTGATCGCGCCACGCGAGACAGACTGGTCGCTGCCGACCCCCGTTCGGCTGAGCTTCTAAAGCCCTTCCTGCGTGGCGAGGACGTTCGGCGCTGGCGCGTGGAAAGCAATGACCTGTTCCTGATCAACACCCCCCGGGGCTCCGTCGATATCGAAGCCTATCCGGCTATCCAAGACTGGTTGGCATCCTTCAAGCCCGCTCTAGAACGCAGGGCTACAAAGCAGAATTGGTGGGAATTGCAGCAGGGTCAACTCGCCTACCAGCCAAAGTTGGATTCATCCAAAATTGTATGGCCACATTTTCAGAATGATAGGTCATTTACTTTAGACAAAACCGGTAGTTATCTGAACAATAAATGTTTTTTCATTCCAAATTCAGACCCGGTAACGTTGGCAATTTTGAACTCAAAATGCCTGTGGTTTCAACTGTTCAATTTGGCGCGCGTAAAACGGGGTGGGTACATTGAAGCTGAGGCTCAGTATGTAGAACAACTCTCCCTGCCGACCGTTCCTTGTACAGAAGCCGATCAACTCACTGCGGCGACCGTGCTTTGCACACTTGCGGCGAAGCGTCGGCTCGAGATTCAAACCTCTGTTCGTTATCGCATCCTCGATCTTGCGCCACCCGAACGACGCAAGCTGAACAACAAACTGATGGAGTGGCACGAACTGGATTTCGCAGGCTTCCGCGCTGAAATCAAAAAGGCGTTTGGAGTTGAAATTCCGGTGAAGCAAAGGGCGGAATGGGAAGGCTATATCGCCGGGCAGTCAGCCGAGGTTAAAGACCTGTCAGCCCGGATCGCAGATGCCGAGAACCAGATCGATAAAATCGTCTACGCTCTGTTCGGCCTGACACCGGAAGAAATCGCCCTGTTGGAAGCTTCCTGATCCCAGAGTCGTGCAGACCCGTCAGCCGCCCGGCCGGTCGTCGTCCAGATGTCTCAGGGGCGACAGCGAATAGACGGCGGCCAGAATGGCCAGCATCAAAGAACCGGGAACCAGGACTGCCATGTGCGGACCGATGGCCTTGGCGAGGAAACCATAGGCCACGGCGCCCAGGGGGCCGCCGCCCATCAGGCCGAGGGTGAAGATCGACAGGATCCGCCCCCGGCTGGCCGCCGGCGCGTAATGCTGCACCAGGCCCCGGCCCAGCGTCATGGCCACCCCGCCGCCCAGGCCCCAGACAAAGTTCAGGCCGCAGAAGGCCCAGAAGGGCAGGGTCAGGCCGCAGGCCAGAAGCACGCATCCGCCGGTCGCGAGCGCGGTCAGATAGACGCGGCCCTTGCGCCGGATATGGCCGATCCGCACCAGAACCAGGGCCGAAATCATCGATCCGGACCAGAAGCACAGGCTGAACAGCGCCAGGGCCGAGGCGACATGGGTCTTGTCGGGGTCGGCCGTGAAGTAGCTCTCAACAATCAGCGGCAGCAGCACATAGAAGCTGCCCATGAAACAGACGCCCATGGCCACGGCGCAGATCACCACGGCGGCGATGACTGGCGTATCGGCCGCCGCCTTCAGGCCGCCGGCGATGTCCGCCGCCATGCGGCCGAGCAGATTGCCTTCCCCGGCCATGGCGCGGTGTTCGGAAACCCGGGGCCGCAGGCTGGCGGCGGCCCAGGTGGCGCAGACCATCAGTCCCGCCAGGGCGAGCAACAGCGGCCCGACCCCCAGATAGGGCGCGGCGATGGCGAAGATCATGCCCAGGATCTGGGCGGCAAACTGGGCCAGGCCCGCAAAGCTGACCGCCCGCTGGATGCCGGCGGCGTCCTGACGCGGCGCCACCAGGCTGAGCAGGCTGTCCCGGGCCGGAATCGCAAAGGCGCC
>CAMAVA010000192.1 GCA_945861515.1 Brevundimonas vancanneytii | reverse complement strand
GTCGGCCGTTCAGCCTCCCCTGACGTCTGGACGTCCTTGGCCTCTGTGCGGACGGCGTCTGTCATGGCGGCGCAGATCTCTCTAGGGGCGCGAGCGAAACGCCCGGATGGTGCTGGTTAGCCCCGGAATAACCCATGGGCAAGGGTTTGACCCGTTAACTCGCCTTCATGGCGTTTCGCTGGCCGGCTGGGCCTCCAGGATTACGAAGGCCTGGGCGTAAGGATGGTCGTCGGTCAGGCTGACATGGATACTCAGGATCATTCCCGGTGGGGTCAGGCTCCGGAGCCGCTCAGCCGCGCCGCCTGTTAGAGCAATGGTTGGCGCCCCGCTCCGGAGATTGACAACGCCCATGTCCTTCCAGTGCACTCCGCGCCGGGGAACGCCGGTGCCGAGAGCCTTGGCGCAAGCCTCTTTTGCGGCAAACCTCTTGGCATAGCTGGCGGCCCTGTCCTTTCGACGGTCCGATTTTTCCTGTTCGATCTCGGTGAAAAGCCTTTGAACAAAACGGTCGCCGAACCGATCCAGGGACTTCTGGATGCGGCGGATATCGCAAAGGTCCGACCCCAGGCCGATGATCACGCCGCCTGCTCCGTCTGGAGGCGGGCAGCATCCATAAGTTGGCGCATGCGCCGGATGGCCTCCGGCAGTCCGACGAAAATAGCCTCTCCGATAAGGAAATGACCAATGTTCAGTTCCGCGACCTGCGGAATGGCGGCGATCGGAGCCACGGTTGCATAGTCGATCCCGTGGCCGGCATGGACCTCAAGGCCGAGCCTGTGGGCCTCGACTGCCCCCTTGGCGAGCCGATCAAGGATGGTGGTGGCGCGGTCTGCATCATCGGCCCGGACGGCATCGCAATAGGCGCCGGTATGGAGTTCGACCACCTGTGCGCCAGCTTCAGCGCTGGCGGCGATCTGAACCGGGTCGGCCTCAACGAACAACGAAACCCGGCACCCCACGGCCCGAAGCGCCAAGACCGCGTCCTTGACCCGATTTTGACCGCGAACGACGTCCAGCCCGCCCTCCGTCGTCACTTCTTCTCGTCGTTCGGGAACCAGGCAGGCGGCATGAGGACGGTGACGGACACCAATCCCCACCATTTCGTCTGTGACCGCCATTTCAAGGTTCAAGGGGCGACCGCGTCGACGGCAAAGGTCCGACAGGAGTTCGATGTCGGCGTCGGCGATATGGCGGCGATCCTCGCGTAGGTGAGCCGTGATGCCGTCCGCGCCGGCCGCAAGCGCCAGTTCGGCAGCCCGGATCGGTTCGGGATAGCTCGCGCCCCGGGCGTTTCGAATGGTGGCGACGTGATCGATGTTCACGCCAAGGCGCAGGCTCATGGGTCACCTTCCCTATCCAGTATCTTGACACTTAGGGCGGGCAGGTCGAACGCGAAAGGCCTTCAGCCGGTTTCTCCAGCCTGCAAGATGGCTGGCAATGGAGCCTGTCCCGGCCTGTTCGAACGCAATCGGTGAACAGGTTCGAATTCAAGGTGTCTTGTCTTGGTCTAGGCAAGCCGCCGGCTGCCGGGATCCTCGATTGGTATGGCAGCCAGTTCCGGCGGAATCTGATCTGCGGGCCAGGCCGGGACATCGAGGGTCGCCAGGGCGATCAGCGGAACGCCCACATCAGCCCTGCCGCCGGAACGATCGACGATACAGGCGGCGGCGATGACCTTGCCGCCGGCGTCGTTGATTGCGGCGATACATTCCCGGGATGACAGTCCCGTGGTGACAATGTCTTCGACCATCACAACACGGGCGCCGGGTGCGATCTGAAAGCCGCGGCGGAGTGTGAACTGGCCTGCTTCCCTTTCGACATAGAGCGAGCGCACGCCCAGATGGCGCGCCGTTTCATAGCCGGGGATGATGCCGCCAACGGCCGGGGAGATGCAGACGTCCGGCTTACCGACGGCCGTCATGATCCGGTCGGCCAGTGCGGCGCAGAGGCGGGCACAACGATCCGGCTCTGCGAAGACCAGGTTCTTCTGCAAGAACACCGGACTATGCAGCCCGCTTGACAGCACGAAATGGCCTTCACGCAGGGCGCCGGCGCCGCGGAATTCTTCAAGCACGTCTTCTGAGGTCATACCGGTCCCTTAGCAGATTCCCGTCCTCACGACAGACGGGCCGCCGGTCAGAGTGACAGTCGATAGATCTTCGCCGCAGTGCCGCTGAAAAGGGCGGCTTTTTCGCTGTCCGAATAGCCGGCCGCGAAATGCTTGAAGGCGTTCCAAAGGGTAGCGTAGCTGCAGGAAAGAATGTCGACCGGAAAGTTGCTCTCGAACATGCCACGGTCCACGCCAAAGGCCTCGATGGAGGTCTCCAGGTAGGGTCCCCATTCCTGGGCCAGTTGCTCATAAGAGGCCGGCGCGTCAGCCAGACAGGACTCAAAACCCGGGAACACCATGGCCAGTCCGCCCAGTTTCACTGAAACATTGGGGCATTCAGCCAGACTCCGGATGTTGTCGCGCCAGATGCTGAACCGCTCCTCTCGCCTGCCGGTGTAGCTGGCTATGCCCAGGGGCGTACCAACGTGGTCCAGAATGATCCGGGTATCCGGGAAGGCGCGCGCCAGGTCGATCAGATCAGACAGCTGAGGTTCGAGCAGCCAGGCGTCAAAGGATAGTCCCAGCGGGGCAAGTTGGGCGAAGCCCTCGCGGAATTTCGCATCCCGATAGAGACCGGCGGGCTGCCGCACCAACGGGCCCAGCACATCACTGTCCGGATCATGCGAGGCGCTGTGCCGGATGCCCCGAAACCTGGAACTGGCGGCGATCTGCGCTTCGAGAAGAGAGCGGACGTCCGCGCCCCCGGTCAGATCTGCATGACCGACAATGCCCGCGCAGGGCTTGGCCGGGCCATAGACTCCGCTGTCAGCGATGGCGGCCAGACCATTGACGGCCTCGATCTCGCCGAGGGGCTTCATTTCGACCGGACCGGTCGGTCTGTAGAAGGCTCCGCACTCCATATAGACGGTGGCGATGACATTGTGGCCGCGACCCATGTCCGCCAGAAGTTCGTCCAGGAGGTAGCGCGGCGCCCGCCGGACAATCTGCTCAAAACCGTGCCTTGGTGGCGGCAATTGCCCCAGCAAGGTCGTGCGATCCCACAGATGATGGTGTGGGTCGATGATCGGCAGATTGGGGTCTAGGATGGCTTCTGACATGTCGATGTCTCGGACTGAGCAAGCCGCTGGGCTTCCTTCAGGGGGCCTGGATCAATGGCGAACCGCCGTCGAAGGGAGTTGACGGGCGCAACAATCGTCGCTGCGCCCGTTCTCGGCTAGATCAGGTCGCCGCCAGCGGCCATGGCGGTGGTGCCATCCCGCTCGAAAGCCTTGATGACATTGCGGCCGACGGTCCAGCGATGGACTTCATCCGGCCCGTCCACCAGACGCTGCGACCGGATATGGGTGTACCAGCGCGCCAGGGGCGTATCGGTTGAATAGCCAAGTGCTCCGTGCAGCTGGATTGCCGTGTCCACGACCTTGTGGACCATATGGGCCAGGAAAACCTTGGCGATGGAGTTTTCCTGCCGAAGGTCCATGCCCTTTTCCGCCTTGTAGGCAATATGGAGCAGCATTAGCCGGGCCATGTAGAGCTCGCTGGCGCAATCGGCCAGCATCCACTGCACACCCTGCCGGTCCTTCAGCTTGCGGCCAAAGGTTTCACGGCTGGTGACATGGGCTGTGGCCAGGTCGAGCGCGCGCTGGGCCATGGCGACATTGTGCATGCCATGTCGAAGCCGTCCGTAGGCCAGTCGGTGTTGACCCATGTTGAAGCCGTTGCCTTCGCCTCCGAGCAGATTTTCGGCAGGCACAACCAGATCCTTGATCTCGATTTCCGAATGGCCGCCGCCGAGAACGTGGCTCAGCGGACCTTCAGCGGCCATGGTTCCAATGTCCCGCACGATCCGGTAGCCAGGGTTGGGCAGTTCTACGATAAAGGTCGAGAACTGTTGATGCCTCGGCGCATCAGGATCGGTCTTGGCCATGACCACGGCAATGTCAGCGACACTGGCCGCCGAACTGAACCACTTTTCGCCGTTCAGCACATAGTTTTCGTTGCCGTCCTTGACAGCGCGGGTCTGCATGCCGGTCGCGTCCGCCCCCGCAGCCTTTTCAGTCATAGAATAGCAGATACGCTTTTCGCCATTCAGCAACGGCTTGAGGTACTTTTCTTTCTGATATTCAGTGCCATAGGCCAGCAACGTCATCATGGTTGCGTCGTCAGGCCCCTGGGTGTTCATCGAAAGGGCGCCGAGATAGCTTTCGCCCAGTTCCATCTGGACCAGGGCATTTGCCAAGGGCCCAAGGCCCATGCCGCCATGCTCGACCGGAATGAAGGGACACCAGAGTCCCCGAGCGCGGGCCTTGGTGCGAAGTTCACCGAGCACCGTTTTGTAGTCACGGCCGGCGAGCAGTTCCTTTTCGGCCGGGCGGCACTCGTCGTGCACCCATTGACGAACCTTTTCACGAACTGCCTTGGCTTCGGGTGGAATCTCAAAATCAATCGCCATGGTCGTTTCCTCGTCGGTTATCTGGTTTTCCAAACAGTCGTTCGAAACGGCCCTCTGGCGCAAGGGTACTTTAGCGTCCGGCAGCCCCGGAGTCTCACAGGAACAGCCTAAGCATGCATAAAGGCGTGCGTCTCACCTGCGGTGGCGTCATGCTGACCGCCAGACAGATGCAGGCACCAGAACCACGAGTTCGGGATCATGGCGATTGTCACAGGAGCATTGACTGCAGACTTCATCCACTGGTCTGGCGACGGCCTTGTCGCACCGGGCATCTTCAACGAAATCGCGCAGTCCACGGCCCTGGCGGACGTCATCGACGGGGGCGCCGGCGATGATCTCACCGATGGCGATGACGGAGACGATCAGATCATCGGCGGCCAGGGAAAGGATCAACTGACCGGTGGCGGGAAACAAGATGTTCTCACCGGCGGTGGCGACCGGGATCTGTTCATTCTCAGCCAGGGGAAAGATAGCGGCCCCTACGCCCATACCCGGGACATCATCACGGATTTCAACCAGGAGGAAGGCGACCGGATCGACCTGAGCCGAATGGACGGGGACACCACCGTTGACGGCGACGGCGTGTTTTACCTGGCTGGGTCGGCCTTCACCAACAGGCCAGGCGAGTTGATCCAGTTTTCAGATGGCGACGGGAACACCATCCTGGCAGGCGATTCCAGCGGGGACGGCTTTCCCGAATTCGAGTTCCTGTTGCAAGGCGGGCCAGTCCTGACCTCTGCAGACTTCATCTTTTAGCGAAAGGTCGCTCAACGGGGCGTCGTTGACAGTCCGCCAAGCACCTGAGCGACCCGGTCGGCGGCCGGGGCTGCAGAGATGTCGACAAGGACGAAGCCGAGGGATTCATAGGTTTGGCGATGAAGAGCCTCGAAGCGCCCAGCTTCTTCGAGAGAAATTCTCCTCGCTGGAGTAGGGGTAATGAAGCCAAGGCCCAGGACAAAAAAGACCTCCGGCCGGTAAACCGCCCGGAGCCGGTCAGGGGCCGTTTCCTGGATCAGCCGCTTCGTCGGCGAGAGACCGAGGAACCGGCTGAGGGCCAGTGTGCAGACCGGCGAGCGATCGAGGAAGACCGCACGTCCGGGGCTGGCGCCGGCCGTCTGGCGTCGAATCTGAAGGTCAAGAATCGCGTCGACAAA
>CAMAVA010000191.1 GCA_945861515.1 Brevundimonas vancanneytii | reverse complement strand
GGAGACCTGGATCGCCGGGAGGGTGACACGGCCTGGTGGGTGCGGATGCTTCGCGCCAACACCTACTATCTGATCTGGATCGTGCTTCTCACCTGGCGCGGACCGCCGGCCCTGCAGGTGATGATTCCGGCGCTGCTGGCGGCCGTCGCCGCAAGCGCGCTGGGATCGCAAAGCCTGCTCGACTTCTGGTGTTCGCGGCTGTCGCCGAAAGCACGAAAGACTGGCGTTGAAGCGCTGCTTTCCGTTGTGGGCCTGGCGGTCGCCACTTTGTTTCTGGCCGGGTCAGAGCCCTTTGGACAGGGACTGGCCGTCGCCCTTTCCGCCATTGCCCTTCTGGCCGCGCGTCCGCTCGCCGAGACACTGGATGGCACGCCGCTGGGCATCCGTCACTGGGTTGGATGGATCAGTCTGATCGTCCTGTTCAACCTGCTATCAGCCAGGACTCCCTATGACCTTCAATTGACCTGTGGCTGGATCCTGATCGGACCGCTCATCGTCGGGGCCGCAGCCCTCAAGGACGCGATCCGGGACGCCCGCCGGACCTGACAGGCAAAAGCCCCCGGCGGTGATCCGCCGGGGGCTCGCGTCTGGCTGTTGAGGCCGGGGTCAGTCGAACAGGTCGAACACGACCGAGGCGATCAGGCCGGTGGCGATGGCCGTCAGGATGACGTCATCCCCGTGCCGGTAGTAGCCGTAACCGCGCGGGGGCGGGGGCAGGCGATAGGCGCGGTAATCGACATAGTATCCGCGACCGCGATAGACCGGCGGCAGATACTCGCCCCGGCGCCAGTTGCGGGCATAGTAGCCACGCGGCGCCTGGTAGCGACCGGCGTGATAGCGATGCTGGGACCGGTGCGCCCATTGGCCGTAGCCCGGACCATTGTAGCGGCCATCGCGGTAGTCGCCGCGACCATAGCGATCGCCGTCGTGGCGGTCACCGTGGCCGGCGTATTCGCCCCGGCGATGGTCTTCACGACCTTGATCACCACGACCCTGGTCGCCCCGGGGGTTGTCGCCCCGGGGGTTGTCGCTTCGGTCCTGGCGGCCGCCGCGTTCATTGGGCTGCGAGCCCCGCTGGCCGGACCGGTCATCCTGGCGCTCATAGCGGTCATTGCCCTGGGGCGCGCCATAGGACTGGGCCGAGGCGGCGCCAGCGGTGGCAAGGACGGACAGGGCGGCCGCCGCGATCAGGATGCGCTTCATGGTCTTTTCTCCCGGCGGCGGGGCCTTTGGACCATCCTTGGGTCCCCGTCGTTGAGAGAGGTTATGAAGGCGGCCGCTTGAGCCCAACCTGAACGGCGATGATCATCTGGCGTTCATGTTCAGCGCCGGCGAAACACCAGGCTCAGATTGTTGGCCGGCATGGCGATCCGTTCGAGGAGGTGCAGGCCACGGTCCGCCGCCAGGGTCCGGACGGCTTCCAGCTTTCGCAGCCCCCAGTCCGGATTGCGCGCCTTCAGGCTGGCGTCAAAATCGAGGTTGGAAGCGGCGGTCGGGACATCGTCTTCCAGATAGGGGCCGTAGAGAAACAACAGTCCTCCCGGCGGCAAGCGCGAGGCGGCCCCGGTCATGAGACCCTCGGTCGCAGCCCAGGGCGAGATATGGACCATGTTGATACAGACGATGGCGTCCACGCTCATCACGGGCCAGGACCCGGGATCGCTGGCGTCCAGCACCAGCGGCGGCAACAGGTTCTCTGCGCCGCTGACCTCCCGCCAGGCGGCGATGCTGGCCAGGGCGGCTGGGTCAGGGTCGCTGGGCTGCCAGGTCAGGTGCGGCAGGCGGGATGCAAAGGTCGCCGCATGCTCGCCCGTGCCGGCCGCGACCTCCAGCACCAGGCCTGACGCCGGCAAACGCGGCTGAAGGACGTCGAAGATCGGATCGCGGTTGCGCGCGACCGCCGGCGATGACCGGAGAAAGGTGCTGTCCAGGGTCTCTGTTCCTGAAAGGGGCGGCGACTACTCGTCCTTGACGCGGCGCTTGCGGAAGCTGGGGTTCAGCACCTTCTTGCGCAGGCGGATGTTCTTGGGCGTCACCTCGACCAGCTCGTCTTCCTCGATATAGGCGATGGCCTGTTCGAGGGTCATGCGGCGGGGCGGGGTCAGGCGGATCGACTCGTCCTTGCCGCTGGCCCGGACGTTGGTCAGCTGCTTGGCCTTCATCGGGTTGACGTCCAGGTCATCCATCCGGCTGTTCTCGCCGATGATCATGCCCTGGTAGGTCTTTTCGTTGCCGCCCACGAACATGAAGCCCCGCTCCTCGAGGTTCCACAGGGCATAGGCCTGGGTTTCCCCGTCGGAGTTGGAAACCAGCACGCCCTTGCGGCCGGCGTCGATGGCGCCCTTGTAGGGTTCGTAGTGACTGAACACGCGGTTCAGCACCCCGGTGCCCCGGGTGTCGGTCAGGAACTCGCCCTGGTAGCCGATCAGCGAGCGGGAGGGGCTCATCAGCATGATCCGGGTCTTGCCGGCGCCGGACGGGCCCATGTCTTTCAGTTCAGCCTTACGGGCCGAGAGCTTCTCGATGACGATGCCGCTGAACTCGTCATCGACGTCGATCATCACCTCTTCGACCGGCTCCATGCGGGCGCCGGTTTCGGGGTCGGTCTGGAAGACCACCCGGGGGCGGCTGATGGACAGCTCGAAGCCTTCGCGGCGCATGGATTCGATCAGCACGCCCAGTTGAAGTTCGCCGCGGCCGGCCACCTCGAAGGCGTCCTTCTCGGAGGTTTCGGTGACCCGGATGGCGACATTGGCCTCCAGTTCCTTCATCAGGCGATCCCGGATGACCCGGCTCTGCACCTTGTCGCCTTCGCGGCCGGCCAGGGGGCTGTCATTGACCGAGACGGTCATGGAGATGGTCGGGGGATCGATGGGTTGGGCCGGCAGGGCTTCGATGACGTCGATGGCGCAGAGGGTGTCGGCCACGGTGGCCTTGCTGAGACCCGCAATGGCGACGATGTCACCGGCCTCTGCGTCCTCGATCGGCTGGCGCTTCAGGCCCCGGAAGGCCAGGACCTTGGTGATCCGGCCCCGCTCTATTTCCTTGCCGTCCCGTGACAGGGCATGGATGGCCATGCCCGGCACGGCCTTGCCGGACTCGATCCGGCCGGTCAGCAGGCGCCCTAGGAACGGGTCGCTTTCGATCAGCACCGACAGGATCTGGAAGGGCTCGTCCTTGCGGGCGATGGCCTTGGGTTCGGGCACGTGGCGAACGATCAGGTCGAACAGGGGCGCAAGCGTGTCATTG
This sequence comes from Brevundimonas vancanneytii, assembly GCA_945861515.1. GTDB lineage: Bacteria > Pseudomonadota > Alphaproteobacteria > Caulobacterales > Caulobacteraceae > Caulobacter > Caulobacter vancanneytii_A. The sequence goes on along the minus strand of CAMAVA010000191.1, from coordinate 2,518 downwards.
GGCTGGGCCATGTCCATGGTCGCCCAGCCATTCTTGCCCGAGGCGTAGATATGGGGGAAGTCCAGCTGCTCGTCGGTGGCGCCGATGGCGGCGAACAGGTCGAAGGCGTCGTTCAGCACCCGGTCCGGGTCAGCATGGGGACGGTCGACCTTGTTGAGGCAGAGGATCGGGCGCAGGCCCATCTTCAGGGCCTTGCCCAGCACGAACTTGGTCTGGGGCATGACCCCTTCCTCGGCGTCGACCAGCAGGACGCAACCGTCCACCATGCCGAGGATCCGCTCGACCTCGCCGCCGAAGTCGGCATGGCCAGGGGTGTCGATGATGTTGATCCGGGTCTCGCCCGCCTCGCCGTGCCACAGCACGCTGGTGCATTTGGCCAGGATGGTGATGCCGCGCTCACGCTCCTGGTCATTGGAGTCCATGGCCCGCTCGACGGTCGCCTCGTTGGCTCGGAAGACGCCGGACTGGGCGAGAAGTTGGTCGACGAGCGTGGTCTTGCCATGGTCGACGTGGGCGATAATGGCGATATTTCGCAGGGACATTCGGGACTGCTTTATTTGGAGGGCGGCATCGGACGCGAGGCGCGCGCTTTTACGCGAGTGCGGCGCAATAAGCCACCCCATGGCCATGACAGTCTGAATCATGCGCCGTGGGCCTTGAAACTATTTCCTATTGTATGATTTTTCGTCTGTCCGGTGAGTCAATTGTGCGGCGCACAACGACCAAGCGCGGCCGCTTTGACCTTGCGGCATAAGACTTTTCGAAAACCCCTGCAGAAATTCTTCGCTGCAGCGCACAGTTTGTCCTTGCCGGATTGTGCATCGCAAACTATCTTCCATCCGGTGAGGCGGCGCTGCCGCTTCTGCCCTTCCTGGGCGTTTCCTCCCTAATGAACTGGCCGGGCCTCAGGGCTCGGCCGTTTTTTTGGTCTTCAGGCAAGACTCGTCCAACCAGCGGAAAGCTGGCGCGCCAGGCCAGCGACAACGGACTTGAGCGCAGGCAGTCCGTCAGTCGGCTGCTGCCGGATCTCATCCCAGTAGAGCGCACGATCAATCTCGATCTGCAGGGCATGGACCCTGTCCGCCGGGCGGCCGTAATGCTCGGTGGTGTAGCCGCCGGCATAGGGCATGTTGCGGACGACCCGGTATCCCTGCCCTTCGAGACCCTTTTCCACCAGCCGGGTGAGGGCCGGGCTGCAGGAGGATCCAAACCGGTCGCCCAGGACAAAGTCGCAGCCCTTGCCATATCGCGGCGTGACCACCGACCGGGCCGCCGCCGCCGGCATCGAGTGCCAGTCCACCAGAACCGCCAGGCCGAACTGTCGCCGGGCCCTGTCGATCAGACCAGACAGGGCGTCGTGATAGGGGCGATGAGCGGCTTCCACCCTTTGCTGGGCCTCCTCGAAGGTCAGCTTGCGCGCATAGATCTTCTGGCCTTCCCCGGCGGTCCGGGCGATGGCGCCGAGGCCAGCCGCCACCCTGGCCGTACGACCCTGGGCATAGTCCGGCAGGTCCCCATCGAACATGGCGGGGTCCAGTTCCCAGGGGTCCCGGTTGAGATCGATATAGGCTCTTCCAAATCGGGACCGGATGGCATGGACACCGGACTTCGGACCGGCCGCAATCAGCGAATCGACCATGGCGTCTTCCGACCGCCGCATGACCGCCACGTCCACCGCCGCTGCAGCCAGCATGTCAGGAGGATAGAACCGCCCTGAATGGGGCGAGGCAAAGATCAACGGCGTTGCAATCGCCGCCTCGGGGGCCAGGATATCGAACGGCGCATCAGACATGGAGGGCCAGGCGTCCCAGTCCGCGCCTTGCGCCGAATGTCGTGCGATCGTCATGCAGGCTATTTGGTTTGCCCGATCCGCCGGGTCAAAGGCTTTCGCCCGCGGCCAGCCGGTTCAACGCAACAGGGTTCACGGCGCCTTTACCGATCGCCTGATAGGACTGAGGCTCCTGATTTGTGATCCTGAGCAAGAGTCCATCATGCCTCGAATCCTTTTGGCCGAAGACGACGACTCCCTCCGAAACTTCCTGACCCGGGCCCTGGAGCGGGCCGGATACGATGTTCGCGCCTGCGCCGATGGCGAGGAGGCGGCCGGCTGTCTGGACGAGGACTGGGACCTGTTGCTGACCGACATCGTCATGCCCGGCATGGACGGGATCGAGGTCGCCCGCCATGCGGCGGCCCGCCATCCGGGCCTGCGCATCATGTTCATCACCGGGTTCGCCGCCGTCGCGCTTTCGGCCAGCGAACGCGCCCCGGCCGGCGCCAAGGTGTTGTCCAAGCCCATCCACCTTCGAGAGATTGTGACCGAAGTCGACCGGATGATGGCCGCAGCCTGACAGGTCATGGACAAGGCCTGTTGCGCCGGGTGAAATCCCTTTGTATAGACCCTGCCTCCTGACGGATCGGATGCGTAGCTCAGCGGGAGAGCACTTCGTTGACATCGAAGGGGTCACTGGTTCAATCCCAGTCGCGTCCACCATCACCCTCCGCACGCAATCCAAGG
>CAMAVA010000190.1 GCA_945861515.1 Brevundimonas vancanneytii | reverse complement strand
CTAGGTGCTGTGGACACTTAGCGTAGCCAGAGCACTATGGCGGCAAGTGTGATGATGGCGAGATAGTTCCTAGCCGTTTTTTCGAAGCGTGTTGCGACCCGTCGGAACTGCTTGAGCTTTGAGAAACAACATTCGACGAGATGCCGCTGGGCATAGAGAGCCTTGTCCAGCGGGTATTTCTGGGCTCGGGACGGGTTATTTGGGATGACGGCCAGGGCTCCCTTCGCTGCGATGGCCTGCCGCAGGTGATCCGCGTCGTAGGCTGTATCCGCCATGACGATCCTGGCCGGCAGCCCTTCAATCAGTGGGCCTGCCTGGGGTGCGTCACCCATCTGACCCGCAGTCAGGGTGAAGCGGACCGGGCAACCCAGGCCCCGGACAGCCATATGGATCTTGGTGCTCAGGCCGCCGCGCGAGCGGCCAATGGCCTGATCTGCAGACCCCCCTTTTTGGCGCCTGCCGCATGTTGGTGGGCGCGAACAATGGTGGAGTCGACAATCAGATATTCGAAGTCCGGGTCATCGGACATCGCTTCGAAGATACGCCACCAGACCCCCTTGGCGCTCCAGCGGCTGAAGCGTCGAAAGACACTGTTCCAATCGCCGAAAACCTCGGGCAGGTCGCGCCACGGCGAACCCGTCCGCACGATCCAGAGAACAGCCTCCACGAACATCCGATTGTTGCGTCCCGTCGAGCCCTTCTGGTCAGGACGGCCGATAATCAGGCCAGAAATCCGCTCCCAGTCCCCATCGCTCAACACCAAACGATCCATCACACCCAAGACCGACTCCCAAAAAGCAGTCTTGAATCACGCTTCGGCCTAGATGGGAATCCTTAGAGTCCACAGCACCTAGAGCATGGTCCGTTATGATAGAACCGATCATAACGGAAAAACAGGCTCCGATTCAAAGTGTTAGAGCATGTTTCGATCCGATAACCGCTTCACACTTATCGGAACATGCTCTAGCCAGCCCGATCAGCCAGCAAAGCTGCTGACGCCGCCGGCCGGCAGCGGCTTGACCTCGAAACTGGCCAGGCTGGCGGTCGTGTAGTCCGGCGACAGGATGGTCGAGACCGCGATCATCTCGGCCTTGGCGACGCTGCGCGTCAGGGTCAGTTTCACAAACCCCTTGGCGGCCGAGTCGGCATATTTGACTTCCGGATTGCGGGCTGTCAGCGCCGCACCGAGGGGCGCGTCGGGCAGCAGGTCCGAGAAGCCGGGGCTGGTGATGCCGGTGGTCCCGAATTCGGCCGCCACCAGGGCGCCGGCCCTGTCATGCAGTTCATTGGCCCAGAAGGAATGGCTGTCGCCGGCCAGGACGATGGGCCGGGCCTTGGCGGCCTTGAACATCTCGTAGACCCGCTCCCGGGCGGCCGGATAGCCGTCCCACTGGTCGAGATTGAGCGGCACATCCACGCCGGCCAGGGCGGCCGAGGCGGCGATCCGGCCCCGGATATAGTCCGGCAGCCGGCCCAGCATGGCGCCAAAGGCCTCATCGCCCATCTGCTTGCGCAGGTCCGGCGTATAGACCTTGCCCATGACGATCTGATTGCCCAGCACCTGCCAGGTCTCGCCAGCCTTGATCGAGCGGGTCAGTTCGCCAGCCAGCCAGGATTCCTGGTCCGGCCCCATGAGCTGCCGGGCCGGGTCATTGAGCTTGCGGAAGAAGCCCGGGAAATCCGGCTTCCCATCGACCAACAGGTCGGTCTGCAGGTCCAGTTGCTCGGTCCGGGCGGTCAGGCGGGTCTCGACCATGATCAGGGACGCCAGGTCGCCAAACCGGAAGCTGCGGTTGATGGCCTCGGGCAGGGCGCCGGTCCGGCGGATCGGCATCCATTCGTAATAGGCCTTCAGGGCGGCGGCCTTGCGGGTCGCCCAGTCGCCCTCGCCCTTGTCCGGGTTGTGGTTTTCAGCGCCGGACTGGAAACTGTCATTGGTGGATTCATGGTCGTCCCAGACCACGATCCACGGCGCCCGGGCGTGGGCGGCCTGAAGCTGGGGGTCTGACTTGTACTGGGCGTGGCGGCGGCGATAATCGGCCAGGCTGACGATCTCGTGCGGCGGATCATGGGGACGGCTCGCAGCAACCGGCGAGCTCATGCCATAGTCGGTGGCGGCCGCGCCATATTCGTAGATGTAGTCGCCCAGGTGGATGACCGCATCGACCCGGTCCATGGCGGCAATGGCGCCATAGGCGTTGAAATAGCCATTGGGATAGAGGGAGCAGCTGGCCACGGCCAGGACCACATCCTCGGTCCGCCCTTGCGGCAGGGTGCGGGTGCGACCGACCGGCGAAGCAACCTCGCCAAAGCGGAACTGGTAGAAATACTGTGTCCCGGGCTTGAGCCCGGTGACATCGACCTTGACCGTCCAGTCCTGGTCGGCGGCGGCGCCCACTTTCAGAAACTTCGTCAGGGTCTTGCGATCGAGTCCGGCATCCGTCCCGATCCGAAGTTCGCCCTGGACCTGGCCGGTGGCGCCGGCCGGCGGGGTCACCCGCGTCCAGACAATGACCCGGTCCTGTAGCGGGTCGCCGCTGGCCACGCCGTGGAGAAAGGCGATATGGGCGCCAGCGTGGGCCGACGCGCCGCCAGCGGCGGCCGCGGCGGCGCCGGCTCCGGCCATGGTCAGCAGGCCTCTGCGGTCGATCTTCATGATGTGCCTCCCCTTGGGTCGCGAACTTTCTGACCCGGTCGCACAACAGTCGTGTGACGCCTGGAGCGCATTCGCTTTCAAGGGCAGGATGAACACCTGATCAAACGACCTTTCAAGGCGACGGGCCCGAAACGCATCATCCCCGCGCCTGGACAAGGCGCGGGGATGACCAGGGATTGGAGGTCAGACCGTGGGTTGGTTCGTCAGTAGGTCCAGCTGATGGTCGCCCCGAACAGCGTCGGCGGACCGGCGATGAAGGTGGGCAGGCCCAGGCTGTCGCCGGTGTTGCCGGCGTCGATGATATAGTCCTCGTCCAGGATATTGTTGACGAAGACCTCGAAGGTCACCGGGGTCTGGGCCGGCTTGAACACCGCACGCAGGTTCAGTAGGCCATAGCTGTCCTGTTTTTCGTCCTGCAGGTTGTCCGCCACGAAGACCGAAGGCGGCTGCTGGAAGGCCGGCAGGTCGTTGTTGTCGTCGAAGAAGACTTCCGACTGCCAGCTGTAGCTGGGACGAATGTCCAGGGTTCCGCCAAAGGCGTCCACCGACCAGGACGCGCCGATCGACAGGCTGTGGTCCGGAGAAAGGCGGAACTGGTTGCCGTCGAAGGCGCCGCCGTCAAACCGGGCGTGGCTGTAGGCGTAGGTGGCGAAGATATCCAGATCAGCGGTCGCCCGCCATTCCGCCTGGCCTTCAAAGCCATAGGCCTTGGCGGCGCCGGCGTTGGAGATGACAAACAGCGTGCCCTGCTGGATCACGGTCTGGAAGTTCTGGTAGTCGTAGTAATAGACCGAGCCATCGAGACGAAGTTGGCCATCCAGCACCGATCCCTTGGCGCCAACCTCGTAGCTGTCGACGGTTTCGGCCTCGACAGCGTCAAAGCGCGGCGCGCCATAGGGTGCGGCGGGACCTGAGGCCGCCAGGATTTCCGGGCGGCGACCCCGGGCGTAGCTGGCATAGAGATTGGCATCGTCATTCAGGGCGTAGCGGCCGACCAGACGCCAGGCGTAGCCCTCGTCCTCGAGTTTGGCCGTGGACAGATCACCGTTGTTGGCGGTGGGCTGGAAGGTCAGGCCGAAATTGGGCAGCAGGCTGGCCGGGATGAACTGAACGAAGGGGCTCTGCAGGGCGCCGATGATGGCGTTGGCCTGGGCCAGGGCCACAGGGTTGCCCGAGGCCGCCAGCTGGCTGGCTCCGATCAGGCCGCCCAGGACGCTGCGGCCCCCGACCGTGGCGGAGCCAAATCCGGTTTCCTTGTCGTCCCGGGTGTAGCGCAGGCCTGCGGAGACCTCGAACCGGTCCGTGACGGCGAAGGTGCCGTCGACGAACAGGTCGATGCTTTCCAGGTCGCTGGTGGTGTCGGCGACCTCCAGATGACTGGACCTAAGATTGGCGGCGATGGCCTGACCCTGGGCCGACGACAGCAGGATATTGCCGTTGCTGGCGGCGGCCGCCAGACCCTGGACCAGGGCGCCGGTGAAGGCGGTGTTGGAGAAAAAGGCGGCCGGCGCCGGGGTCGAGGCCGGCAGGCCCGAACCGGCCGCGCCGGCATTGAGCTGGCCGGTCAGGTCCGCAAGGCTCATCCGCTCGTCAAACTGCAGCGGAATGCTCTGGCTGCTGTCATTGGCAAACCAGGAGCCGCCGGCAAAGGCCTTGAAGCGGCCGCCATTGTCGAAATTGATCCGGAATTCCTGGCTCCACTGCTCGTCCTGGGCCGAGTTGAGACCGGTCAGGATGGGCAGGGAGATGCCGTCCGGATCAAAGGTCTCGCGGCTGTCGAATTCGCGGTGCGCGGTGATCGAGGTCAGGGTGAAGCTGTCATTGAAGTCCCAGCTGGCGATCAGACTGGCGCCCTTGACTGTGCGATCCACGCCCAGCGGTCCGCCGACGAAGCCAGCAGGCGAGGCCAGGGCGGCGCCATCCCGCGCGCCGCGTCCGCCCAGGACCTGACCCGTCGCCGGATTGGTGGGGGCAAATCCGATGGACTTGAAGGCCGTGCCGCCCGGCTCGTCCTGTTGCCAGTTGAGGATCAGGTCGGCCCGGAAATCGTCGTTGGGCTCGAAGCCGATGCCAAGGCGCAGGGCCGCCGTGTCGATGCCCTGGAAGTCTTCGCCGCCGAGGATGTTGTTGACATAGCCGTCACGCTCCCGCCAGCGGCCGGCCAGACGCACGGCAAGCTGATCGCCGAAGGGCAGGTTCAAAAAGCCCTCGGCGGTGCGAAGATTGTAGTTGCCGACCCCGGCCTTGATCTGGGCGTCAAAACCGCCGGGATTGGCCTTGGCCTGGATGACATTGACCGCGCCGATCAGGGCGCCGCGCCCGTAGAGGGTGGATTGCGGCCCCTTGGCCACCTCGACCCGCTCGATGTCATAGAGTTCCACCAGCGAACCGGCCGCCTTGGAGATCGAAACACCGTCCTGGAACACCGAAACCCGGGCTTCCGATGTCGCATCGGCGGAGTCCGAGGTGATGCCCCGCATGACAAAGCCGGGGTTGTTGGGCGACTGGTCCTGGACCTCGAAGCCCGGCGTGAAGAGCGACAGATCGGCAAATCCCTGGACGCCCAAGGCCTCCAGTCGCTTGCCGCTGTAGGCGGTCAGGGCGATCGGCACGTCAACGGCCTGCTGCTCGCGCTTCTGGGCCGTGACGACCAGTTCCTCGACGACGCCGTCGACAACGGCGATCTCGTCCGCCTGCTGAGCATGGGCGCTGCTGGCCGTGATGATGGCGGAAAGGCCCGCTGCACAGAGCAGCAGGCGGCGATGGTTCGGTGTCATGTTCGTATCCCCTCGAACGTGATCAATGGAAATCTGTGCCTAGGTTGGGGACATGACGGTCGCGCGACGACTTGATGAAACCCTTGCGCCACAAGGAAATTTGGCCTGGACTGGCCGTTCTTGAAGCAGCCCTCAGGGCGGACGCCGAGTTTTGTCGCTGCGAGATCAACTGTTGCACAGGACGGCAACCGGGCCGATGTCGGGAGATTGCCGCCCCGGCGGCCGGAGTTAACAACCATGACCACCGATCCTCCGGACTCGCCGGGGTATGACATCGAGGACCCCGAACTTGAGATCGGTGATGTCCGCACGGTGGACCTGCCGCCGGAACAGGCCGGCAAGCGGCTGGACAAGACCCTTTCGGA
>CAMAVA010000189.1 GCA_945861515.1 Brevundimonas vancanneytii | reverse complement strand
CGGGGCAGGGTCAAGCAAATGCCCGGCCCATGATCAAATCCCTTCCCGGCCGCGTCCTGGTGATTGCCGGCTCGGACAGCGGCGGCGGCGCCGGCATCCAGGGTGATATCAAGACCATCACCCTTCTCGGCGGCTATGCCGCCACAGCCGTCACCGCCATCACGGTCCAGAACACGCTTGGCGTCAGCCGGGTCCACGGACTGCCGGCCGACCTCATCGAGGCCCAGGGCCTGGCCGTACTGGAAGATATCGGCGCCGACGCCATCAAGACCGGCATGCTGGGCGACGCCGCCACCGTCGAGGCGGTCGCCCGACTGCTGGACCAGGCCGGGGACCTCGCCGCTGTGATTGACCCTGTCATGGTCGCCAAGGGCGGAGCTTCCCTGCTCGACCCGCAGGCCCTGTCCGCTGTTCGAAGCCTGTTGTTGCCCAAGGCCTCTCTTCTGACCCCCAATGCGCCGGAGGCGGCGATCCTGACCGGACAGGTCGTGGAGACCCTGGACGACCTGCGCCGCGCCGGCGAGACCCTGTTGTCCATGGGGCCCCGCGCCGTCCTGATGAAGGGCGGGCATCTGGCCGGCGAACGGCTGACGGATATCCTGATGACACCCCGGGGCGAGACGCTTTTCGAAGGCGAGCGGATCCACAGCCGCCACACCCATGGCACCGGCTGCGCCCTGGCCAGCGCCAGTGCGACCGGCCTGGCCCAGGGCATGGCCCTTACAGAGGCCGTGGCCAGGGCCTGGGCCTATGTCCATCAGGCGATCCTGACGGCGCCGGGTCTCGGCCAGGGCCACGGCCCCCTGAACCACGCCTGGGCGCTGAGGACCTGATGACCGACCGCCTGGCCTCGAGGCTCGAAGAGATTGTGCGGCGGGCGCCCCGCCTGGTTGCGGCCCTGGAGCATTCCCGCAGTTTTGGGCTGGCCGACTGGCTGATCGTTTCGGGCGCCGTCTATCAGCGGGTCTGGAACCATCTGACCGACCGGGATCCCGATCATGGGGTCAAGGACTATGACCTGGTCTATTTCGACGGATCTGACCTGTCCTATGAAGCCGAGGACATCCAGATCAGGAGGGCCCTCGATCATTTTCCGCCGCCCCTCGACAGGCTGGTTGAAATCCGCAACCAGGCCAGGGTGCACCTGTGGTTCGAGGCGCATTTCGGCGAGCCCTTCAGTCCCCTCGGCAGCACGGCGGAGGCGCTGGAACGGTTTGTCGCTCCGGCCTTCAGCGTCGGGATCCGGCTGGAGCCGGATGACCGATTGACCATCCGGGCGCCCCACGGCCTGGAAGACCTGTTTGCCATGGTGCTTCGCCCCAATCCCCACCGCCCCCTGGCCCGCGACTGGGACCGGATCCTGGCCTCCGTTCAGGCCCGCTGGCCGGAAGTTCGGGTCGAGCCTTGAACGGCCCCTCCGGAACCGTCTGGTCCGGAGGGGGGACTTGCTGTAGCGGCCGGAGCGGTTCCATGTTCCGGCCAGCCCGACCCAGACACGGGGCGACAGGAGAATTCAAGCATGCGCCAGTGGACCGTCGACGCCTTCGCCCGGGCCCCCTTCCGCGGCAACCAGGCCTGCATTCTGGAGCCGATGGACCATTGGCCCTCCGATGTCTGGATGCAGGCCCTGGCGGCGGAGAACAGCCAGGCAGAGACCGCTTTCCTCCTGAAGACAGCAGATGCCGGGCGCTACGGCCTGCGCTGGTTCACACCGCTGCTCGAGGTTCCTCTCTGCGGTCACGCCACCCTGGCCGCGGCCCATGTCCTGTACCAGGAACTGGGCGAGTCGGTCCCGGCCGTGACCTTGGAGACCCTTTCGGGCCCTCTGGTGGTCAGCAGAGAAGGCCAGACCTACGCCATGGATTTCCCGGCGGCGCCGCCCCGGCGAATCGAAGCGCCTGACGGGCTGGCCGAGGCGCTCGGCGTCCTGCCGCTGGAGGTCTGGGCCGCCACCTATCTGGTGGCGATCCTGGAAGACGAGGCGACGGTCAGAACGCTTGCTCCCGACATCCCCGCCCTCAACCGGGTGGCCAGTTCGGCCACTGGCGGCCGGGGCAATATCGTTGTGGCGGCCCTTTCCGACCGCCCTGACCAGGACGTGGTCAGCCGCTTCTTTGCTCCCGGGTCCGGCATCCCGGAAGACCCGGCCACGGGTTCGGCCCATTGCATCCTGGCCCCCCTGTTCGCAGACAGGCTGGGGCGGCCGCGCAATCGCTTTCACCAGGCCTATCCCGGACGGGGCGGCGACCTGGACTGCGAGGTTGTCGAGGACCGGGTCATCCTGCGAGGCCAGGCCGTGACCGTTGTGGACAGCCAGCTGAGATTATCGCCGCAATAGCAACGATCCCCCGCACCTTTCGGCACGGGGGATCGCCATGTTCAGGGTCCTGCGGCGCGGGACTGCGAGAGCAGTCTCGCACTTGGCCGCAGTCTATTGGCGCTGACCGTCATTCTTCTGGATGCGGATCTTGGCGCTGAGCACATCGAACCGGCGGTCCAGATCAGCCCGTTCCCATTGCTGCAGGCCGTTGCTGGCCCGGTAGCGGGCCTCCAGATTGGCGATGTAGCGGAACTCGCTGCGCAGGCGCACGGCCTCGGGACGGGTCAGGGCGCCATTGCGAACGCCCTGGTCGATCCGGCTGTCCAGGTTGGCCTGACGCTGGTTGATGGACTGCCAGCGCTGGTCATTGTCGGTCTTCTGAACGCGGATGCGGATGCTCAGGGCGTCGAACCGGCGGTCGAGATCGCTGATTTCCCAGGGCTGCAGGCCATTGGTGGCGCGGTAACGGGCTTCCATGTTTGCGATCTGCCGGAACTCGGCGCGCAGCTGAACCGCTTCGGGCCGGGTGAGGGCGCCGTTACGGACACCCTGGTCAATCCTGGCGTCCAGGGCGGCCTGGCGCTGGTTGATCGACTGCCAAGGGGCGGCCAGGGCAGGAACGGCGGTCGCGGCCAGCGCCGAGACGGCAACCATCATGAAGGCGAATTTTTTCATCGTTCAGTCCTTTGAATTCCAGGTCGCCGTTCCTCTGACGACGTTGACCCCTTCTAGTAGCCTATAGCTGAAACCAAACTGAGACGCCCGTTGTCTGCCGTTCAGGTTCGGCGACGCCCCTGCCCGTGGCCAATGGTCGGGGCGCGTCAGCCTGCCGCCTGCTGCAGCGGCGCCGCGTGAACAGAGGCCGACAGGGCCTGTTCGATGGCGCTGTAAAGCCTCTGGAGTTCTATGGGCTTGGAGATATGGCCGTCCATCCCGGCCTGGAGATACTGTTCGACCTGGAACGTCATGGCATTGGCGGTCAGGGCCAGGATCGGGATTCGCGCCAGACCCAAGCGCTGTTCTTCCGCCCGGATGATCCGGGTGGCTTCAACCCCATCCATCACCGGCATCTGGATGTCCATCAGGATCAGGTCAAACCGGCCGCTGCGCCAGGCGTCGATCGCCGCCGCGCCGTCTGGAGCCATCTCGAGATCGATGTCGAGGGGCTCGAGCACGGCCCGCAGAACTTTCTGGTTGGTCATATTGTCCTCGGCCGCCAGGACACGAAGGGCGCGTTCCTCGGCTGGCGCGTCCTCTCCCCGGGCTGGAGGGATTGCGCTGGCTTCACCGCGCAGCAAAGGCAGATCCACAACAAAGGTCGAGCCTTCGCCCCGGGCGCTGCGGGCGGTGATCCGCCCCCCCATCAGCTGGGCCAGTTCGCGGCAGATGGACAGGCCCAGACCGGTGCCGCCAAAGCGGCGGGTCGTTGAATTGTCGGCCTGGACAAACTTCTCGAACAGGCCGGGCAGGTGGTCGGAGGCGATGCCGGTGTCGGCCACGGTCAGCCGCAAACCGCCTGAGGGACTGCAGCCGAACCGGGCGGCGACGGCGCCCTCCTCGGTGAACTTGATGGCGTCGGACAACAGGTTGTTGAGAATCTGCCGCAGCCGGTCGCCGTCGCCTCTCCAGGCGCCGGCCGCCGCTGGCTCGATGACGAGGTCCAGTCGGAGCCCCTTGGCCTCGGCCAGAACCCCGAAGGCCTGCCGGGCGCCCCGGGCCATCTCTGTCAGGTCAAAATCGGCGATCTCGAGCTCAAGCTTGCCGGCCTCGATCTTGGAGAGGTCCAGCACATCGTTGAGAACCGAAAACAGCAGCTCGCCGGACTCCCGGATGACGCCGAGCCGTTCCCGCTGACGGGCGTCCAGCTCGCCCCGGCTCATGATGTCGGCCATGGCCAGCACGCCGTTGAGCGGGGTGCGGATTTCATGGCTCATATTGGCGAGGAACTGGCTCTTGGCGATGTTGGCGGTATTGGCCTGGTCCCGGGCGGCCACCAAGGCTGTCATGGTCCGGCGCAGTTCCCGGTCATTGGCGTCAAGTTTGGCCAGCAGATGGTTGAAGCTGCGCGCCAGGCTGCGGAACAGGTCATCGTCGCCGGGGCTTTCGCTGACCGGCGTAAACCGCCCGCTGGCCGCCACCTCCTGCATGGCCCGGGAAAGCCGGTCCACCGGAGCGGTCACCCGTCGGGCCAGGCCCCGGGACAGGAACAAGGCCGCCCCCGCAGCGCCGAAGAACAGCGCCATTGTCAGGGCCAGAAACCTAGGCAGCATGCGGACCAGGCTGGGCTCCAGCACCCCGATGGTCAACTGGCCGACCTGTCGTCCCTGATGGAAGACCGGCTTGACCAGCGAGGTGACCGGTCTGTCGCCGGCAGGCTCGTCCAGCCGGGCGATCGTCCGGCCACGCCGGTCCACGAGGATGGCCGAAACCACGGATCTCGGCCCCACGACCGCCGTAACGGCGGCCCGGGCGCTTTCAGGGTCATCACGGGCCATGGCCGGCCCGACGACATTGGCCACAACGCCGGCCAGCAGGGTCTGGTTCAGCAGGGTCTGTTGTTTGGCGACCGTCCATTGCTGGAACAGGAAACTGCCGCAGGCCACCAGGAGAACCGCCAGGGTTGTAACCAGGGCCACGCTGGCGATCCGGGCCTGGAAGGGCGCGTGATGGTCTTGGTCAGGCCTGGGCCCCGGGACTTGCATGCACAGAAAGGTCCTTGCGACGCCTGATCATGTCGCAATCTCCCTAACGCTTCGCTTCCATCAATATTAACCTTTGATACATCTTTTGCGAGATTAGGAATTCGTTTACCTTCGTTAACGGCTACATCCTGGCTCATGGAGGTAAAGGTGGACAAAGCATTCGTAGCCCAACGCGTGGCTGCCAAACTCTTCGCGACCGAGAAGGCGATCGACGCGGCCATGATCGAGGCTGCCGAGTTCCTCGCCGGCGCTGTCGAAGCCCGTAGCCAGCTCAAGATGTCGGCGGTGACCGGCGATGCGGCCCAGGCCAAGCTCGTCGAGGCCATTTCAGCGCTCGGCGCCGCCCGGACCGCCATGGTCGAGATGCATGGCGAACTCGCAGACCTCAAACTGCGGATCGGCCTGCGCACGACCCTGATCGGGGTTGAGGACAAGCCGGTCGACCCGCCCAAGCCCAAGGGCCTGCTGCGCGAGGTCGGCTAGGGCCTTTTGCGTTCTCATCGAGCCGATCCGACCGGGGGCTGCCCTTCCGGAGGGTTGCCAAGCAAGGCGCCGGTCCCTGCGGGGCCGGCGCTTTTTCTGTCGGCCCTTGCGAAAGCCCGCAGCGCCTTCCCCGGCGGCCTTCCCAGTCAAGGTTGCGATAGATTAACTGGCGCTGTGATCTCATTGGCCTAGAGCCCGCAGGATCATGACCCTCCATCCCATTGTTCTGGCCATCTGGCTGACGATTTTCCTGACCTTCGCCCTGTCGATCTGGCAGGGCGGAAGAGCGGAGCG
>CAMAVA010000188.1 GCA_945861515.1 Brevundimonas vancanneytii | reverse complement strand
GGCGCCGACACCGGAGGCGTTAAGCCTGGACGGGGCGCAGGCGTGACCACGGTCGGCGGTCGGACCGGACTGGTGGCCGGCGGAACCACCGGCGAGGTCGTGGCGACCGGCGGCCGGGTGGCAGGCGGACGGACGACCGGGGAGGTTGCAGGGGCTGTTACGGGAGCGGGCGGCCGCGTGGCCGGCGGTGTCACCGGAGTCGTCGCCGGCGGCGACCGGACAGCCGGGGAGGTCGTGACCGGCGCACTGACGGTCGGCGTTGTCACGCGCGGAGGCGCGCCGATGGTCGGCTCTTCCGGAAGCTGAGTGGTGGTCGGAACCGGCGTCGGAGCAGGGGCGACCACCTGCGGCGGCGGCTTGACCGGCGCAGGCGCCACGGTCCGCGGCGGTGTGCGAACCACCGGGGGAGGCAGAGGATCCAGAGTGACGGTGACCGTCTTCTTGATGGGGCCGGAATCCTTGAACCCGGACGGCAGCCTCAGCTTCTGGCCGGACCGGATGGCGTCGGAAAGCTCAAAACCGTTCTCGTCAGCAATGGCCGCCGCCGTGACGCCAAACCGCTTGGCGATGGCGAACAGGGTATCTCCGCCCTGGACCACATAGGCCTTGGCCTTGCTGACCGGCCCCTTGAGGGTCTGGCCCGGCTTGATCAGATAGGGCTCTTTCAGATCGTTGTCGGCGGCCAGTTGCTTGCGCGTCGTTCCCAGTTCCCGGGCGACTGCGTCCAGACCCTGGCCGGACTTGACCTTGTAGCTGGCCGGCTTGCCTTCCACTGCGACGACCGGACCGGTGATGGACTTGACCGTCCGTACTTCCGTGCGCGGGGGCGGAGGGACAAAGGGGGCGGGTTCAGGCTCAGGCGGCGGGGACGCCGCCTCGGGCGGTGGCAAGGGCCGGGTCTCGACGGTTCCTGCGGAGGGGACCGACCCCATCGGCTGAGCCGGGTCGCGATCCTGCAGCCTGACGGGATACTGCGGACCTGGAGCGGGCTGAGCCCTGGCGGCCTCGGTGGGGGCCGGGTCAGCCGGCCCGGCATGGGCTGGCGCAGAGGAACTGGCAGCCAGAACCGCAGCCGAGGCCGAGGCCGAGAGGAGAATCGCACGGGGGTGGAAGGGGGTCATCGCCGCTCCGTTCGGTTAGTCAGAACTCCTGACGCAATCGGTCTTAAGTCCGCGTTAAGCAACTGCACAAGACCGGCATGACAGGTCACAACTCTCGCGCCACGCCGTCCAGCAAGGGGACAAAACGCACGTCACAGAGTGTTTCCTGCAGAAAACCGCCAGCCCCGTCGCCCGCATAGCGGATCAGTTGCTGGACCGGCCCCTTGCCGACCGGCGCCACCAAGACCCCGTCCGGTTTCAGCTGCGCCAGAAGCACCGTGGGCTCCTCTGGCGCCGCCGCCGTGACCATAATGCGGTCAAAAGGCGCCTGTTCAGGCCAACCGTCGCCGCCATCTCCAAACCTTGTGATGACATTGGTCAGTTCCAGTCGCCGGAACCGGTCCTCGGCCTCGCGCATGAGGGTGCGATACCGCTCCACCGTATAGACCAGTCGCGACAGCCGGCTGAGAACGGCGGTCTGATAGCCGGAGCCCGTGCCGATCTCCAGCACTCGGGTCCGCCGGTCAAGGGTCAGGGCCTGGGTCATCAGACCGACGATGAAGGGCTGGCTGATCGTCTGCCCACAGGCGATGGGCAGGGCGGAGTCTTCCCAGGACCGCTCCTTGAACAGATCCGGTGTGAACATCTCGCGCGGCGTCTTTTCCAGCGCGGCCAGCACCCTGGGATCATTCACCCCCTGGCTGCGGAGTGACAGGATCAGGCGGGCGGCGCGGGTCTCTGGCGAATCCGGTGTTGGGAGCTCGGCCATCACAGTCGCGGCGGCGCCCCGCCCAAAAGGCCCCGCATGGCATGCAGGGTCTCGTTGTGGGTCAGGTCGATATGCAGCGGCGTGACAGAGATGCGGCCTTCATAGGTGGCCCTCAAGTCCGTGCCGTCGGCCGGGTCGGACAGCTGTCCGGAAAAGCCCATCCAGTAATAGTCGCGGCCCCGCAGATCGGTGCGCTTCTCCGCGCGGCGGATATGCATGTCGCGGAAGCCCTGGCGGGTGACTTCGACCTCGGTGACCATTTCAGGCGGCCGGGCAGGGAAATTGACGTTCATCACCACGTCATTGGGCCACCGGATATCCAGCAGTCTCCGGACAATCCCGGGTCCGAAAGCGACCGCTGTTTCCCAATAGGCCTTCACCTCGTCGTGGAAGGCCAGCATCGACTGGGACAGGGCGATGGAGGGCACGCCCAGGGCCATGCCTTCGATGGCGCCCGCCACGGTGCCGGACATGGTGACATCCTCGGCGATATTCTGGCCCCGGTTGACGCCGGACAACACGAGGTCAGGCTGCGCGCCCTCGACCAGGTTTCGAATGCCCAGCATCACGCAGTCGGTCGGGGTCCCGGTGACGGCCCATTTGCGGTCGGCGACCTTTCTGACCCGCAAGGGATCGGACAGGGTCAGGGCCCGGCTGGCCCCGGACTGTTCATATTCGGGCGCCACGATCCAGACATCGTCTGACAGCGCCCGGGCAATCGTCTCCAGGGCCTCGAGGCCTTCCGCGTGGATGCCGTCATCGTTGGTCAGCAGGATGCGCATCAGGCCTCGCCGCCGATATGTGTCACGCCGCCCATATAGGGCTGCAGAACCTCTGGAATGAATATCCTGTCGCCCTCGTCCTGGTAGTTTTCCAGGACCGCAACCAAGGTCCGGCCAACGGCCAGCCCCGAACCGTTCAGGGTATGGACAAACCTTGTGCCCTTGCCGCCGGCGGGTTTGGTCCGGGCGTCCATGCGCCGGGCCTGGAAGTCACCGCAGTTGGAGCAGCTGGAGATTTCCCGATAGGTGTTCTGCGAGGGAAGCCAGACCTCAAGGTCATAGGTCCGGCGAGCCGTAAAGCCCATGTCGCCGGCGCAGAGCAGCATGGTGCGGAAGGACAGGCCCAACGCCTTGAGCACGCCCTCGGCGCATTGGGTCATCCGCTCGTGTTCCTCGCCGGATTTTTCCGGCGCGGTGATGGAAACAAGCTCGACCTTGTAGAACTGATGCTGGCGGATCATCCCCCTCGTATCCCGGCCGCTGGCCCCGGCCTCGGACCGGAAGCTGGGGGTCAGGGCGGTCATGCGAAGAGGCAGTTCCTCCTCCGCGACGATCTGTTCCCGCACGATATTGGTCAGGGAGACCTCGGCGGTGGGGATCAGCCAACGGCCATCGGTGGTGTGGAACAGGTCTTCCGCGAACTTCGGCAGTTGCCCCGTCCCGAACAGGGCCTCGTCCTTCACCATCAGCGGCGGGCTGATTTCGATGTAGCCGTTCTTCAAGGTCTGGTGGTCCAGCATGAACTGGCCGAGCGCCCGCTCAAGCCGGGCAACCTGGCCCTTCAGGACCACGAATCGCGAGCCGCTCATCCGGGCGGCGGCCTCGAAATCCATGCCGCCAAGCGAAGCGCCCAGGTCCACATGGTCCCTTGCCTGGTTCCGCCGCACCGGATCGCCATGGCGGCGGATTTCGACATTGCCCGCCTCGTCCGCACCGGGCGGGACCTCCAGGTCCGGGATATTGGGCAGGGACGCCAGAAGATCCCGCAGGGCCGCGCCGGTACGGGTCTCGATCTCGCCCTGGTCAGCCATTTCGCCTTTCAGCGCCTCGACCTCAGCCATCAGGGTTGCGGCGCCGGCCTTGTCCTTCTTGGCCTTGGCCTGGCCGATCAACTTGCTGGCGTCATTCCGGCGGCTCTGGGCGACCTGCAGCTGGGTCTGGGCGGCCCTCAAGGCGGCGTCCAGTTCGAGGATCTGCGGCGTCTGCGGCGACAGACCACGCGAACTCCAGCCGGCATCGTAGGCAGCAGGATTGTCGCGAATGGCTTTGATGTCGTGCATGGCTCTGGCCGCTGAAAGGAAGCGGCCCTGTCTAGTGCGCGTCGCCCCCCGGATAAAGCCCTGCTGCGGCCCGGGACGCTGCTTCACCGGAACAATCGCGCGAGACGCTCCGCCGGCTCACGACTTCTTTGAAAAATAGGTCTCGGCCTCGCCCGGAAAGGTCCTGGCCTTCACGTCGGCCGCATAGCCGGCCGCCGCCCGGCCGATCTCCCCGCGCAGGTCCGCGTAACGGCGCACAAAGCGGGGGGTCCAGTCGAACAGGCCCAGCATGTCGTCCGTCACCAGGATCTGGCCATCGCAGCCGGCGCTGGCGCCGATGCCGATGGTTGGCGGTTCGATGGCGGCCGTAATGTCGCGAGCCAGGGGCTCGGCCACGCCTTCGACCACGACAGCGAACGCGCCGGCCTCGGCGGTGGCGCGGGCCTCGGCCAGGATGCGGGCCCGCCCCTCCTCGTCGCGGCCCTTGGCCTTGAAGCCGCCATCCACCAGAACAGCCTGGGGCCGAAGCCCGACATGACCCATGACCGGAATACCCCGCTTGACCAGGTAGTCGATGGTTTCGGGCACGGTCTGGCCGCTCTCGACCTTGACCGCCTGGGCGCCGGTTTCCTTCATCAATCTGGCCGCATTGGCATAGGCCACCTCGGTGGGCCCCTCATAGGACCCGAACGGCATGTCGATCACCACCATCGCGCGCCGGGATCCGCGCATGACCGCCTGGCCGTGCAGGATCATCATCTCCAGGGTGACGCCGACGGTGTTGGGCAGGCCATGCACCACCATCCCGACGCTGTCGCCGACCAGCAGGAGGTCACAATGGTCGTCGAGGATCCCGGCGACTGGCGCTGTGTAGGCCGTCAGACAGACAATGGGATCACCGCCCTTGCGGGCGGTAATATCCGGCGCGGCCAGCCGGCGGACCGCGTCTTGACGGTGAGAGGACAGATCAGAACTCCTGGGTGGCCCGGGTAATCACGAATCCCAGCGCCATTACACCCAGGCCCGCCGTCATCCAAAGCACTTCCGAACTGATCGGAATGGCGCCGAGGTTGGAACTTGCCGACAGCAACTCCCGTGCAGCCTTGCCGACAGCGCCAGCCTGGGCCGTCAGTTCGCCGCTGGCCGACCGGAGAAAGAGCCCGGCGCCCATGAACTGTCCGACGCCCACCAGGGCTGCGACAACGCCCGCAGCGCCGATGAACAGCCGGCGCACAGACCATCCCCGCTCCAGACGGGTCTCCACGTCGCGGGCGAACAGTTCGGCATCCGGAAAATGCGGCGGCTCGGCGAACATCCGGTCCAGGCGCATTTCGAAATCGAGTTCAGACATGTCCCTGCCTTTCCGCATCGCGCCCTTCGCCTTGAGCAGGCGCAAGTCGGAGCCGGAGTTTATCCATACCACGTTTGACATGGGACTTCACCGTTCCCAAGGGGGTATTCAGGGTTTCGGCAGCCTCGGCGTGAGACATGCCTGCGCCATAACACAGGGACACGCACATCCGTTCCGGATCAGAAAGGCTCTGCATCGCCTCATCGAGGTCGATCCGGGCCACCGTGCTGACCTCGCCGCCATGGCCAGCGTCGTCCTGCTCCTGTTCCTCGGTCAGGCGGCTGTCCTTGCGCCAGCGGCGGACATAGAGCCGGGCGGCGATCCGCTTGACCCAGGCGCCGAAGGCGCCCTCGCCGCGGAATTCCGCAATCCGCTCGAAAGCCGTCAGAAAGGCGTCCTGCGCGATGTCGTCGGCCAGGGCGGGCTGGGCGCCCATCCGCCGCAGCAAGCCCCGGACCGCCGAGCCATGGCGGCGGACAAGCTCGCCAAAGGCCGGCCGTTCCCCCGCCGCCGCAAGAGCGGCGAGCTCGATGTCGTGCAGTCCCGCAACAGCCCTTATCTGGGCCATGGATCCGTCTCCCCCTGGTCAGGTCCGCGCGGCG
>CAMAVA010000187.1 GCA_945861515.1 Brevundimonas vancanneytii | reverse complement strand
GTTTCCAGGTCCTTGAGGGTGGTCTGGAAGTTGTTGCCCAGGAAGGGGCGGGCGTCTTCGGCGACGCCGGCGTCTATGGTGACGCGGTCGCGTTCATAGGGGCTGGCCAGGATGTCCTTGATGCGGCTCTTGACGCTTTCGGGGGTGATGCCTTGCAGGGTGTTCCAGGCGGTCTGTTTTTCCCGGCGGCGGCGGGTCTCGTCCATGGCCCGTTCCATGGAGCCGGTGATGGTGTCGGCATAGAGGATGACCTTGCCGTCGACATTGCGGGCCGCCCGGCCGATGGTCTGGATCAGGCTGGTCTCTGACCGCAGGAAGCCTTCCTTGTCGGCGTCCAGTATGGCCACCAGGCCGCATTCGGGGATGTCCAGGCCCTCGCGCAGCAGGTTGATCCCGACCAGGATGTCATAGCTGCCCAGCCGCAGGTCGCGGATGATCTCGATCCGCTCCAGGGTGTCGACATCGCTGTGCATGTAGCGGACCCGCAGGCCCTGTTCATGCATGTATTCGCTGAGGTCCTCGGCCATCTTCTTGGTCAGGACAGTGACCAGGGTGCGATAGCCCCGGGCCGCCATGTCGCGGGCCTCGGCGATCACGTCGTCCACCTGGCTGGCGCCGCCCTTGGCGACCGGGCGCACCTCGACCGGCGGGTCGATCAGGCCGGTGGGGCGGATCACCTGTTCGGCGAAGACGCCGCCGGCCTTTTCCATCTCCCATTTGCCGGGGGTGGCCGAGACATGCACCGTCTGGGGGCGCATGGCCTCCCATTCCTCGAACTTCAGGGGGCGGTTGTCGAGGCAACTGGGCAGGCGGAAGCCATATTCGGCCAGGTTCCATTTGCGGCTGTAGTCGCCCTTGTACATGGCGCCGATCTGGGGAACCGTCTGGTGGCTCTCGTCGGTGAATAAGAGGGCGTTGTCGGGGATGTATTCGAAGAAGGTCGGGGGCGGCTCGCCCGGCCGGCGGCCAGTCAGGTAGCGGCTGTAGTTCTCGATCCCGGCGCAGCTGCCCGTGGCCTCGATCATCTCGATGTCGAAGGTGGTGCGCTGTTCCAGCCGCTGGGCCTCCAGCAGCTTGCCATTGGCCACCATCCAGTCGAGGCGTTCCTTCAGTTCGGTCTTGATGCGGTTGACCGCCTGGCGAAGGGTCGGGCGCGGGGTGACATAGTGGCTGTTGGCGTAGATCTTGACGCTGTCCAGCTCGGCGGTCTTGCGGCCGGTCAGGGGGTCGAATTCCTGGATCGCCTCGATCTCGTCGCCGAACAGGCCGATCCGCCAGGCGCGGTCTTCGTAGTGGGCGGGGAAGATCTCGATGGTGTCGCCGCGCCGACGGAAGGTGCCCCGCTCGAAGGCGGCCTCGTTGCGCTTGTATTGCTGGGCCACCAGGTCGCCCATCAGCTGTTTCTCGTCGACCTTGTCGCCGACCTTCAGGGTGAAGGTCATGGCCGTATAGGTCTCCACCGAGCCGATGCCGTAGATGCAGGAGACGGAGGCCACGACGATCACATCGTCCCGCTCCAGGATGGCGCGGGTGGCGCTGTGGCGCATGCGGTCGATCTGTTCGTTCCGGCTGGAGTCCTTCTCGATATAGGTGTCGGTCCGGGCGACATAGGCCTCGGGCTGGTAGTAGTCGTAGTAGCTGACGAAATACTCCACCGCATTGTCAGGGAAGAAGCTCTTGAACTCGCTGTAGAGCTGGGCCGCCAGGGTCTTGTTCGGGGCCAGGATCAGGGCCGGCCGCTGGGTCTCGGCAATGATGCTGGCCATGGTGAAGGTCTTGCCGCTGCCGGTGACGCCCAGCAGCACCTGGTCATGTTCCCGCTGGTTGATCCCGGCCACCAGGTCGCGGATGGCCGTCGGCTGGTCGCCGGCCGGTTCATATTCCGCCACCAGATTGAACCGCCGCCCGCCCTCGGACTTCTCCGGCCGCGCCGGCCGGTGCGGCCTCCAGAGCATGGGCGAGGCGGGATTGGCGAGGTCATGCACAAAGGCGGCGGACACGTCCGAGACGCCGGATTCAGGGGAACGGGCCATGAACGGGAGGGTAGGGCCGAACCCGGCTGAGCGCGAGAGATTCTTGATCGTCCTTCTGCCGCCTGTCGGGAGAAGGCGGGCCGCAGCGGGTCGGTTGAGGCCCCCCCCCAGGGTCTCCGCCGAAGGCGACAACCCCTGTTCCAGTTCCAGACCCGGGCAGACCGCCCTCGCCCGCCGGCAGGGCAGTCGAGATTCCAGGAAGGCCGCGGCGCCGGCTGGCCGCTCACCCGGATAACCCCTGCCCGCCCTTGCCAGCCTCGTCGCCATGGCGCAGGGGACGGACGTGACTGATGCTCCCCATGACGACCTCGCCGCCCGCCGGGCCGCCATCACCCTGCTGGAGGCTGCGCTGGAGCGGCGGGCCGGGCTGGACGAGGCGGCGACTTCCAACGCCATGCGCGGGCTGGACAGCCGCGACCGGGCCTTCGCCCGGGCCCTGACCCTGGCCTGCCTGCGCCGCCTGGGCGCCGTGGACCGGCTGCTGGCCCCGCGCCTGAATCGCGAGCCGCCGGCCCGGGTGCGCAACCTGCTGCGGCTCGGCGTCACCCAGCTGTTCTGGTTCGACACCCCCGACCATGCGGCCGTCTCGACCAGCGTCGCCCTGGCCGACAGGGACAAGGCGACCCGGACCTTCAAGGGCCTGGTCAACGCCGTCCTGCGGGGCCTGTTGCGGGATGGCCCGCCCGCCGATGATCCCGAAGCCCTGGCCCCGCCCTGGCTGCTGGCCCGCTGGCAGGCGGCCTTTGGCCCGGACACGGCCCGGCTGATCGCCGCGCAGATCGCCGCAGAACCGGCCACCGACCTCAGCCTCAAGCAGCCCGGCGATCTTGAGGCCCTGACCGCCGCCCTGGAGGGCGAGGCCCTGGCCGGCGGAACCCTGCGGGTCGCCCAGCGGGGCGATCCCTCCCTCTGGCCGGGCTTTTCGGAAGGCCAGTGGTGGGTGCAGGACGCCGCCGCCGCGATTCCCGCCCGGATGCTGGAAACCCGCCCGGGCCAGACGGCCCTGGACCTCTGCGCGGCCCCGGGGGGCAAGACCCTGCAGCTGGCGGCGGCCGGCGCGGCTGTCACCGCCGTCGACCGCTCGGCCGAGCGGCTGAAGCGGGTCGCCGAAAACCTGCTGCGCATGGGCCTGGAGTCGCAGGTCATCGCCGCCGACGCCATCACCTGGTCCGACGCCCGCATTTTCGACGCCATCCTGCTGGACGCCCCCTGCTCCGCCACCGGCACCTTCCGTCGCCACCCCGACGTGCTCTGGGCGGCAAGGCCGGGCGACATCGCCAGCCTGTCGGCCGTCCAGGCCCGGCTGCTGGACAGCGCCGCCCGGCGGCTCGCCCCCGGCGGCCGGCTGGTCTATTGCGTCTGCAGCCTGGAGCCCGAAGAGGGCGAACAGCAGATCGCCGGCTTCCTGGCCCGGCACGGCGATTTCGAGACCCGGCCCGCAGAGCCTGACGCCTGCGGCGCCCCCGCCGCCAGCCTGACTCCGGAAGGTTGGCTGCGGCTCCTTCCCCATCAGCGCGAAGGTGGCCAGGACGGCTTCTTCGCCGCCTGCCTGCAGCACAGGGCCGCGCCCTGAGCGGCCAGGAAACGCTCCGGACAAGGCCTGTCCTTGTTCAACGCCCCGCCAGCCGCTAAGCCGTGGCCATGACTGCGAAGCGTCCGATCATCGCGCCCTCCATCCTGGCGTCAGACTTCTCACGGCTGGGCGAGGAATGCCGCGCCATCGAGGCGGCGGGCGCCGACTGGGTGCACGTGGATGTCATGGACGGCCATTTCGTGCCCAACATCACCATCGGCCCGGATGTGGTGAAGGCGCTGAGGCCCCATGTCGCCATCCCCTTTGACGTCCATCTTATGATCGCCCCGGCCGATCCCTATCTGGAGGCCTTCCGGGCCGCCGGCGCCGACCTGATCAGCGTCCATCCCGAGGCCGGCCCGCACCTGAACCGCACCCTGCGCCAGATCCGAAAACTCGGCGCAAAAGCCGGGGTGGTGTTCAATCCCTCCACCTCCACCGACGCCATCGCGGACATGATGGAGGATGTCGACCTGGTGCTGGTCATGACGGTCAATCCCGGCTTCGGCGGCCAGAGTTTCATCACCTCGCAACTTCGCAAGATCGAGCGGCTGCGAAACATGATCGACGCCTCCGGCTGCGACATCATCCTGGAGGTGGATGGCGGGGTGACGGCAGAGACGGCGCCCGTCTGCCTGTCGGCCGGCGCCACGGCCCTGGTGGCCGGATCGGCGGTCTTCAAGGGCGGCCCGGACGCCTATGCCGGCAATATCGCCGCCCTGCGCGGAGCCTGACCGCCAGCCATGAGCCCCGGGCGTCGCGACATTGCCGGTCCGGCCATCATGGTCCTGCAGGGTCTGGCCGGCGCCGCCCGGCGGCAGGGCGAGCGCGAATGGTTCGGCAACCCTGTCCACCGGCTGATGCTCAGCCGGCCGGCGCCCGAGGGGCTGTCGGCCAATCCCCGCGACCTGCGGCCCGTTGATCCGGCCGAGGGTCGGCGGCTTCTGTCGGGCATCTTCGACCTGGCCGGCGCCCGCATGACAGTGGGGCCCGGGGGCGACCCCTTCGACAAGTCCAGCCCTGACCGGGCCTTCGCCATCGCCCTGCACCGCATGGGCTGGCTGGGCGACCTCCTGACCCAGGGCGATGACGGCGCCCGGGCGGCGCTCAAGCTGAACGCCGACTGGCGCCGGGTGTTTGGCCGCTGGAACGGTTTTTCCTGGTCTGCGGAGGCGCTGGAGCGCCGGGTCTTCAACCTGGCCTGCGCCGCCCGACGCATGGGGGCCGTCGCCTCGGATGTCGAAAAGGTCCAGCTGGCCGGCGACCTGGCCAGCCAGGCGCGGCATCTGCTCGACATCACCCTGTCCGCCGACCGGGCCCTGCAGCGGGCGGTGGTCGCCGGCGTGGCCGGCTGCGCCCTGGCCGGCGAGGCCGGGGAACAGCTGATCGACCGGTCCATGGCCCTGATCGAGACCCTGCTGCCGGCCTCCGTGGCCTCGGATGGCGGTCATGCCTCGCGCAGTCCCGAAACCGGGCTGGAACTGCTGTTCGACCTCCTGACCCTGGATGACGCCCTGCATCAGCGGGGCCAGGCCGGCCCCGACTGCCTGACAAGATCCATCGACCGGCTGGGCGCGGCCACCCGGTTCTTCACCCTGCCCGATGGCCGGCTGGCCAGTTTCCAGGGCGGCGAGGCCGTGCCGACCGCGCGGATCGCCGCCGCCCTGGCCCACGAAGAGGAAGGCCGCCGCCCGGCGCTCAAGGCCCAGCATGGCGGCTACAGCCGGCTGGACGGGGCCGGCCTCTGCGTCATCATGGACGGCGCCGCGCCAGCCGGCGGTCCCTGGAGCGTCACCGCCTGCGCCCAGACCCTGGCCATCGAGATCCTGGCCGGCAGCGACCGGCTGATCACCGGCTGCGCCTGGAGCCCGGACGCCGCCGCCCCCCAGGCCCTGAGGCTGACCGACGGCGCCTCCACCGCCTCCCTGGCCGACGCCTCGGCGGGCGAGCCCCTGAGTGGCCTGACGGCCTGGGGGCTTGGTCCAAGGCTTCGGGGC
Source organism: Brevundimonas vancanneytii (assembly GCA_945861515.1). Classification (GTDB taxonomy): domain Bacteria; phylum Pseudomonadota; class Alphaproteobacteria; order Caulobacterales; family Caulobacteraceae; genus Caulobacter; species Caulobacter vancanneytii_A. Next base: position 275 of record CAMAVA010000187.1, on the reverse strand, counting down.
GCCGCCCGCAAGGTCGAGACCCGCCGCCATGACTCCGAGGCCGGGGTCTGGCTGGAAAGCAGCCATGACGGCTGGCTGGCCGAGTTCGGCCTGGTCCATGACCGGCGCATCTTCCTGGACCCGGTCGCCGGCGAGCTGCGCGGCGAGGACAGTTTCCGCCGCCCGGAGGCCGCCGCGCTGCCTGCCGACCCGCCGCGCCGCTACCTGCCCTTCACGGTGCGGTTCCACCTGCATCCCGACGCCCGCGCCTCGCTTGCGCGGGACGGCAAGAGCGT
>CAMAVA010000186.1 GCA_945861515.1 Brevundimonas vancanneytii | reverse complement strand
CCCAATCATGCAGCCAGTATCAATACGCGCGTGATTGCAGTGGAACTGCCGCTTGCCGTCATCGAAGAACGGCGACTCCGATCGATCATCCCGGAACGGGAAATGGGGGATGCTCAAGGATGCAGTCGCACCTGGATCGCGCCCGGGATCGCGCCCGGGATCGCGATGGTACCACCTCTCAGGTTCGAACTGAGGACCTCCAGAGCCACAATCTGGCGCTCTAACCAACTGAGCTAAGGCGGCGCTTCATCAGCGAAGGGTTCGTTTAGTCGGTTGCCGCTTCATGTTCAAGGCGCGCTTGCGCGATCCGGCCCAAGGATCCACCTTCTTTGCATGACAGCCATCCACACACGCCAGATCCAGGCCAACGGATTGACCTTCACCCTCGACGAAGCGGGCATCGGGGACGACGTCGCCCTGTGTCTACACGGGTTTCCGGAAAGCCGCTTCTCCTGGCGCGCTCAACTCCCCCATCTGGCGGAACTGGGTTGGCGAGCGGTGGCGCCGGACCTCAGAGGCTATGGCGACAGTGATCGTCCCCCGCACAAGGCGGACTATCGCCTGCCTCACCTTGTGGCGGATGTGGCTGGCCTGTTCGATGCCCTGGGAGCCCGAAGACGGCTGCTGATTGCCCATGACTGGGGCGCGCTGATCGCCTGGGCCTTCGCCCTGGATCGCCCCCTCCCCCTGGACGGCCTGATCATCATGAATGTGCCTCACCCGGTGGTCTTCCAGGAAGTCCTGAAGACCAGTGCCGCGCAGAGGCGCAGGTCCTGGTATGCCGCCTTCTTTCAGCTGCCCTGGCTGCCGGAACTGATGCTCAAGGCAGATGGCGCCCGTGCGATCGGGCAGGCCTTCAGCGGCATGGCGGTGGACAAGAGCCGGTTTCCCGAGCCGGTCCTGGATCACTACCGGCAGAATGCCCTGAAGCCCGGCGCCCTGACGGCGATGATCAACTACTACCGGGCCAACCTGACCGAGCTGAACCGCTGGAAACGGGAAGACTGTCCCACCATCGAGGTTCCGACTCTCATGCTGTGGGGCGAGGAAGATGCGGCCCTGGGGATCGAACTTACGGAAGGCTACGAAGGCCTGGTCAAGGACTTCACCCTCACCCGCTTTCCCGGGGTGTCCCACTGGGTGCAACAGGAGGCCCCGGAGGCCGTCAATGACCGCATGGCGGCCTGGCTAAGGTCTCACAACCTGGCGCCCTGAAGCGAAGCGTCAGGCTGGCGGCGGACTTCAAACAACAAAAAAGGCCCCGGAGATTGCTCTCCGGGGCCTTGTTCTGTTGGCCGGTTGGCCGGTTCATCATCCCTCAGGGATGCGGAACACGATGGGGATACGAACCGTACCCCCTTCAACCGGGCTACCGTCAGCGCGCTTCGGCTTCATCCGGAAGCGTGACGACAGCTTGATCGCGGCGTCGCCGAAACCATAGTCCGACGGGCTTTCCGAAACCACCGAGCAACCGGTCACCGTGCCATTGGCCTTGACCGAGCAGCTGATGGTCGCCCTGCCGTCGACTTCCTGGCGCAGGGCGCGGTCAGGATAGTACCTCGCCACGTCATCACCCGAAGGCTTGCGGTCCCAGGTCGGGTTCTCGATGACCGGGTTACGCGGCGGCGCAGGCGGAGCCGGGGGCGCGACCACCGGCGGAGCCGGAGGCTGCGGCTTGGGATCCGGCACAGGCGGGATCGGAAGCGGCGGCGGCGGAGGAACGTCGCTGGGCACATCCACCGGCGGACGCGGCTGCACCTTGGCCGGCGGCGGAGGCTTGTCCGTCGGAGGCGGGGGGGGCGGCGGCGGCGGCGGAGGCGGCGGCGGCTTGATCAGCTGCGTATCGAGCTTCTCGTCCTCGAAGACACGTTCCTTGATGGTGAAACGCATCTGGTAGAGATAGAGAATAAGCCCGGCATGCAGCAGGACGACGACACTCAGAGCCACGATCCAGGCCACCGGACTGGTCTTGGGCTTGGGCGCGTCAAACGGATTGTGAATGGGCCTGGCCAGGTCTTGTGTTTGATCTGACATAAGCGTCACCCACCCGCAGCTCGACTGTCGTCCTGACCGATCAGAGCGACACTGTAGAAACCATTGTCCTGCAGCGCGTTCATGACCTGCATGAAGGCCCCGTAACGGGTCTCCTTGTCAGCCCGAATGAAGATCCGTTCCTTGGTCGGATCCCGTTTGCCGACCTGCTTGCGCAGATCTTCGCCAATCACCGCCAGATCGGTCGGGAAGTCGCCGATATAGACGGCGCCGCCTTTCTGGATCGAAATGTAAATCGGCTTCGGCGGATTCTGTCGAGGCTTGGCCACCGCAGCGGGCAGCTTCAGCTCGACATTCACGCTGGCAAGCGGCGCAGCCACCATGAAGATGATCAGAAGGACCAGCATGACGTCCACGAAGGGCGTAACGTTGATCTCGCTGTTCTGTTCGACCTGGTACCTGCCGCCGCCGCCGGAGCCTGCGAGTTTGGCGGCCATCTGGATTAGGCCCCCTTGTCGAGCTGCCGCGAAATGGCGTTCATCAGTTCAGCATTGAAACCGTCCGAGCGGGTGCCATACGCAGAGACCTGCGTCTGGAAGTAGTTGTAGAAGATAACCGCAGGGATAGCCGCGAACAGACCGATACCGGTGGCCAGCAGGGCTTCGGCGATGCCGGGAGCCACGACGGCGAGGTTGGTGGTGTTGGTGTTCGCGATGCCGATGAACGATTCCATGATCCCGTAGACGGTGCCGAACAGACCGATGAACGGACCGGACGAACCGACCGAGGCCAGGAACTGCATGCCGCCGGAGAGGCGCTTGGCCAGCGAGGACTGAACCGCGCCAACGGCCGTCTGGGCGCGCATGATGGTCGAGTCGCGATGCTCGCCGGAAACATGCAGGCCGGCCTGACGGGACAGCTCGACTTCCGAAGCCGCCGCGGCAGCCATGTCGGCCAGGGGGTTGCCTTCGAATTCTTCCGAGATGCCGATCCGGCCCATGTCGTTGATCGACTTGGCGCCGCGGAACGCCTCGACGAAACGGTCCGACTTGCGGTTCAGGCCGCCGAACTCGATCATCTTGGTGATCAGCAGAACCCAGCTGAAGACCGAGGCCAGCATCAGGCCGATCATCACGACCTTAACGACGGGACCGGCGTCCAGGAACATGCCCACGGCCGTCAGTTTGCCGCCGTGGTTTTCAATGGTCTTGGGGGCCTTGTCTTCCGTGGCCGGGGCTTCCGGGGCGGCGGCGGGAGCAGCCGCAGGCGCGGAGGCTTCAGCGGCGGCGGCCGGGGGCGGAGCTTCCTGAGCGAAAGCGGGAGCGCTCACCATCAGCGCCAGAGCGCCGATCAGAGCGATGAGGGGGGTCGTTCGTTTGTTCTCGAGCATCTTTCGCCAGTTCCTGCTTGGTCTAGCACTTTATGGACAGAAGGGCTGTCACGCGTGAGCGCTCCGACCCTAGACTAATTATTCCTACGGCGCGAACCGGGATTGGTCCAAGCCGTAGTGGATTTTCGCTGCGCCCGACCCGCCACACGAACCGGTCGCCCGAGGGCGCCGGCCGCGTCCCGAAGGCGCACGCCAACCACATGGTCCGAAGACCCTATAGCTTCACCGCCGAGTTAGACTTGGCGGAGGGGCCCTTTGGCAACCCCTTTTTGCATCGTCAAGAGGGACCAAAAACATGAATAGGCCCCTAAAGTCCGCCTGAACGGTGTTTATGCTGCAACGCAACATCCAACAGTCATCATTCTTCGAACGATTTTCCCTTTTCGAGGGAAAATGCATTTTGCAGTGCAGCAAGATCAGGGAGCAGCGCCGGTCGGGCGAGTCGGACGCCGGTGCACTCGCGCATCGAGGGAAGGATGGTGCCTGGGGGCGGATTCGAACCACCGACACGCGGATTTTCAATCCGCTGCTCTACCAACTGAGCTACCCAGGCCCGGGCCCCTTGGGGGCCGCCCTCTCGGGAGGAGGGTCTATAGAAGAGCCAAACCAGCAAGTCCAGACGGGTCCGGACGGAATTATCGCAGCGATTCTGCCTATTCTTCCCCGTCGCGAGGCGGCGACTCGTCTTCCAGCCCGGGGATCACATAGGCGCCGGAAAGCCAGCGGTGCAGGTCGACATCCGCGCATCGCTTCGAGCAGAAGGGTCGAAAGCCGTCATCCGTCGGCTTGCTACAGACAGGGCAGCGTCTGCTCATAGGCTGGTCACTTCCAGACGATCGACCGGCCAGGCGGGTTCGGGCGTGATCCTGAATCGGCTGCCCAGGAGATCGGCCATGCGCCTTGTCAGCGGCCCGAAGGCATCGGCCACGGTTGGCGCGCAACGCGCCTCCAGTCGAGCGGCCGGAGCGCTGCGGCCTTCAGCCTCCAGAAGCCTGGCCAATCTGAACGCTGCAGACTGCGCAGTCAGCTGTCCCGTGACGTCCGCCATCCGGTCGAGCACCGGACTGCGCCGTCTTGGAATGGTCAGTTCGAGGGTTCCAAAGCGACTGATGGGCCCGATCGCCACACCGGGATTGTCCGCAGCGAAGGCCGCGCGTACGGCGGCCAGGATGGCGGCGCCGTCATGACCCCGTCCGGCCAGGTCAAGAACCACCAGCCCGCCCAGCCCCTTCAATCGCAGCAGGCGGGCCGCGACGCTCACGGCGCCAAGATTGGCCTGCCTGGAGACCCGCTTCGAATCGCCGCCTGTCATCTGGCCTGTGTCGACATCAATGGCGGTCAGGGCTCTGGTGGGCTCAATGGCGATGTTGCCGCCGCCCGGCAGGCTGTGGGTCCGCGCCAGAACCTCCCCTTCGGCCTCGTCAGCGAGTCTGCGGGCCTCGCTGCCGGTCATGACCTCGTCCGCCCTGGCCAGATGCAGCAGCTCTTCCCGCATCCCGGGACCTGGGGCGATCAGCCGGGGATCACCCTGCCCTTCTCCCAACAGCCAGGCTGTCGCCAGCTTGCCCCGTCGGGCCTCCGATCGAATCTCCACCTCGACCGACGATCCCCTTACCGGCCGGGGCGAATCGGGCCGAAGCGGCAACAGCGCCTGCCCCCCCTCCGGCAGATCCAGAAAGGCTGTCGCGAAGGCTGTTTCGACGCTCCGCACCCGCGCAATGCTTCGGGCGCCCAGCTGCAGGGGAACCGGATCGCCGTCACGGTGGATCAGAAGGCGCTCCGGGCGTCCGTCCACGGTGACAACACCGCGCGTTTCGCCCGGACCTTCATCAAGATAGGCCGCTCTCGTGCTCACGGCCGCCATCCCAGGCCGTTGAGCAGGGCAAGGGTCTCGTAGAGCGGAAGACCGACCACGCCGGTGAAGGACCCCTTCAGATCGGTGACAAAAGCCCCGGCCCGCTGATGGATCTTGTATCCGCCGGCAGCGTCCTCCCACTCCCGACTGGCGATGAACCCCTCGATTTCCGGGGGCGACAGACGCTTGAAGGTGATTCGGCTTTCCACCACCCGCCCCGAAGACCGACCGCCCGGCGCGACGACCGTAACCCCCGTCAGAACGCGGTGGGCGCGGCCGGACAGCAGATCAATCATCGCCCTGGCGTCGGCCTCGCCTTCGGGTTTTCCAAGAATCCGCCGCCCCACCGCCACCAGGGTATCGGCCCCGATCACATGGGCGCCCGGATGCCGGCCCGCGACCACAGCAGCCTTTTCGTTCGCCAGGCGTGCGGCGAGCCGTCGTGGTGTTTCACCCTTGAGCGGCGCTTCATCGATATCCGCGGGATCCACCAGATCGGGCTCGACCCCTGCCTGTCTCAACAGGTCCAAGCGCCTTGGACTGGCGCTTCCCAGCACCAGGCGCGGGCCCATAACCATTGTCGGGGATGTTGGCGTGAACACGCCCCCGCCCCTATTTGAAGCGATAGGTGATACGGCCCTTGGTCAGGTCATAGGGCGTCATCTCGACCAGCACCTTGTCTCCCGCCAGAACCCGGATCCGGTTCTTGCGCATCTTGCCCGCCGTATGGGCGATGATTTCGTGGTCA
>CAMAVA010000185.1 GCA_945861515.1 Brevundimonas vancanneytii | reverse complement strand
AGCGCGCAGGCATGGGCCAGGCTGTGCAGCGCAGCCAGGTCCACCCCGTCGGGCGCGATCAGCCGGGCGGCAGGGTCGCGGGCCTTGCGGTAGCGATCAAAGCGATAGCCGCCAATCGCAAAGGCAAGCGCCGCCTGGGCAGGGTCCAGACCTGCCGGCAGGTCTGTCAGGGCGAAGGTCGTCGCCGGGAGCCGCACGGCCGCCGCGCGCAGGGCCATGGGATCGGTCCCCTGACCCAGGCCGAAAAAGGCTTCGGTCAACTCGCCATCAGGACTGTGGAGCAGAAGCAGCTGTTCGGCCGAGGCCTTGAAGCCGGCGATCTGCGCCTGCCGGGCCAGGGCCGGCGGGCGGGAGGCCAGGACATCCGGCCAGTCCGCAGCAAGGACCAGCCGGAGCGGGACGACGGGCCCATCGGAGGCGGCGATGACGGTATCGGACATGGAACAGGCCTGCAGGGATTTATGCTTAACGATTCCTTGATCCGGCCGGGGGATGGTTGGGTCCCGCATCCCGTCCGGCCGAGGTCTCCTTCATGTGTCGCAAGCGCGCCCCTGCTGCAACCCTCCTGACCCTGAGCTTCATGGCGGGCGTCTGTTGCCTGCCGGCGGCGCCGGTCCAGGCGGCCGGCTGGCCGTTTGGCGACAAGGCTGAAAAGACCGCCGCAGCGGAGGCCGGCAAGGGGGCCGCCAAGGCGGCAGCGGCAAAGCCTGCGGCTGCCCCTGCCCTGCCGGCAGCCCCGCTCAAGGCCAGCGCCGCCGAACGGATCGAGGCCCGGCGACTTGACCCCCTGGCCGCCGCCGCCTTCTGGGGCCGGCAGGTCGAGATCGATCCGCGGGACGCCGAGGCCGGCATCGGCCTGTCGCAGTCCCTGCGCGCCCTGCGCCGGTTCCAGGACGCCGCCGCCGCCGCCCAGACGGTGCTGGTGGTCGACCCAGGCAACATGAACGCCCTGCTGGAATCGGCCCGGGCCTGGATCGGCATGGGCCAGGGATTCTATGCCATAGAGCCAGCGCGCAAGGCCGCCGCCCTGTCGCCCCGGGACTGGCGCCCGGTCGCCCTTCTGGCGGTGGCCTATGAACAGGCGCAGCGGGACGAGGAAGCCCTGGCCGCCCATCAGCAGGCCGCAGCCCTGGCCCCCAACGAGCCGGCGGTCCTGAGCAACTACGCCATGTACCAGGCCGCCCGGGGCGACCTGCCCGGGGCCGAGCGCCTGCTGCGCCGCGCCGCCGCAGCCCCGCAACTGCTGCCCACCGTCCGCCAGAACCTGGCCCTGGTGGTCGGCCTGCAGGGGCGGCTGGACGAAGCCGAACGCCTGGCCCGCCAGGACCTGCCGCCCGAGATGGTGGCCAGCAACATGGCCTGGCTGAAGGCGGCGCTTGCGAAGCCGGCAGTTGGTGGCGCTACCGGAGCGCCGCCCAGCGGTCGGAACTGGCAGTCGGTGACCCAGCCGGGAGGGTAGTCGCGGCCTTCCCCGACCTTGGGAGATCGACCGCGACACAACCCTGCCCCCTACTGCCGGGCCATGATGTCCTGCACCTTGATGATGGCCGGGCCCAGGATGACCACGAACAGGACAGGCAGGAAGAACAGGATCATCGGGACGGTCAGTTGGGCCGGGAGCGCCGCGGCTTTCTTCTCGGCGGCGGACAGGCGCAGTTCGCGGTTTTCCTTGGCCATGACGCGCAGGGCGGCGCCGAGCGGCGTGCCATAGCGTTCGGCCTGGATCATGGCGGTGACGACCGACTTGACGCCCGGATGGTTGGTCCGCTTGGCCAGGCCCTCATAGGCCTGGCGCCGCTCGGGCAGGTAGGACAGCTCGGCGGTCAGCAGGGTCAGTTCCTCTGCCAGTTCGATGGAGCTGCCGCCCACCTCCTGGCTGACCTTCATGATGGCCGCCTCGATGGACATGCCGCTTTCGACACAGATGAGCAGCAGGTCGAGGCTGTCTGGAAAGGCGCCGACGATGCTCTCGCGCCGCTTGGCGGCGATATTGGAGATATAGACGTTGGGGGCGTAGTAGCCGATCAGCAGGGCGGCCGTGCAGGCCGTCATCTTCTGCATCATCGGCATGCCGAAGTCGTTGATGACGAACAGATAGAAGGCCACCACCACCGCAAAGGCGAAGGGCATGATGAAGCGGAAGAAATAGAAGGTGGTCACGGGCCGGGGGCCGCGGAAGCCGGCCTGGGCCAGCTTGTCCACGACCTTGGGATCCTCCAGCAGGCGCGACAGCTGAAGCCGTTCCACCACCTTCTTGTAGAGCCCCTCATCGCTATGGCGCAGGGTGGAGGTCACGCCGGGGGTCGCGCCCTTGGACAGGGCGGCGCGATTGCGTTTTCGCAGTTCCTCGCGGCGATTGGAGACCGACTTGAGGCGGCTTTCCAGGGAGTTGCCGCGGAGCATCGGCCGAACCAGGGTGACGATGGTGGCGAAGGTCACCACGGCGACAAAGGCCGAAAGGATGTTGTCCGGATCGGTGAGGGTGCTGACAAGGCTCATGGCGTGACCTTCGCTCCCGTCAGAACTTGAAGTTGATCATCTTGCGCATGACGAAGATGCCCATGGCCATCCAGAAGGCGGCGCCCATCAGCATCAGGTGGCCGCGGCTGTCGCTGAACATCGGCGCCATATAGGCGGGTGTCGTCACGGTGATCAGCACCACCACCCCGGGGGGCAGGCTGCCGATGATGAAGGAGCTGGCGATGGCTTCCGAAGACAAGGCCTTGATCTTTTCCCGCATCAACTTCCGGGAGCGGAGCACCTGGGAGAGATTGTTGAGGGCCTCGGCCAGGTTGCCGCCAGTCTTTTGCTGGATGGCCAGGACGATGGCGAAGAAGCGCAGTTCGTTGGTCGGCATGCGCTCGTACATGCGTTCCAGGGCGTTATCGATGGAGATCCCGACCCCGATGTTCTCGACCAGGCTGCGGAACTCGCCGGCCAGGGGTTCCGGGCTTTCCCGGCCGATGATCTTGAGACAGTCATGGACCGGCAGGCCCGACTTGATGCCCCGGACGATGATGTCGATGGCGTCGGAAAAATGTTCCGTGAATTTCTTGATACGGCGTCCGGCCAGAAATCCCACCACCCAGCGGGGCAGGCCAAGGCCGGCGGCAAAGCCCAGGCCAATGGCGAAGAGGGGATTCTGGTGGAGCAGCAGCATGCCGCCGAAGGCCACGAGGCCGATCAGCCCGCTGACGATCCAGAAATTGCGGACATTGCCCTTCAGGCCAGCCTGTTTGAGCTTGGCCGTCAGGTTCAGGGTGGCCTTCTTGGTCTGGCGTTCCTGATCCTTGAGGGTCTTGAGGATCTGCTTGCGGCGGGCCTCGGGACTGTTGGCGGCCCGGGCCGAGGCGGACTTGCGGGCCGTGCGACCGCCGGGCGAGACGATGGCCTGGGCCCGTTTGGCGGCCTTGGCCGAGCCTGCGTCTCCGCCCCCGGCAAAGACAAAGCCCAGGCCGGCGACGGTGACAAAGGCCAGGACGGCGACAAGCAGGGTGATCATGGCCTATTCCGCCGCATCCAGGGCCTCGGCCAGTTCCCGCTCAAGGCCATAATAGCGGGCGCGATCCCAGAAGCGGGGACGGGCGATGCCGGTGGAACGATGCTTGCCCACGATCTTGCCGGCCTCGTCCTCGCCGGTCATTTCATAGACAAATAGGTCCTGGGTGACGATGACATCGCCTTCCAGCCCGACCACCTCGGTCACATGGGTAATGCGCCGGCTGCCGTCGCGAAGGCGGGCGGCCTGGATGACGACATCCACCGAGCCGACGATCATTTCCCGGATGGTGCGGGAGGGCAGGCCATAACCACCCATGGTGATCATGGATTCCACCCGGCTGATGGCTTCCCGCGGGCTGTTGGCGTGCAGGGTGCCCATGGAGCCGTCATGGCCGGTGTTCATGGCCTGGAGCAGGTCGAAGGCTTCGGGTCCGCGCACTTCGCCCACGATGATCCGCTCGGGACGCATCCGCAGACAGTTCTTGACCAGGTCCCGCATCGTGATCTGGCCGGAGCCTTCCAGATTGGGCGGACGGGTTTCGAGGCGGACCACATGAGGCTGCTGCAGTTGCAGTTCCGCCGCGTCCTCGCAGGTGATCACCCGCTCGGTCGGATCAATGAAGGCGGTCATGGTGTTGAGCAGGGTGGTCTTGCCCGAGCCCGTACCGCCGGAAATGATGACATTGCAGCGGCAGGCGCCGATCACGCCCAGCACCCTGGCCCCTTCGGGACTGATGGACCGGAAGTCCACCAGGTCCTTCATGGTCAGCTTGTCCTTCTTGAACTTCCGGATGGTCAGGGTCGGACCATCCAGGGCAAGGGGCGGAGCAATGACGTTGACGCGGCTGCCGTCGGGCAGGCGGGCGTCACAGATGGGGCTGGATTCATCGACGCGGCGGCCAACCTGGCTGACGATCCGCTGACAGATGTTCATCAGCTGGGCGTTGTCGCGGAACCGCACATTGGTCAGCTGGGTCTTGCCGCCGACTTCGATGAAGACCCGGCTGGCGCCATTGACCATGACATCGCTGATGTCGTCCCGGGCCAGCAGCGGCTCGAGCGGGCCGTAGCCGAGAACATCGTTGATGATGTCCTGGACCAGAACCTCGGTCTCGGCCACCGACATCGAGACATTCTTGATGGCCACCAGCTCGGCGACGATGTCCTTGATCTCGGCGGCGGCCGCCTTGACGTCCAGCTGGGCCAGTTGGGACAGGTCGATGGTATTGAGCAGGGCGTTGAAGATGACCGTCTTGGTGGCGTGGTAATAGTCGCTCTGCTCACGGATCACTTCTGTCGCCGGCGCCTGGGCCGAGGACAGCTTGTCCATCACCTTGTTGCTCTGCAGGGCGGCGGCGGACTGCGGCTTGCCGGCCGGGGCCTTGCCATTGGCGGGCGGCGAGGCGGTCTGGGGACGGGTCGAGATCGCCGCGCCCGCAGCGGGGGGCGGTGGCGGCCGCGCCGCGGCGTCAGCCTCTGACGAGCGCTTTCCGAACACCTATTTCTTCCTGAACAGACCGGAGAGCAGGGACGCCTTCTGGACAACGGGCGGTTCGCGGCGGGTGATCAGCTGGGCCAGCTGTTCGATCCCTTCGGAGACCTTGGTCTTGGGCGCGACCTCGGGGATCATCTGGCCGTTGTTGGCCGCCTGTCCGAAGGTCTTGGCGTCAAAGGGAACCACGATGGAGGGAGCCAGGCCCAGGGCCTCGCCAAAGTCCTTGATCGGAATTTCCGGCCGACCGGGCAGGCCCACCTGGTTCAGCACAAGACGCGGCGGGCTGTCGTTGGGACGGGCCTGACGGACCAGATCGATCATGTTCTTGGTATTGCGCAGGGAGGCCAGGTCCGGCGTTGCGACGATCACCAGATCGTCCGAGGCGATCAGCATGCGCCGGGTCCAGCTGTTCCAGCCGTGAGGCAGGTCCAGAACGACAAAAGGGGCCGCGCCGCGGATCTTCTGGGTGACCTCTTCATAGGCTTCGGCCGAGATATCGTAATCGCTGTCCAGGGTGGCAGGGGCGGCGAACAGGCTGAGCCGGTCCGTGCAACGGGCCATCATCCGGTCCATCAGGACGGGATCGAGACGATCGGGCTGACCCAGGGCATCCACCACGCCGTGGGCCGGATCGTGATTGAAGTTCAGGCCGGCGGTGCCGAAGGCGAGGTCATAGTCGACGATCACGGTCCCGGCCTGGATCCGTTCGGAGATGGTCCAGGCGACATTGTGGGCCAGGGTCGAGGCCCCGGCCCCGCCCCGGGCGCCGACAAACGCAATCTGCCGGCCGATGAACGGGGCCGCAGGGTCGGCGTAAAGTCCGCCGATGGCGCGGATGATCTGCAGCGGATTGAGGGGCGGCACCAGATACTCGCTGACCCCGCGCCTCATCAGCTCGCGGTAGAGGGCGATGTCGTTGGCGCTGCCCACCACCATGACCTTGGTGCCCGGATCACAGACCTCGGCCAGGCGGTCCAGCAGGGCGATCATCACCGGCGC
>CAMAVA010000184.1 GCA_945861515.1 Brevundimonas vancanneytii | reverse complement strand
CCTGCAACCCTGATGCTGATCGCCCATGTCGAGAAGGACGGGGTCTGGTTCGTGGAAGGCGGGATGGTCAGTGTCGCAAAGGGCATGGAGTCGCTGGCCCGATCGCTGGGCGTCACCTTCGTCTATGGCGAGGCCGTCCAGGCGATCCTGCAGACCGGGGGACGCGCATCGGGCGTGCGGATGGAGTCCGGCGAAATCCGCAAGGCCGATTCCATCGTCTTCAATGGCGACATCTCGGCCTTGAGGGGGGCGCTGATCGAAGGCGATCGGACCGCCGGCCCTGCCCCGGTGGCGTCTGGCAAGCGCTCGCTTTCGGCGGTGACCTGGACCGTCGCCGCCCGCACCCGAGGCTTTCCGCTGTCCCATCACACCGTCTTCTTCGCAGACAATTACCAGGACGAGTTTCGCCAGGTGTTCGGGAACCAGGCGATCTGCGAGCGGCCAACAGTCTATGTCTGCGCCCAGGATCGTGCAGGGGGTCGCTCGCCGCCAGAAGAAACGGAGCGCCTTTTGTTGCTGGTCAATGCGCCCGCGATCGGAGACCAGGCGTCCTTCGATGCGGCGCAGGTTGAAGAGGTGCGCCGCCGGGCCTGGGCGGTGCTCGGGGCCTGTGGACTGACCGTGGAGCCGGTAGCGGAGGCCACGATCGCGACGACGCCGGCCGATTTCGAAAGGCTTTTTCCGGCCAGCGGCGGGGCGCTTTACGGGCGCGCCAATCACGGCCTGATGGGCAGTTTCCAGCGCCCCGGCCCGGAGAGCGGTCTTGCCGGTCTCTACCTTGCCGGCGGCGGCGTGCATCCCGGACCGGGCATTCCGATGGCGACCCTGTCCGGGCGGTTGGCTGCCAGGCGGGTTCTCGACAAGGCGCGCGGCGTTTCGTCGGGCTGGCGATTGCCACAGACCGCGCTTCGCACGACAGAGTCGGATCCGGCGTGTCAAACGGCCTGAAAGCGGCTTACCCTTTCTGTGATCTCGTCCTAGAAAACCTGGGGCGATCACGGTTGGATTCGCGGTTCGGCGCGCGCTCTTGACCATGTTGTTGTCGCAGTCGGGATCAAGGCGGTGGCATGAACAGGCAAGTCCTGCAATTCGCAGCATGGTGTCAGCCCGGATCCACGAGCGCCGGCGCCGGGGTCATGGCGAGCGCCTTCGGCCCCTTCAGGCAATCTGACCGATGGATCGCATGAACGCTTCAAAGCCTGACTTCGATCTGATCCTGGTTGGCGGGGGATTGGCGGCCAGCCTCATCGCATGGCGACTTGCGCTTGATCGGCCCGAGGTCAGGGTCTGCGTGATCGAACGTGAGGGCGCGCTCGGCGGAAACCATACCTGGTCGATCTTCGATAGCGACGTCGCCCCGATCGACAGGGAATGGCTCGCCCCCGCGATCGGGCATCGCTGGCCGGACGGCTATGATGTCCATTTTCCACGCCGAAGCCGGACGCTCAACACCGGCTACAGCAGTCTGACGTCCGAACGGTTGCACGAGGCCGTCGCGCCCTTGCTGGGTGGCCGCCTGATCACAGGCGACGCGGTCGTGGTGGATGCAGAGGGGGTGACCCTGTCCGACCAGCGCCGGCTCACCGCCGGAGGCGTGATTGACGCCCGGGGCCCCAGGTCGGCGCCGGCCCTGGCCCTGGGATGGCAGAGCTTTGTCGGACAGACGGTTCGGCTTGCCGAACCCCATGGCCTGACCCGACCCACCATCATGGATGCCAGGGTCGAGCAGTTCGGGGCCTACCGGTTTGTCTATCTGCTGCCGTTCGATGACCGGACGGTCATGGTCGAGGACACCTATTATGCCGACGGTCCCGAACTGGACCGGCAGACCTTGAAGCGACGGATTGAGGACTATATCCGGTCGCGAGGATGGAAGGTTGAGGCGGTGGTCGCCGAAGAGGAGGGCGTTCTGCCGATTGCGCTTGATGGCGACATCGACGCCTTCTGGGCCGACGGGCCTCCGGTGGCCCGGGCCGGGCTGCTGGCGGGCCTGTTTCATCCGGTGACCGGCTATTCCCTGCCGGACGCCGTGTTACTGGCCCGGCTGATCGCGGAACAGGACGACCTGTCTTCCGCCGGCTTGAGGCAACTGACGGAGACCTATTCCAAGAGACTTTGGCGAGAGCGAGCCTTCTATCGTCTGCTGAACCGGATGTTGTTCAAGGCTGCAGAACCTGCCCAGCGGTGGCGCGTTTTCGAACGGTTCTATGGTCTCTCGGACGGCGTGCTTCAGCGCTTCTATGCAGGCAGGAGTACGCTGTTGGACAAGCTGCGTATCCTGACTGGAAAACCACCGGTGCCCTTCGGTCGGGCGTTGTTACAGGTCCGTGAGACAGGACGAGGAAGTCGGGTATGAGAGACGTTGCAGCGAAACGCGCGGTTGTGATCGGCGCGGGCTTTGGGGGTATTGCCCTGGCCATCCGCCTTCAGCGGGCCGGCGTGCAGACCACCCTGGTCGAGATGCGCGACAAGCCGGGCGGCCGCGCCTATGTCTGGAAGGAGCAGGGTTTCACCTTTGACGCCGGGCCCACGGTCATCACCGACCCTGACTGTCTGACCGAACTGTTCGAGGGGACGGGACGCGAGTTCAAGGACTATGTCGACCTGATGCCGGTCGATCCCTTCTACCGGCTTTGCTGGGAAGACGGCGCCCACTTCGATTACAACAACGACCAGGTGGCGATGGAGCGGCAGATGGCCGCTTTCAATCCCGCCGATGTCGAGGGCTACAAGCGTTTCCACGCCCATTCCGAGGCCCTGTACCAGGAGGGCTACGTCAAGCTTGGCTCGGTGCCGTTCCAGTCGTTCTGGACCATGATGAAGGCGGCGCCGGTGCTGGCTCGCCTGGAGGCCTGGAACAGCGTCTATGACATGGTGGCCCGGTACATCCAGGACCCGCATCTGCGTCAGGCCTTCAGCTTCCATACCCTTCTGGTCGGGGGTGATCCCTTCAAGTCGAGCTCGGTCTATTCGCTGATCCACGCCCTGGAGCGGCGCGGCGGCGTCTGGTTTGCCAGAGGCGGGACAGGGGCCCTGATCGCCGGCCTCGTCCGGCTGTTCGAGGACCTTGGCGGCGTCGTCCGGCTGAACAGCGCCGTCGAGCGGATCGAGACCGAGGGCGAGCGCGCGACGGGCGTGACCCTGGCGGGGGGCGAGGTCATCGCAGCCGACATGGTCGCCTCCAATGGCGATGTCGTCGATACTTACGACAGGATGCTGGGACGCACGCCACGGGGCAAGGCGAAGGCGAAATCGCTGAAATCCAAGCGGTTTTCCATGTCCCTGTTCGTTCTGCATTTCGGCACCTCCACGCCGCAGCCGCAACTGGCCCACCACACCATCTGTTTCGGCGCCCGCTACCGGGAACTGATCTCCGAGATCTTCTCCGGACCGACCCTGCCGGAAGATTTCTCGCTCTATCTGCACGCCCCCTGCGCCACCGATCCATCAATGGCGCCCGACGGCATGAGCAGCCACTACGTCCTGTCGCCGGTCCCCCATCTGGGGGCCGCCGATATAGACTGGTCGGTAAAGGGACCCGAATACCGCGAGAAGATCATCGACTATCTCGAAGAGCGCTACATGCCGAACCTGCGCCGGGATCTGGTCACCACGCGCATCTGGACGCCGCAGGACTTCAAGGACGGTCTCAACGCCCACCTGGGTTCCGCCTTCTCGCTGGAGCCGGTCCTGACACAGAGCGCCTGGTTCCGGCCGCACAACCGCGACGATGTGATCCCCAACCTCTATATCGTTGGCGCCGGCACCCACCCGGGCGCCGGCATTCCCGGCGTCGTCGGTTCAGCCAAGGCCACGGCCGGGCTGATGCTGGAACAGGCCGAGACCGAGCGATGACGGGGACCGCCCCGTCCCTCGGCCAAGGCCCCTTCGTCGCCACCGAACCTGGAACCCGGCAAAGGGACGGCTGTCGTGACCAATCCTGTCCACCACTTCGAGATCCCGGTGACCGACCTTGACCGGGCAATCCAGTTCTATGAAGGCGTGTTCGGCTACAGGCTGAACCGGCGAACGATCGACGGTTACGAGATGGCCTTCTTTCCCCGAAGCGACGGCAAGCCCGGAGCGAGCGGCGCCCTGGCCCGGGGAGAGGTCTACGTCCCCTCGAAGACCGGACCGATCATCTACTTTGACGTTCCTGATATCGACCCCGTTCTCGAACGCGCCGTCCAGCGGGGTGCGGCGGTGCTTTACCCGAAGACGCATATCGGTGATCGCAGTTACGTGGCCGAGATCGGGGACAGCGAGGGAAACCGGATAGGGCTGAGTTCGGTTGAAGACTGACGGGTCCTAGTGCGCGAAACGGCGAGGTTTAGTCGATTGGACCGCAGGAGTGACACACAATTCCGGGGACACCATTCTTAACGCCACCCGGTCTCTAGCCCCGGCTCCGGCTTCGGGGCGCCGAGGAACCGCCGCGCGGACCAACCGACCTCGTGCGATAATCACCTCTCCCGCTTCGACCGCCTCCGGAGAGCCCTTGTCCCGCCCGGCCGCTTCCGTCCGGAAACCTTACAGGTCGCGTGGCCCTTCGTTGCCGAACCCTGTGGCGACCCGTACAATAGCCGGCCGGCGAGCCGCAGCTTGCAAAAAAATCCCTTCTCCCCTCGCGGGAGAAGGTGTCAGCGAAGCTGACGGTTGAGGGGCCGCGCCGGCGGCGGGGCTTGATCCTGAAAACCATTCAGGCGCCAGCCGCGAAGGGGCGGTCGCCATTGTCCGACTTGCTGCACTCGCCCCTGACATGCATGGTCAGCCCGATAGCGCAGCCAGGGGGCGGTCATGTTTGCGGCGATCGGTTTGGCGACGGCGTTGCTTTTTGCGGGTTCAGCCAGTGGGCGAGGCGTCTCGCCGCCTCAGTCCGTGGAATCGCGAGAGGTCTTGAGGACGCTTCAGAACGCCGCTGACGCCTACTGGGCGCGCCAGTATGCCGAAGCCCTCCGCCTGTACCGACTGGCGGCGGAACAAGGGAATGCCCGCGGACAGTACAATCTCGGCGTTATGTACGCCAAAGGCCACGGCGTCCCCCAGAACGATGCCGAAGCCGTGCGTTTGTACCGGATGGCGGCGGACCAAGGGCATGCGGACGCGCAGTTCGGTCTCGGCGTCATGTACGCCAAAGGCCAGGGCGTCCCCCAGAACTATGCCGAAGCCGAGCGCTGGTACCGGCTGGCGGCGGACCGAGGGCATGCGAACGCGCAATTCAATCTCGGCGTCATGTACGACAATGGCCGGGGCGTCCCGCAGAACGACTCCGAAGCCCTCCGATGGTACCGGCTGGCTGCCGACCAAGGGCATGCGAAAGCACAGTACAATCTCGGCGTCATGTACGACAACGGCAAGGGCGTCCCGCAGACCGATGCCGAAGCCGTGCGCTGGTACCGGCTGGCGGCGGATCAAGGGAATGCGAAAGCTCAGTTCAGTCTCGGCGTCATGTACGCCAAAGGCCGGGGCATCCCGCAAAACGATTCCGAAGCCGCCCGCTGGTTTCGACTGGCAGCTGATCAGGGGAGCGCGGACGCACAAACCGATCTCGGCGTCGCATACGCCAGCGGGCAAGGCATACCGCAGAACTATGCAGAAGCCGGCCGCTGGTTCCGGCTGGCGGCGGATCAGGGGAACGCTTTCGCACAGTACAACCTCGCCCTCATGTACGCCAACGGGCAGGGCGTGCCGCAGAACTATGCTGAAGCCCTCCACTGGTACCGGCTGGCGGCGGACCAAGGGTATGCAAGCGCACAGTTCAATCTCGCCCACATGTACGCCAAAGGCCGGGGCATCCCGCAGAACGACTCCGAAGCCGCCCGCTGGTTCCGACTGGCCGCCGATCAGGGAAAAGTGAATGCACAGTCCAACCTCGCCCTAACAGGCTGAGGAAAAACCTGCTCGCCTGATCGTTCGGAGCATGATTCAACCGTTGGGCGGTAATGTCCATCGGGAGCGGGCAATGCGGGGTTCGGATCAGCGTTCGGGAGCGTTGTTTTCCTATGTGGACCTGGAGAGCCGGGTCCGGCG
>CAMAVA010000183.1 GCA_945861515.1 Brevundimonas vancanneytii | reverse complement strand
GCTGTCCTGCTGATGATGCCGAAAAAGAGCACGCCCCTGCCGTTCGGATCGGCGGTGCCGGTGACGATCGTCAGCGACGCGCCCATGACCGAGGTCAGCGCCGCGCTCCAGGGCGCGCAGGAGGTCGACGCCCTGACCGAGGAGCCCATCCCCCTGGCGCCGCCAGAGGTGATCGCCCCCCCGGCTCCGGCCCCGATCCCCGCCGAGGCCAGGACGCCGACCAAGCCCGCCGAAAAGGCCAGGCCGGCCCCGTCCCCCACCGCCAAGCCCCAGCAACGGGCCGAACTGGACCTCGACGCCCTGGAGCGCAGGCTGCAGAAGGCCGGCGGCGGCAAGCCCAAGCCCGCGGGCGGCGACAAGGGCCCGACCAGGCCAGCCACCGCGCCGCAACCCCGGCCGGATGGCGGCGGCAAGGGCCTGAACGCCAGTTCCATCCAGGGGCTGGTCGATGAGTTGAACCGCCGCTGGCGCCCCAACTGCGATGTCGAGGGCGGGTCCCGCATCAAACTGACCTTGCAGATTCGGGTTTCTCCCTCCGGCCAATTGATCGATGATCCCGTGGTGAAACGCGGCAAATCCAATGATCCCATGGTCCAGGCGGCGACGACCAAGGCCATTCTGGCCATCACCGCCTCCCTGCCCTTCCGCAACCTTCCGGAAGACTATGTGGGCGAGCCCCTGAACCTGAATTTTGATGCCCAGCAGGCCTGCTCGGCATGACCCTGGCCCGGACCATCGGCCCTCAATGTCCTTCCAGCCGGTCGTTCGCCGGGCCCTGCCCCCATTGCCTTTCGAGGAGCCAGCCATGACCCTCCGTTCTGTCCTGATCGCCCTTTGCGCCGTCGTCCTCGGGGCGGGCGTCCTGCCCGGCGCCGCCCGGGCCGAGATCGAGATCGACATCAACCAGGGGGTGATCCAGCCCCTGCCGATCGCCATTCCGGCCTTTTCCGGCGCGTCTCGCGGTTCGGACATCGCCCAGGTGATCAGCGCCAATCTGGAGCGGTCAGGCCTGTTTGCCCCCATCGATCCGGTCTCTTTTCCGGAACGAGGTCTGGACATCGCCGTCCAGCCCAATTTCGAGGCCTGGAAGGTGATCAACGCCCAGGTGCTGGTCAACGGCGCCGTTTCGGTCGAGTCCGATGGCCGGCTGCGGGTCGATTTCCGGCTCTGGGACACCTTTGGCGGTCAACAGCTTCTGGGCCTGCAGTTCACCTCGACGGCCGAGAACTGGCGCCGGGTGGCCCACAAGATCTCCGACGCTGTCTACCAGCAGCTGACCGGCGAAACCGGCTATTTCGACACGCGGGTCGTGTTCATCGCCGAAAGCGGTGCGCGCGGCAAAAGGGTCAAGCGCCTGTCGATCATGGATCAGGATGGCGCCAACAACAGCTACCTGACCGACGGCAGCTATATCGTCATGACGCCCCGGTTCTCCGCCAACAGCCAGGAGATCACCTATATGGCGCTTCGTCCGACCGGCTCGAGCGTCTATCTCTACAATATCGAGACCTCGCGGCAGGAAACCCTGGGCAAGTTCCCCGGCATGGTCTTCGCCCCCCGGTTTTCGCCAGACGGCGGCAAGGTGGTGTTCAGCGTCGAGCGCGGCGGCAACAGCGACCTCTATTCGATGGACCTGCGCACCCGGACCCAGAGCCGTCTGACCAGCGACCCGGGCATCGACACCTCCGGCAGCTTTTCCCCCAATGGCGGCCAGATTGTCTTCAATTCAGACCGGGCCGGATCGCCACAGCTGTATGTCATGAACAGCGACGGCAGCGGCGTGCGGCGGATTTCGGCCGGCGGAGGTCGCTATACGACGCCGGTCTGGAGCCCGAGGGGCGACTTCATCGCCTTCACGAAACAGGCGGGCGGGGTCTTCCACATCGGCGTGATGCGTCCGGATGGGTCGGATGAGCGGATCCTGACCACAAGCTATCTGGACGAAGGCCCGACCTGGGCCCCCAATGGCCGGGTCCTGATGTTCTTCCGCGAAGGTCGCGGCGGCGAGCCCCGGCTGTGGAATGTCGACATCACCGGCCGGATACTGCGGCCAGCGCCCTATCAGGGCTCAGGCTCGGACCCGGCCTGGTCACCGCTGTTGAACTGAAATTCGGGCAGGCCTGTTCAACTGACAAACGAATTGTGGTCCAGATGTCGCAATTCCGGGCCATAGTCGGGCCGAAAGTCATTTTAGACTTAACAGATCAGCGTTCGGCGCCAGTATGATGCCGACCAAACCCCAAGAGGAGGAGCTCGCATGCGCTTCAACGCCCAAAGCAAGGTAAAACTGGCGCTGATCGGCGCGGCAGTCCTGTCCCTGGCCGCCTGCGCCTCCAAGCCGACGCCCGGTCCGGGCCCCGGTCCGTCCGGTCCCGGACCGTCCTCCGGCGGCGGATCCTACATTCCGCCGGCGGGTCCTGGCCCCATCGACAGCCGTCCGATCCCGGGAACGACCCAGGACTTCATCATCAACATCGGTGATTTCGTCTATTTCGATCTGGATCAGTACGTGATCCGCGCCGATGCCGCGCCGGTTCTGGACGCCCAGTCGGCCTGGCTGCGCCGCTGGGCCAATGTCCGGGTCCGGATCGAGGGCAACTGCGACGAACGCGGAACCCGCGAGTACAACCTCGCCCTGGGCTCGCGCCGCGCCAATGCCGTCCGCGAGTACCTGATCGCCCGCGGCGTTGCTCCCAGCCGGATCGCGACCCTGTCCAATGGCAAGGAGCGCCCGATCGACGCCGGCACGTCCGAGGACGCCTACCAGCGTAACCGTAATGGCCAGACGGTGATTGTCGACGGCGCTCGCTAGTCACCAGAGCAAACGATGCGAGAAGGGGCCGCATCACAGCGGCCCCTTTTTCGTTTCAGCCTGTTGACGGCGCCCTATTCTCGACGCCGACCCGAACGATCATGATCAGCATCGCCGCTCTGGCGAAGGCCCACACGACCAGGACCAAAGTCGACCGATGATGACCCCCAGAGTCTCCGCCGCCCTCAAGGCTGCCCCGTTCGTGGCTGTCCTGATCGCCGTGACGGCCACCTTTGCCGCCCAGGCCCAGACCCCCATGCCGGACCCCCTGGACGACCGGTCGGTGCGGCGGCTGGAGAAGATGGAAAAGGTGGTCCGGGAACTTCGTTCGATCGTTTTCCAGGGCCGGGAGTCGGGCAAGCCGGTCGTGGTCCAGGATTCGGAGTCTGCGGAACTTCTCGCCAGCCTGACCGAACGGGTCACGGATCTGGAACAGTCCCTGACCCGCAACAACGCCACCGGCGAAGCCCTGACCTTCGATCTGCAGCAGACCCAGAAGGCCCTGGTAAGGTCCGAGGCCGCCAACAAGGCCCTGACCGACCGTGTGGCGGCGTTGGAAGCGCGGATTGCGGTCCTCGAAACGCCGCCGCCGGTCGAGACCGCCGAGGCGGAACCCGCCGCTGATCCGCAGGCCGATGCCGCAGCCCTGTTCGCCCAGGGTCGCCGCCTGATGACCGAAGGGGACAATGTCGGGGCGGAGACCACCTTCGGACGCTATGTCGCCACCTTCGGCGACACCCCCAAGGCGCCCGAGGCCCGGTACTGGCTGGGCAAGACCCTGACCGCCCGCGGCGCCAATGCAGAGGCGGCGTCTGCCTATATCGGCGCGATCCGGGGCTGGCCCAAGACCGCCTGGGCGCCTGACGCCGTGGTCGAGCTGTCCCGCGCCCTGATTGCCCAGCGCCTGCCGGCCGACGCCTGCCAGACCCTGGCCGAGCTGTCCCGCCGGTATCCGTCGGCGCCGCCGGCCATCGGCCAAAGGGCCCAGGCCGCCCGCCTCGAAGCCAAGTGCACGGGCTAGGAACAGCCCTGGTCCTGCCTGTCGCGGATCTGCAGGACGCGGCCCGAGCGGAGCCCGACGACCTCGAGACGCGGTTCGCCGGCAGGATGGATGACCATCTGGCCGCCCACTCAACAGCGCCTGTCCTGGTGGCCCTGTCCGGCGGCAGCGACTCCCGGGCCCTGATGTTTCTGGCCCATCGATGGGCGCAGCTGAACGGGCGCCCGCTGATCGCCCTGACCATTGACCATGGCCTGCAGCCGGGGTCCGCCGAATGGGCCAACGACTGCGCCCGCCTCTGCGCGCGGCTGGGCCGTCATCATCAGACCCTCCCCTGGACCGGGCCCAAGCCCGCCACCGGTCTTCCCGCAGCCGCAAGGCTGGCCCGTCACCGCCTTCTGGCCGACCAGGCGCGGGCCTTGGGCGGGCAGGTGATCCTGATGGGTCATACGGCGGATGATCTGGACGAGGCCGTGGCCATGCGCAGGGCCGGTTCGACCGTATCGAGTCCGCGTCCCTGGTCGCCGTCGCCCGTCTGGCCCGAAGGCCGCGACATCTTCATCTTGCGTCCGCTCCTTCAGGTTCGCCGCGCCGCGCTTCGCAATTGGTTGAATCTCCGGGACGAACCCTGGATCGAGGACCCCGCCAACCAGGATGTCCGCTACGCCCGGGCCCGGGCCCGAAAGGCGCTGGGCGCCTCAGACACGGTCACTCCGCAAGCCGAGATGTCCGGGCCGCATGCCTATCCGGGGGCTTCAGCGGCCCCCTTGCCGGCCGGAACCCGGCTTGAACAGGATGCCGGCATCCTGGTGCTGCGTCCTGCGCTCAAGCGACAACAGCTGGCGGCAGCCTGCCTGTGCGCGGGCGGGACCAGCCAGCCGCCCCGGACTCGCCAACTGGACAGCATCCTGGAGCGAATGGCCCGAGGACAGGCCTTCGTCGCCACCCTGGCCGGCGCCCGGCTGGAAATGCAGGGCAGCGTCCTGAAAGTGATGCGGGAGGCCGGAGAACACCGGCGCGGCACGGCGCAACCGCTCGACCTGCCCCAGAACGAAACAGTGATCTGGGACGGCCGGTTCGAAATGACCGCCTCCACAGGCAACATGACTGTCCTGCCCCTGGCCGGTCATGTCGGGAAGCTGCCCCCGACCCAACAGAACCAGCTGAAGGCCCTGCCGGCGGCGGCCCGGCCCGGCCTTCCCTTGATCAGGGACGACCAGGGACAGTTCAGTTGCCCGATCCTTGCAATCGGTCATCCTGTCAGCGTCAGGTCGCTGGCCCTGGCCCGATTCCGGGCCGCGACGGGCCAGATCCGTCATGAGGCCGACATGTTAACGGTCGCGAAGCATGGCAAAGCGACTGATGACGACCTATGTTGATTTTGGACAGGGCCGGTAAGGAAGAGTTGAGATCATGAATCTGCGGAACTTCGCGGTTTGGGGCGTCATTCTGGTCGTCCTGATCGTCATCTACAGCGTGCTGAGCGGCCGGACGGTAGCCGCGCCCGGCGCGACGCGGCCAGGCAGCGACATCAGCTACTCCAATGTCCTGACCAAGATCGACAATGGCGAGATCAAGAAGATCGACGTCGTCTCTTCCGACCGGATGAAACTGACCACCCAGGACGGCGGCACCCTGATGGCCACCGCCCCGGTGACCGAAGACCTGCTGAAGCGGATGGAAGGCAAGGGGATCGATGTCTCCTTCCAGAAGGCCGAACGCTTCAGCCTGCTGGGCCTGCTGATGAACGCCCTGCCGATCCTGCTGCTGATCGGGGTGTGGATCTTCTTCATGCGCCAGATGCAGGGCGGCGCCCGGGGCGCCATGGGCTTTGGCAAGTCCAAGGCCCGGCTGCTGACCGAGAACAAGAACCGCATCACCTTTGACGAGGTCGCCGGCGTCGACGAGGCCAAGGAAGAACTGCAGGAGATCGTCGATTTCCTGAAGGATCCGGCCAAGTTCCAGCGCCTGGGCGGCAAGATCCCCAAGGGCGCCCTGCTGATCGGCCCCCCCGGCACCGGCAAGACCCTGATCGCCCGGGCCGTGGCCGGCGAGGCGGGCGTGCCCTTCTTCACCATCTCCGGTTCGGACTTCGTTGAAATGTTCGTCGGCGTCGGCGCCTCCCGGGTGCGCGACATGTTCGAACAGGCCAAGAAGAACGCCCCCTGCATTATCTTCATCGACGAAATCGACGCCGTCGGCCGCCATCGCGGCGCCGGCCTGGGCGGCGGCAATGACGAGCGCGAACAGACCCTCAACCAGCTGCTGGTCGAGATGGACGG
>CAMAVA010000182.1 GCA_945861515.1 Brevundimonas vancanneytii | reverse complement strand
GCGGGCGGCCACGAAGAACACCAGCACCATGCCAAACAGGCCGATGACCGTCGTATAGACATAGAAGACCAGATAGCCGGTCCCCAGGGCGGCGGGGGAGACCCCTGATTTCTCGAGGGCCTGGGCATAGCTTTCCGGCGGCAGGCGCGACATCAGACCCTTCAGGCCCGCCAGGGCGCCCATACCGTCCGCCGCATGCGCCGCCGCCTCGACGATGCGGCCGGACTGGCTGGCGATCAGCTTGCCAAGTAGCGCATAGAGGGACGAGAACAGGGCGTACTGGGTGGCGGTGAATCCGATGCTGGTCAGGCTGGACATATAGGCGATCAGGGCCGTGCCGGCGAAACCGCCGCCGATATTGTCGGCCGCAATGGCGAACATCAGGGCGTAGATGCTGTGGCCCTCCATGGCCAGCCAGGCGAAGGCCAGGTTGCTGAAGCTGCCCAGGAAGGCGCCGATGATCAGCGACCGCATCAGGCCGAACCGCAACACCGACAGACCGCCCAGGGTAACCCCCAGGATCGACATGACGGCCCCGAACACCTTGCGGACCTCGGCGATCTCCAGCTTGGTGAAGCCCAGATCGACATAGAAGGCGCCATTGATGTTCAGGACGAAATCGCTGACCCGGTAGAGGCAGATCAGGGCCAGGATCACCCCGGCCAGCTTGCCGTAGCGCCCGAAGAACTCGACCACGGGCTGGCCAAGGGCCGAGGACAGGAAGACGCCGGGCCGGGTCGGATGGCCGGGGATCGGCCAGGCCGCCAGGGCGATGGCGCCAAATCCACCCAGCACCCCGCCCAGCTGCAGCCAGACCTTGGCGTCGGATTCGAATGCATTGGTAAGGAAACTGGAAACCTCCGTCGCGAAGCCTTCGAGTGATGCTGCCACTTGCAGCCAGACCCGAGCGAGCGATCCGACGGCGCCGATTATGGCCTGAGCGGTTCCGTCGACGTATCCGCCAAACAAAACCAGAGTCGGGATTATTCCAAAGGAAATTTCTAATATCAATCCAAAGGCGAGGATAAGCAATAAAGTAGCTAATAGACTTCTAGCGACAATAACTACTTTTGGATTCATTCTTTTTTGAACTTGTGCAGTAAAAAGGATTATAAATATTAATAGCAATCCGGCAACAATTAGATAAAACACAATCAGTGTCGACAGCTTCTCGCTAAGCACTACGGTTATGAATTCGGTGGAAGTTTTGATGATGACGGGGGCGAGCATCAATACGGCACCGGCCCCGCCCGGATCGCCCGTCAGGCCGGTGCCCAGCAGCAGGGCGCCCAGCAGCAGCAGCAGGCCGCGAAGCACTGACTCCGCCGCCTCCTGCACTGGCCGTGGGGCCAGGCCCCGGGTGTCGATGGGCCGGACCCTATGCTGGGCCTCGCGGGGCGCCGCCAGGGCGGCCAGGACGCCGACCGCCATCACCCCCGCCATGGCCGCATAGGACAGGCTCCAGGTGAAGATCTCGGCCAGGATCAGGGGCACGGCGCCGGCCACGATGATGGCGATCCGGTAGCCCCACTGATAGGCCGCCGCCATGGCCCCCTGCTTGGCGTCCTCGGCCACCTCGATGCGCCAGGCGTCGATGACGATGTCCTGGTTGGCCGAGGCGAACCCGACCATCACCGCGAAGGCCGCCAGCAGGCCGAGGTTGCGCAAGGGGTCGGTCCCGGAAATCAGCGCCAGTCCCAGGATGATCACTGCCTGGGAGACCAGCATCCAGGACCGCCGGTGGCCCAGCCAGCGGGTCAGGACCGGAATGGTCGTGCGATCGACGATCGGCGCCCAGAGGAACTTCAGAGCCGTGAACAGGGTCGCCAGCGTGAAAAAGCCGATGACCTGCAGGGACAGTCCGACATCCCGCAGCCAGATGGACAGGGTGTCGAAGATCAGCAGGGTCGGCAGGCCCGCCGCAAACCCCAGAAAGAACATGACCGTGGTGCTGCGCACGTCCCGCGTCGCCTCGCCCTGGTCTCCCCCGTTCAGGGCCGAGGGCGCTGGGCCAAAGCGATTGGGTTCCGGGCTGCCTTTTGCGATGGCCAGGTCATAGACCAGCCAGACCCAGCCCAGGACCGGAACCAGGGCCGCCAGCATCCACCAGCCGCTGCGGCCCCGGTCATGGCAGCGCTTCACCCCGATGGCGGCCAGGGGCCAGATCAGGCCGATACCGATGACCACCGGCAGGGCGTCGAGGATTTCCGCGCCTGGAGGACGGGGGGGCGGGATCGCAGTCGGGTCCGCCGGGGCCCGCAGGTTCACAAGGGCCCAGAACAGGCCGAAGATGGAGGCGCAGGCCACGGCCACCAGCCAGACCTGCAGGCGCTCGACCCGGCCGGTGAACCCGAACAGCAGCTGGTTGGCGGTCATGCCGCTCGAGGGTTCCGCTGTCTTCGCCGCCTGATCCGCCATGCACCGTTCCCCGCAAGGTCCCGGCGCGGGAGGCGGGGGACTAGACCGCCAGCTTGGCCTGAGCCGACCGGTCCGTCCAGCGGGCCCAGCGGGCAAGGGCGGCGCGAAGCCCTGCGGCGTTGAGGGGCTTGACCAGGAAATCATCCATGCCGGCGGCCAGGCAGGCCCGGCGGTCATCCTCGAAGGCATTGGCGGTCAGGGCGACGATGGGGGTCGTGACGCCCCGTTCCCGCAGCTTGCGCGTGGCGTCCAGACCGGACATGCCGGGCATCCGCACATCCATCAGGACCAGGTCATAGGAGGCAGCCTCAAGGGCGGCCAGGGTTTCCTCGCCGCTGGCCGCGCGGTCGACCACAGCCCCCTCCCGCTCAAGCAGGGTGCGGGCCAGCAGGGCGTTGATGGGATTGTCCTCGGCCAGAAGGACCCGGGCGCCCGGGGCGCATGCCGGGGCGATGCGGTCATCCTCGGTGGCCGCCGATTCGAAGGCCGGCGCCTCGGCCAGGGCGGCCAGGACCCGGGCGGCCAGGGAGGCGCGGCGGAGGGGCTTGATCAGATAGCCGGCGAATCCGGCCTTGCGGCAGGGCTCGATCCGGTCCCGCTCGTCCGGCCGCAGCATGACGATGGCCTGTCTGCCCGCCGGGGGTTTCAGGCCGCGCCGGCCCTGCAGCAGGCGGTGATCGATCAGCAGCACGGCGCCGTCCGGCGCCCGGCTCACCGCCCCGGCCACCCCGGCGCTGGACAGGGCCTTGCCGCCGCAGGCCTCGATCTGCCGGCAGGCGGCGCGGCGCACCACCAGGTTGGGACTGGCAACGACCACCGTCCGCCCCTTGAGGGTCTGGTCCAGCACGATCGGCCCATTGGCCGGCAGGGCGGCAGTGAACCAGAATCGGGCGCCGCCGCCCGGAGCATCCGTCACACCGACATCGGCGCCCATGGCGTCGGCCAGGCGCTGGACGATGGCCAGGCCCAGGCCCGCCCCGCCCAGGGACGACCCGCCATGGCTGGGGTCGGCATGGATGAAGGGCTCGAAGATGCGGGTTCGCACGGCGGCCGGCACGCCCGGGCCGCTGTCGCTGACCGTGAACCTCACCCCGCCCGCTCCATCGGGTTCGGCCGCCAGCAGCACCCCGCCGGATTCGGTGAACTTCACCGCGTTGCCGACATAGTTCAGCAGCACCTGCCGCAGCCGGCCCTCGTCGCCCTTGACCAGGCCCAGCCTTGGCGCCGCCGCCCAGGCGATCTCGATGCCCTTTTCATGGGCCCGGGGGCTCATCAGCTCGGCCACCTGCCGCAGCAGGTTCTCGACATCCATGGGGGCCGGATGGATCTCGACCTTGCCGGCGCCCAGCCGCGCCAGATCCAGCACATCATTGACCAGCCCCAGCAGATGGTCGCCGCTTTCCTTCAGGGCCGCGACATAGGACCGCTGTTCGGGGCTGAGGTCGGTGCCGTCCAGCAGCCTGGCCATGCCCAGCACCCCGTTCAGGGGGGTGCGGAACTCGTGGCTGAGGGTGGCGAGCTGTTCGGGAGAAATGGCCTGGGTCGTCATGGCCGGCAGTCTAGCGGGGGTCGGTTAAGGGCGGGTTGGCGGCGGGCCAAGAGGGTTTGAAATTGACGGCCTGCTGTGGTCTGTCAGGGCCATGATCTCTCTCCTGCTCGCGTCTTCCCTGATGCTGTCGCCCCTCA
The DNA here is from genome assembly GCA_945861515.1 of Brevundimonas vancanneytii. Classification (GTDB taxonomy): domain Bacteria; phylum Pseudomonadota; class Alphaproteobacteria; order Caulobacterales; family Caulobacteraceae; genus Caulobacter; species Caulobacter vancanneytii_A. Next base: position 2,022 of record CAMAVA010000182.1, on the reverse strand, counting down.
TGCTGTCGGCCGCGGCCGGGCCGCCGGTTGTGCAGATGCCGGTGGAGGACCCTGTCCTGCCGGCCGGGCGGCTGCATTTTGCCGGGCCCAGCGCCGAGGGGCCGACCTGGTTTGATGCCGGCAGCCTGAAGCGGTCCAACCTGTCGGGGGTCTTCCATGTCACGGCGGTGATCGTCGGGGCGGACGCCGCCGGCCCCAACCTGACCGTGGCCCGGCTGTGGGTGGATTGTCCCAAACAGGTCTATCAGGTCTCAAGCGGCCGGCTCTATGGCGCCGACGGGGTCGAGCGCCGGCGGTCCGTCTTCCAGAAGGACAAGCCGCTGGCCGAGGGGATGGCGTCTCGCAAGCTGGCGAATCTCTACTGCAAGGCCGGCAAGCCGGACCTGGGGCCGGACCTGTCAGGGCTCGAGACGGCGGCCGATTATCGACAGGCCCTGGCGGCGGCGACGTCGAAATAGGCCAACCGTCCCCCGCTCACGCCGCAGCCAGACCCGGCAGGTCGTGCAGGTCGGCGTCGAGGCCGGCGCCCATCAGGTCGATGAAATTGTTGCGGAAAAAGCCCTGCCGGGCCGCCGCCGACGTGCCAGACAGGCTGTCATTGAACCGCTTCATGGGGTTTCGCCCGCCCTCGACATGGGGATAGTCGGACGAGAACAGGGCCATGTCCGGGCCGACATTATCGATGATCCAGCCGACATTCTCGTGCGGATAGGGGGTGACCCGCAGCTGGCGGCGCAGGATGTCGCTGGGCCGGGCCGACAGCCGCTGCACCCGCTCTTCCTTGCCAAAGGCGGCGGCGGCGGAATCGAGGAACTGCATCAGGCTGGGCAGCCAGCTGGCGCCCAGCTCGATGGCCCCGAACTTCAGGGCCGGATAGCGGTCGAACACCCCGTCCAGAACCAGGGCCGACAGGGTCTGCCAGACCGACAGGGGAATGGCCATGAAGGTCAGGGACGTGAAGTTTTCCGCCCCGCCATGGAAATCCAGCACCCGGGGGCCGCCGTTTTCCACATAGGCCGCGTCCATCTTCAGCTCGCCGCCGACATGGAACAGGATGGGCAGGCCGGCTTCCTGGGCCAGGGCCCAGAGGGGCTCGAAATCCCGGTGGCTGGGGCTGTGGCCGTAGGGCGTGCGGCTGGGGATCATCAGCCCCCTGGCGCCCAGGGCAATGGCTTCCCTGGCCAAGTTCAGGGTCTGGCCGCGATCGGCCAGGGGCACATAGGCCGTGGGCAGCAGTCGCCGGTCGATGCTGCAATAGTCAGCCATCATCCGGTTATGGGCCCGGGCCGCCTGGACCGACAGGGCGGGGTCCGCGTCATGTTCCAGGTCGAACAGGGCCAGGCCCGCCGTGGAAAACACCAGCTGGCTGGCAAAGCCCAACAGGTCCAGGGCCCGGGGCCGGTCGGCCCGGTCAAAGGCGCCCAGCGCCTGATAGTTCTTGCGGGCCAGCAGGCCCTCGGCCGCGCCTTCCCGGAAATCGGCGTCCTGCTGCAGGGTCCGGGCCGCTTCCGCCCAGCCGTCGGCGTCCTTCCTGTGACGGATACGGTCCGCAAGAGCCTCCCTCCAGGCCGGATCGGCATAGGGCGGGATGGTTCCGGGCAGCTCCATCACATGGGCGTCGGCGTCATGCACCGTCTGACCCTCGACATAGGGCATGGCTGGTCCTCCCGGTTTTGGCGCGGCGCCTCTGGAACGGGCGCGCTTGGGGGCAAGTGAACGCCCCGGCGGGGGGAACGGTCAAGAGGGGCGGCGGTGAGTGTTCGAACGGTCTGACTGGCGGGTCGAATGGGGGTCTTCCCGCGCGGTCTGTATTCGAAAGTCATTCATGATCAATCCCTTACCGCCGGCACGGCCCCTCATCCGTCGGCTTCGCCTGTACGGCTCGGATAGATAGCTGACAGACCAGCCCGGATAGATGGGTGACAGTTTTCCTCTGGATGGAGGAGGGCTTGCCGATGCCGTGGCTTGAGAGCAGCGCCATGGATGAACGGGTTCGATTTGTTGCTGAGTGGCTGTCCGGCG
>CAMAVA010000181.1 GCA_945861515.1 Brevundimonas vancanneytii | reverse complement strand
CAGACCAGCCGCACCGAGACCACGGCCAGTTACCGGGTCACCTTCACCAACTACCGGCAAACCCGCGAGCGGCAGTTCGATCTGGTGCGTGAAGAGGGGCGCTGGCTCATCGAGGATGTCCTTCTGAAGCGTCCCGAGGGGCGTTGGCTCAGCCGGATCCTGGTTGAAAATCCCCAGGACTGATCCCCTCCTTGCGCTGTCATGGCGTTTTGCAGATTCAGCATGCTCGAACGCATGGACGCGGCGAAATGAGGCGTTAGGTTGCCGATCCATTCAGGATCAGGAGACTCAAGCCCATGAAGACCCGCGCCGCTGTCGCCTTCGAAGCCAAAAGGCCTCTGGAGATCCTGGAGGTCGACCTGGAAGGTCCCCGCGCCGGCGAGGTTCTGGTCGAGATCAAGGCCACCGGCATCTGCCATACGGACGCCTACACCCTGGATGGTCTGGACTCCGAAGGCATCTTTCCCTCGATCCTGGGCCATGAAGGCGCCGGCGTGGTGCTGGAGGTGGGCCCCGGGGTGACCAGCGTCGTGCCCGGCGATCATGTGATCCCGCTCTACACGCCCGAATGTCGGCAGTGCAAAAGCTGCCTCAGCCGCAAGACCAACCTCTGCACGGCCATTCGCGGCACCCAGGGCAAGGGCCTGATGCCGGATGGATCAAGCCGGTTCTCTTACAAGGGCCAGTCCATTGCCCACTACATGGGCTGTTCCACCTTTTCCAACCATACGGTGCTGCCCGAGATCGCCCTGGCCAAGATCCGCAAGGACGCCCCCTTCGACAAGGCCTGCTACATCGGCTGCGGGGTCACCACCGGCGTTGGCGCTGTGGTCAATACGGCCAAGGTCGAGCCCGGCGCCAACTGCATCGTGTTTGGTCTCGGCGGCATCGGCCTGAACGTCATCCAGGGGCTGAAGATGGTCGGCGCAGGCATGATCATCGGTGTCGATATCAACCCTGATCGCGAGGCCTGGGGCCGCCGGTTCGGCATGACCCATTTCGTCAATCCCAAGGCCGTCGAGGGCGACATCGTCGCGCACCTGGTTGCCCTGACCGACGGAGGCGCCGACTACACGTTCGACGCCACAGGCAATGTGACGGTCATGCGCCAGGCCCTCGAAGCCTGCCATCGCGGCTGGGGCGAGAGCATCATCATCGGCGTGGCGGAAGCCGGCAAGGAGATCGCCACCCGGCCGTTCCAGCTGGTCACGGGCCGGGTCTGGAAAGGCACCGCCTTTGGCGGCGCCCGCGGCCGCACGGATACCCCCAAGATCGTCGAATGGTACATGGATGGAAAGATCGAGATCGATCCCATGATCACCCACACCATGCCGCTGGAAGACATCAACAAGGCCTTCGACCTGATGCATGCCGGGGAAAGCATCCGTTCTGTAGTGGTGTTCTAGGCGTGTCCGGCGTCGAGATCCTGGCCACCCACCGTACCCATGGCGGGACCCTGAGCTATTGCCGGCATGCCAGCGCCGCCACCGGGACGCCGATGAAGTTCAGTGTCTTCGTGCCGCCGGGCGAAGGACCGTTTCCGGTGCTGATCTGGCTGTCCGGCCTGACCTGCACCGAAGACAACTTCACCACCAAGGCCGGCGCCTACGGCGCGGCAGCCTCGCATGGCCTGATCATCGTGGCCCCGGACACGAGCCCCCGCGGCGAGGGAGTGGCGGATGATCCGGCCTATGATCTGGGACAGGGGGCCGGCTTCTATCTTGATGCGACGGAGGCGCCTTGGGCGCCGCATTTCTCGATGGAAACCTACATCACCGTCGATCTCCTTGCGGCGGTTGACGATACATTCCCGACCCAACCTGGCAGACGATCCATCTCTGGGCACAGTATGGGCGGGCACGGAGCCTTGACCCTGGCCCTCCGCCACCCTGAGCTCTTTCGATCGGTTTCAGCGTTCGCTCCAATCGTCTCCCCAACCCGTTGCCCCTGGGGCGAGAAGGCCTTCGGGGCCTATCTTGGCGACGACCGGTCCTCCTGGGCGGCCCATGACGCCTGCCTGCTGATCGGCTCCGGCGCCGCCCGTGGCCACTTTGACAGTATTCTGGTGGATCAGGGCCTGGGCGACACCTTTCTGGAAAGCCAACTCAAGCCGGACCTTCTGGAAGCCGCCTGCGCCTCGGCTGGACAGGCCCTGACTCTTCGGCGCCAGGACGGCTACGACCACAGCTACTTCTTCATGGCCAGTTTCATCGCCGACCACATCGCCTGGCACGCTGAACGACTTAAGGCCTGACTAGACGGACGGTTTAGATTCCGGCGCCCATGTCGACAAAGGTCTCAGCCAGGCCGCTGGTCGCAGGCGCTTCGGTTCGCGACAAGGCAAGACTCAGGCGGTCCAGTTGCGCTGCAATCTCTGGAACCGCCGTGATCTCCCAAAGCGCGGGCCGGGTGAGAGGGCCCACCGCGTAAAGCCAGGACGAAGCTTTTCCGCGGTGATCCAGGACCGCGCAATCGTCCGACTCCAGTCCAAGGCCCAGCTGGTCCGGCAGAATCAGGCCCCGGCGGGACAGATCGGAAAACAACGGAACCGCCAGTCCCTGAAGGTCGCTTCGCGGACCGGTACAGTTGATGACGCTTCCCGCCCGTATCGCCATCGACCCTGCGCCGCCACGGCGGAAAAGGGTGGCCGAGACCTGATCCCCCTGTCGGGTCCAGTTCCGCAATCGGCCCGCCATGACCGTCAGGGCTCCTGACTCCATCAAGCCGTCCAGTCGGGCTGCGACTCGCGGCGCCATTCGGTGGCGATGAACGTCCCAGCGTGGTCGGAGGTGCCGCAGAAACTGACGCTTCTGAGCCTCGGACCAGGACTGCCAAACCTGGGCTATCGACGGCCTTACCGCATCCATGACCCTTTGCCAGGGCAGGTTCTCGCGGCTGGCCTGGGCTGCAGCTTGGCGAATAGCCCGGCACAGGGTCAGGGGAGAGGCCGGGAGCATCGGCGTCAGAAACGGCGCCCAGGCGCCGCCGGACTGGTGTGCGGTAGGCGCCAGGCCGCGACGGGAGATCGCCAGCATCGGGCCCGTTTGCCCCTCCTCCGCCAGCCGGAGGGCGATATCGACCATCGTCAGCCCGGTTCCAAGAAGAAGAACCTGAGCCTCCGGATCCAGACCCGAAAGGGCTCCTTTGGCCCACGGGTCCGGAATGAAGGCCGGGTGATCCTGCAACCAGGAATCGGCCGGGAGAGGGGCCTTTGGCGGCAGATTTCCTGTCGCCAGAATAACGATGTCGGCCTCGATCTCGCGTCCATCGAAAAGCCGCACGCCGCGCCCGGGGCCCTCCAAGACGCCCACGGCCTCGCCCCTGACCCGGCGCAATCCGTGACCGTTGATGGACGGCGGCGCCCCCGCCAACCGGGCCTGCAGGTAGTCGCCGAGCAGCCGTCTCGGCAAAAACGCATCGGCAAGGTCGCCGCCGCTCTCGTCGAGAGCGTCATCCAGATCCTTTCCGGAGCCCTGCAGCCAGGCTTGAAAGCCAGGCGCGAGTCCCACCTCCATGCGGTGGGCGGGCACATTGAGCAGATGGTAGGGAGCGCAGGCGCCATAGGCCAGACCGCGTCCTGGCCTGACGGCGGGGTCAATCAGGGTTATCAACCAGTCCGGCCGGCGCGCTGTCAGCTTGAGCGCGAGAAGGGATCCGCTGAAGCCGCCGCCGATGACAGCGATCTTTCTTTCAGGTCTGTCTGTCTCGCTCATGATGTCTGATTCTCGCGCCATCTCAGCATCGCCAGACCTTGCCACATCGCCAAGCAGTTGACTTGGCGGTTCCCAGTCGTCATACACCGCCGCTTCCACGCCGCTGGCCCGCCGGACGGTGCCGGAATTCCATACGGGTGATCCGAAACCGCCGTTGAGATCGCGCCTCCATCTGGGGATGGCGCCGGCTCGGATCGAAGCAGATGAGTGACCCATGTCCAAGCGCCAGAGCGCCAAATACAAGATCGACCGCCGGATGGGCGAAAACATCTGGGGGCGTCCCAAGTCCCCGGTGAACAAGCGCTCCTACGGCCCCGGCCAGCATGGCCAGCGCCGCAAGTCCAAGGTCTCCGATTTCGGCCTGCAGCTGAAGGCCAAGCAGAAGCTCAAGGGCTACTACGGCAACCTGACCGAAAAGCAGTTCGCCCGGACCTATACCGAGGCCGCCCGTCGCAAGGGCAACACCTCCGAAAACCTGATCGCCCTGCTGGAATCCCGGCTGGACGCCGTTGTCTACCGTTCCAAGTTCGTCCCGACCGTGTTTGCGGCGCGCCAGTTCGTCAATCACGGCCATGTGCAGGTGAACGGCAAGCGGGTGAACATCGCCTCCTACCGGGTCAAGCCGGGCGATGTGGTCAGCGTCCGTGAAAAGTCGCGCAGCATGGCCCTGGTCCTCGAGGCCCTGGCCTCCGGCGAGCGTGACACCCCGGAATACATCACGGTCGATCTGCGCGGCATGGCCGCCACCTTCGTCCGCGCCCCGGACCTGGCCGAAGTGCCCTATCCGGTGAAGATGGAACCGAACCTCGTGGTCGAATTCTACGCCTCCTGAGGCGTCGGATTATCCCCGAAAGCAGAAGGCCCCGGAGCGATCCGGGGCCTTTTTTCATGGCGCCAATTGTGGCCCGTATTCCCAGTCCCACGGAACGCCTGTCTCGCCCAGGACAAAGCGGACAAGGTCCGGGAACAGGGCTTCGGCGCGAACGTCGTTGGACAACAGGACCACACAGGCCTTGCGCGCCTCCACACAGACAAAGGTGTTGGCCGTACTGTCGTTATGCCCGCCTTTGAAAAAGCCCGGGCCCTGCGGACCGCGAAACACGATGAGACCAAGCCCCGCCGCCAGGTCCGGTCGTCGGGCTTGCGGCGGCAACTCTGGCTGCAGGGTCGGAAACTGGGTACGGGTCGTGATCGCCAACTGTGGCCGGGTCATGTCTCGCCGGGCGTCAGGATTGAGGCCCGCGCCCGAGACAAACGCTGCAGCAAACTTTGCGAAGTCCGCGATGGTCGTGTCCATGGACCCGGAGGCGCGGGTTGCGCTCCGCTCGTCATGGGGTTCAACGCTTCCATCCAGCTTCCAGCCGTCCGCAAGATCTGTCGCAAAATCAGGACGCCACATCATGCTCGTGCGGGTCATCCCCAGCGGTCGGAAAACCCGTCTCTGCATTTCTTCCCCGAGATCCTGACCCAGGCCGCGCTCCAGAACAAACTGCAACAGGATGAATCCATCCCCGGAATAGCCATAGCGGCTTCCGGGATCGAAATGCAGGTGAAGCCGGTTGTCGGGTTCAAGGAAGTAGAAGTTCGCAAAACCGCTGCCGTGGTTGAGCAGGAGCCTCGGGGTCAGCCGGCGCCAGCGATCCTCGCCGGCAAGGCTTTCCCAGGGCGCATACCGGTCCTCTTCGCCCACATAATCGGGCAGGGGGCGGGGAAGCATTTCGGCGATGGGCCTGTCCAGGTCGAGCACGCCCTCCTGCGCCATCTGGGCAACGGTGAAGGCAAACACCGTCTTGGTCAGGGAGGCGCCATACATGATGGTGCTGGTGGTGAGCGGATCCCCTTTTTCATTTCGTCGGCCGTAGGACCGGACATGACGGATCTGGCCGCGATCGATGACGGCGATGGCCAGGCCCTGCACTCCCGATTCCGCCATGGCCCGTTCGACACGGGCGTCAATCTGCGCAGGCGGAGGCGTGTGGGTTCCGGCAGCCAAAACCGGATCGCACCCGAGGGCAAAGGAAATCAGGAGCAGCAATCCGACAGCACGAGGCACGACACACTCCGGGAACTGGCATCCAAAGGCTGGACAATCATTCGCACGATGTCTTTGCTGCGCCAATGACTCGCCGATTTGCCCTGCTCGCCGCCCTGATCCTGATGTCCGGCTGCGCGACCCGGGCCATCTATTCCTCGCCCGATGTCGGCATGGTGGAACTCGAGCCCCTCCTGTCGGCAGAGGTCAGGGCCGACAGCCTGATCATTCGCGTTCTGTCCAGGGGCTGCACGGCCAAGTCCGACATGGCGTTTTTCGTCGAGCGGGCCGGTGACCGGGCCGCAGTGGCGTTCGGCCGCAAGCGTGTCGAGACCTGCACCGGTCAGCAAGGCCCCCTGGAGTTGGTCTTCTCCTACAGCGAACTGGGCCTGAAGCCTGGACAGTCCGTGGCCATCGTCAATCCCCTTTCGCCGGGGACCTAGGTGAACATCGCTTCCATCCAGTCCGGCACCCGCACCGGTTTCCGGGTCCCGGCATCGATCAGGCACCATTCC
>CAMAVA010000180.1 GCA_945861515.1 Brevundimonas vancanneytii | reverse complement strand
TCAATGGCGTGATAGATGACCTCGGAATCCAGCAGGACCCCGTCGGCGTCGAAGATGACGGCGTCGAACATGCCTGATGTGTTACCTGCAGGCTGTGACAGAACAAGGTCCGACTTCAGCGCCGGGCCGCCAGACTTTCCCGGCGGAGCGCCTTGAGGGCAAGGGTCACGTCATTCTTCATCACCGCCCGGGCCAGGGCCGGCGGCACCGGATAGGGCGAGGTGGCGCGGTTGACGTAGCTGACCCGGGTGCCGCCGGTCTGCAGGAGGGTCAGGCGCCATTCGCCCTCGCACATCTTGATGTCGCCCTCGGTGCATCGGAACCGGATGACCTTGAGCGGCTCATAGTCCGACCGGAACACCGAGCGGAAGGCCGGCACCAGGGGCGGATGCACCACCATCTCCCGGACATCCCAGGTCTGGCCCGGTCCCTGTTCCACGACCCGGCAGCTCTGTACCGCCGGGGCCATGCGCCGGGCCAGCCGGCAATCGCGGATCACCGCCCAGACAACCCCGGGCGGGGCGTCGATATCGACCCGGCCCCGCACCACCCCGGCATTGCCGCCGGGATCGGCCGCGACCTCGGCATAGACCGCACTGGCGGCGACGGACATGAGGAGAAAAGCGAACACGGACCCACGCTATCTGGTTTCCGCCCTGCCGAAACCCCCGCACGGCGCTTTTGCCGCCGGGGGCGGGCTCAATCCGTCCTGGCCGGCTCGGCGGGTCGTTGCTTCTGTCGCGCGGCCAGCAGGTCAACGACCATGGCGATCCGCTCGGCGCGCTTCTCCGGACTGCGCCGGGTTGCTTCGATCCAGGTCACATACGCCTTGCGGTAGAACTGGGCGATCTCGTCGAAGAAGGCGCCGGCCTCGGGTCGGGCGGCCAGCGCCGCCTCGATATCCGGCGCAAGTCCGGCCCGCTGGGGGCCCTCCAGTCCGAGAACCGCCTCGACCGCGTCGCCAGGACCAAGACCACAGTCACGCCGCCAGGCGGGACCAAGCCTCAACGCCCACCCTTCGGCGGTCTTTTCCGGCAGGCCGCGCCAGGCCATCCCGTTCAGCTTTCCCGCCAGATGCCAGGCCGGACGGGTTCCCCAGATGGTCGCCGGATCAAACGGCAGGGGCGCCAGCACCGCCCCGCCCGGCCCTGACACCAGAAGGGTCCGGAAGGCGGTGACGCAGGGTGGTTCGGCCGCCATCCCCTACCCGACCCGGTTCTTCACCAGGTCCTCGACCACTGTAGGGTCGGCGAGGGTGGTGATGTCGCCCAGATTGGAGACATCCCCCTCGGCCACCTTGCGCAGGATGCGGCGCATGATCTTGCCGGACCGGGTCTTGGGCAGGCCCGGCGACCACTGGATGGCGTCGGGAGCGGCAAAGGGGCCGATCTCCCGACGGACCCAGAGGATCAGAGCCTTGCGGAGCTCTTCGGTCGGCTCCACCCCGCCGATCAGGGTGACATAGGCATATATGCCCTGGCCCTTGATATCATGGGGAAAGCCGACGACAGCCGCCTCGGCGACGGCCTCATGGGCCACCAGGGCGCTTTCGATCTCGGCCGTGCCCAGCCGGTGGCCGGAGACATTGATCACGTCATCGACCCGGCCGGTGATCCAGTAGTATCCGTCCTCGTCGCGCCGACAGCCGTCGCCGGTGAAATACTTGCCGGGATAGGTCGAAAAATAGGTGTCGAAGAACCGCTGGTGATCGCCATAGACGGTGCGCATCTGGCCGGGCCAGCTGTCGGTCAGGCAGAGGTTGCCGCTGACGGGCCCCTCCAGCACGCCGCCTTCGACATCGACCAGCTGCAGCTTGACCCCCGGCAGGGGCTTGCTGGCGGAACCCGGTTTCAGGTCCGTGGCGCCGGGCAGGGGCGAAACCAGGCAGGCGCCGGTCTCGGTCTGCCACCAGGTGTCGACGATGGGGCATCGGCCCTCGCCCACAACCCGGTGATACCAGAGCCAGGCTTCCGGATTGATCGGTTCGCCGACGCTGCCCAACAGCCGAAGGGAGGCCCGGCTGGTCTTCTTCACCGGCGCCTCGCCCTCCCGCATCAGGGCGCGAAGGGCCGTGGGGGCGGTGTAGAAGATCTCGACCTGGTGCTTGTCGATCACCTCCCAGAACCGCGAGGCGGTGGGGTAGTTGGGCACGCCCTCGAAGATCAGGCTCGTGGCCCCATTGGCCAGGGGGCCATAGACGATATAGCTGTGGCCGGTGACCCAGCCGACATCGGCCGTGCACCAGAAGATCTCGCCGGGACGGTAGTCGAACACCAGTTCATGGGTATAGCTGGCCCAGGTCAGGTAGCCGCCGGTGGTGTGGAGCACGCCCTTGGGCTTTCCGGTGGATCCCGAAGTATAGAGGATGAACAGCGGGTCCTCGGCGTTCATCGGCTCCGGCGGACAGTCCGGACTGGCGGCGTCCCTCAGGGGTTCATAGGCGACATCCCGGCCGCCATGTTCCAGCCAGTGGGCGCCGGTGCGGCGCACCACAAGCACCCGCTCGACGTCCGGGCACCGGGTCAGGGCGAGATCGACGTTCATCTTGAGCGGCACGGTCTTGCCGCCCCTCAGGCCCTCATCGGCGGTGATGACGAAACGGCTGCCGCAGTCCTGGATCCGGCCGGCGATGCTGTCGGGCGAAAATCCGCCAAATATCACCGAATGGACGGCGCCGATCCGGGCGCAGGCCAGCATGGCGTAGGCGGCCTCGACGATCATCGGCAGGTAGATGGTGACCCGGTCACCTTTCTTGACGCCCAGGTCCTTCAGGACATTGGCCATCCGGCAGACCTGCTCATGGGCCTCGCCATAGGTCACTTTCTGGCTGTCGGCGGGGTCGTCGCCTTCCCAGATCAGGGCCACATCATCGGCGCGGTGCGGCAGGTGCCGGTCGAGGCAGTTGGCCGAGACATTCAGCACGCCGTCTGCGAACCAGCGGATGCGGAAATCTTCCCTGTTGAAGGAGACATCCTTGATCCGGGTCGGGGGCTTGATCCAGTCGAGCCTGGCCGCCACATCGCGCCAGAAGCCTTCCGGATCGGCTTCGACCCTGGCCACGGCGGCCTCATAGCCGGCGGCGTCCATCCGGGCCCGGGCGGCCCACTCGGCGGGCACGGGAAACAGCTGCTCTTCGCTCACGGTCTTCTCCCACTGGTCTTTTCCCAAGGCAGTAAGCGGTTCGGCCCGGGCGGTGCAAGCTCTGGAACGGAGGAACCCGCGAGCCAGGGATTAATCAAAGATGACGCCTCCGTCAGTTTCGCTTGACGGTCCCTTCGGGATGTGGACAACTGCGCTCACAGTGCAGAGGCCCGTCCAGGGCCCAAACCGTTTTGGCCGGAGGATGAGGCGCGATGACTGACAAGAACATCACCAAGGACGCCATGTATGACGCGGTGGCGCCCAACGACTTCGAGTCGATGCTGGAGCTGGACCGTTACAACAACCGCTCGACCGCCTTCGACAAGATCATCAGCGCCACCCACGACCATTTCTGGGATCCGCTGGACAAGACCTATATCGATTTTGATGAGCCCTTCGACATGGAAAACCAGGCCCTGGTGCCTGAGGATTTCGTCGTCGCGCTGAGCACCGAATACGTTTCCAACCACCTGTCGGACCCCAAGGAGCGGATCCGCTTCATCAACGAAAGCACCCTGCGGATCTTCTCCTCGATCCTGCATGGCGAACAGGGCGCGCTGAACCTGTCGGCCAGCCTCTGCCATGTGCTGAAGGACCAGGGCGCCCAGGAATACGCCGCCAACCAGACCCGCGAAGAAGCCCGTCACGTCACGGCCTTCGCCAAGTACATCAAGGCCCGCTGGGGCCGCCCGGTGGAATGCGGCCCGACCCTGAAGGCCCTGCTGGTGGAGATCATCGACGCGCCGGAGGTCTACAAGAAGATCATCGGCATGCAGATGCTGGTCGAGGGCCTGGCCATGGGCGCCTTCGCCAGCCTGTTCAACAGCATCAATGATCCGCTGGGCAAGAAGCTGTTGCAGCTGGTCATGACCGACGAGGCCTTCCACCACAAGTTCGGCAAGATCTGGGCTGACCGCACGGTTCCCAAGCTGTCGGCGGAAGAGCATGCGATCATCGAGGACTGGGCCGCCCACTGCTTCCAGGCCGTGCTGTTCAATCTGGTCGGACCCAACCAGCAGCGGGACCTCTATGAGTCCTTCGGCCTGGACCCCGACAAGGTGATCGCCGAGTTCGCCATGATCATGACCGACGAGATCCGCCGCGAGAACATGCGCGAGCAGACCAACATCTTCCGCGTCCTGGTCAAGACCCTGCTCAATGCCGGCATTATCACCGACCGCACCCGGGCCTTCTATGCCATGTATGTCGACATGGATGAGCTGAAGGCCGAGGGCGACCGGATGGTCGGCGACGACATCGCCGAGGAGGGCATCCGCTACCTCCAGAGCATCAACTTCAAGGACCGGGCCGAGCCGATCAGCATCGCTGCTGAATAATCAGGCTCGGGATCGAGTATCTGGTCAGCGCCCCGCCCTCACCGGCGGGGCGTTTGCTTTTGGGGTCTTTTGAATCTTGCCGTCCCCGGACTAATATGACCGCCATGAAAGCCCTTTCCGCCCTTTCTGGCGCGGCAGCCCTTGGCCTCGCTGTCCTGCCTGTCCAGGCCGCCGCTCCCCAGCCGGCCCACCCCATATCCATCGGTTTCTATTCCGGCACCTGGTACGAGATCGCCCGGACGCCCAATGGCACCCAGAAGGATTGCCACGCCCCGACCAGCCAGTTCACCGGCGGTGGCGGCGGTCGCTACGACATGGTGCAGATCTGCCGGAAGGGATCACCCGCCGGAGCGCCCAAGGTCTGGCGGGCCCGGGGTTCCATCGTGCCGGACTCCGGCAATGCCAAGTTCCGGATGAATTTCTTTGGCGTGGTCAGCCAGGAATACTGGATCCTCGACAGTGCTGCCGACCAGAGCTGGGTGGTCATGGCCACCCCGGGCGGCAACTATGTCTGGCTGATGTCCCGGAAGCCCGTCATGGCGCCGGCCGCCAAGGCCGCCGCCCTCTCCCATATCAACGCGCTTGGCTACAATGTCGCCCGGCTGGAACAGCCAAGGCAACCTCCGGCCTGAGTCTGGCCTGGCTTAGGCCATCGGGCTTGACCCCGAACGAAACCGGAACATAGACTGGGTTGTGGAAACGCTTCTCACCCTTGTCCCGAACGGTCGGCCACAGGTCACGCAAGCCGTGACCCGCGGGGCCGCGCGGCTGCTGGTGGCGCTAGGCCATGCGCCGGTGGCCGAGGTCGGACTGCCCAATGGCCGGCGGGCCGATCTGATGGCCCTGGGTCCCCGGGGCGAGATCCTGATCGTCGAGGTCAAGTCCAGTCCTGAAGACTATCTCTGCGATCGCAAGTGGGGCGACTACCTGCCTTTCTGCGACAGCTTCTATTTCGCTGTCGGGCCGGAGTTTCCCCAGGCCCTGCTGCCGCAGGAACCCGGCCTGATCGTCGCGGACGGCTTTGGCGGCGCGGTGCTGCGGGATGCGCCGGAGAGCCGTCTTGCGCCTGCCCGTCGCAAGGCGCTGATCCTGGCGTTCGGCCGGCTGGCGGCCATGCGCTCACTTGGGGAGTGAGCGCGGTGGTCGGTGCGACAGCCCAGGCAAGAAGGTTTCGCTCGAACCTGACCCGGTATGAGGCGAGGATGTGGGCGTGGCTCAAGACCCTGAGGGGGGACGGCTTTCACATCCGGCGGCAGGCGCCGTTTCGAGGGTATTTTCTGGACTTTGTCTGTTTCAATCGGCGGCTTGTGATCGAGCTGGATGGCGCCGGTCATGGCGAAGAGTCCCAGAGGCAGCATGATCAGGTTCGGGATGCTGTCTTGGCGAGGGAAGGATTTCTGGTTTTGAGACTGCGGAATCGAAGCCTCGACGAGGACATGGCCGGGGTCTGCAATCAGATCCTGCAGACCCTTAGCGCCAGACCCCCGGTGCGATGAAGATTGTTCCCTCCCCTTCATGGGGAGGGCAGGCCGCGCGCAAGCGCGCCGGGTGGGGTTGTCTGAAGTCGCGAACCTCGTTCCGGAGGCTCCCCACCCGGCCCTTCGGGCCACCCTCCCCATGAAGGGGAGGGATAGAGAAGCTACCGCGGTGCCCGCTTGGCCAGGATCCTTTGCAGGGTGCGGCGGTGCATGGAAAGGCGGCGGGCCGTTTCCGAGACATTGTGCTCGCACAGTTCATAGACCCGCTGGATATGTTCCCAGCGCACCCGGTCGGCGCTCATCGGCTTCTCCGGGGGAACCGGCGCTTCGCCGGTCTGGGC
>CAMAVA010000179.1 GCA_945861515.1 Brevundimonas vancanneytii | reverse complement strand
AGGTCCAGGGTCGACCCGCAGCAAGGCCACCCATTGACCTTCTCCCAACCTTCGCCCACCTGACCCTCATGACCCAGACACCGTCCCTGACCGGCCCTGTTGTCCGTCCCCAATCGGGCGGGCCGCCGAAATCGCTGGTCGTGCTGCTGCATGGCTATGGGTCGAACGGCGAGGACCTGATCGGCCTGACGCCCTTCTGGCGGGACGCCCTGCCCGACACCCTGTTCGTGGCTCCCAATGCGCCTCAGATCTGTCCGGGGGCGCCGGACGGCTATCAGTGGTGGGCCCTGACCAGCCTGTCGCCGGAAGCCCGGGCGGCCGGGGTGCGCCAGTCGGCGCCGATCCTGAACGCCTTCCTGGACGACTTGCTGGCCCGCTACGGGCTGGCCGAGGACCGGCTGGTCCTGATCGGCTTCAGCCAGGGCACGATGATGGCCCTGCATGTCGGTCCCCGGCGGGCCGGGGCGATCGCTGGCATCATTGGCTTTTCCGGCATGCTGGCCGATCCGGTCGCCCTGTCGCAAGAGGTCCGCAGCAAGCCGCCGGTGCTTCTGATCCATGGCGACGCCGACGATGTCCTGCCCGTCTCCTCCCTGGCCCGGGCGCAGGAAGCGCTTGAGACCCAAGGCTTTGCTGTATCGACCCATGTCTCGCCGGGCCTGGGTCATGGCATCGATGAGGCGGGGATCGGACTGGGCCTGGACTTCCTGGTCCAGCGACTGGCCTGACGCCAGGGGGCCGGATTTCGACGGGCCTTTCCGGGAATTAACCCACATTTCCGCCTTGTAACGTGTCCTCGCCGGCGAATTTGGGCAGTTTGCCGGCAGATTGGGCCGGGGGGCTCTGTTGGGGGAAGACCAAGACCATGAGCCCGATCCTTGCCCTCCTGTTGGCCGCATCGCCCGAGGCCGTGGCGGCTGCTGCGCCCGCCCAGGCCCCGCCCCTGACCGTTCAGACGGCTCCGGAGGCCGCCGCCAGCCAGGGCGTGACGCCCTATCAGGCCGCCTTCTTCACCGAGTCCCAGCCCAATTCGGCCATGGACATGATCAGCCGGATTCCGGGCTTCGCCTTTGATGGCGGCGACAATGTGCGCGGCTATGGCGGCGCCGCCGGCAATGTGCTGATCGACGGCCAGCGGCCGGCCAGCAAGAGCGAGGGCCTGGAAGACGCCCTGCGCCGGATCCAGGCCAAACAGGTCGAGCGGATCGACATCATCCGGGGCGGCGCCCCCGGCATCGACATGCAGGGCAAGACCGTCATCGCCAATGTCATCCTCAGGAAGGGTGGCGGGGGACAGTGGTTGCTGGCCGGCGCCAGCGCCGCGCACCAGGACGGGCGCACAACACCGGCCGTGCGGTTCGAGGGTTCGACCCCGGCGGGCCCGGGCGTTTTCGACTGGTCGACCCTGGCCTTCCGGTTCGTGGATGACGGCGCCGGTGAAGGCGTGCAGCGGGGCGAAAACGGCAGTGTCGTCGATCGAACGGCCTGGGACGAAACCGGCGGCGGACGCGGGGCCGACATCAAGGCCAGCTGGAAGAGCCCCCTGGCGGGCGGCCGCTTCGCTCTCAATTCCCAGTTCTTCATCGAAACCTACGAGTGGTCCCTGAACGCTGCCGCCACCTCCGGCCCGGGCCGCCTGTCCGTCAACGACCGCCAGGACCGGGAGGACGGCGAACTGGGCGGCAGCTGGGAGATCACCCTGGGCCCCAAGACCAAGGTCGAGCTCACCGCCCTCCAGACCCTGCGCAACACCGACTTCACATCGTCGTTCGCCGAGGGCAGCGACAGCGGGGTCTATTCCGAAGAGTCCCGGGCGAGCGAAAGCATCGGCCGCGCCACCCTTCGCTACAGCCTGTCGCCGTCAATCTCGCTGGAGGGCGGCGGCGAGGTGGCCCTGAACGTCCTGGAGACCTCGACGGACTTCATCCAGAACGGCGTCCCCGTGGTGTTGCCGGCCGCCGACCTCCGGGTGGAGGAAGAGCGCGGCGAGGCCTTCGCCACCGCCAACTGGCGACTGAACCCCAAATTCGCCGTCGAGGCCGGGCTGAAGGTCGAGGTCTCCACCATCAGCCAGAGCGGCGACACCAACCTCTCCAAGTCCTTCACCTATCCCAAGCCGAGGCTCATCGCGACCTGGTCGCCGACCCCGGTCGATCAGGTGCGGGTGCGGATAGAGCGGGAGATCGGCCAGCTGAACTTCCGGGACTTCGCCTCCAGCATCGCCTTTTCCACGGGCGGGACGGTGACCGCCGGCGGCGCCGACCTGGAGCCGGACAAGACCACCGTCGTCGAGGCGGCCTATGAACGCAAGTTCCTGAAAGACGGCGCCATCGTGGTCAAGCTGACCCACGAAGAGGTCACCGATGTGAACGATCGCATCCGGATCACGGATGTCGCCAGCTGCCCCCTGGTGGGCGGCGCGCCGGACACAGACGACCTGTCCTGCAATTTCGACGCGCCGGGGAACATTGGCGAGGGCGTCAATGACGAGCTCTCCATCGCCCTGAACCTTCCCCTTGGAAAACTGGGGGCGCCGGGCGGCCTGCTGCGGATCGAAGGCGAGTGGAGCAAGTCCGAGGTGACGGACCCCACGACCGGCGAAAAGCGGCGTGTCTCCGGCCAGGCGCCGTTCGAGGGCGAGATCCGGTTTTCGCAGGACCTGCCCCAGTATCGCCTGCAGTGGGGCGTCGACACCTTCCTGGCCTTCGAGGAGCGCTCCCATCGCTTTGACCGGATCGACAAGATAGCCCTCGAGACCTGGGTGACGGTCTATGCCGAGTGGAAGCCCAGGCCTGACCTCAGCCTGAGGCTGGAGGCCCATAACCTGACCGGCCGGGACCTTACCCGCAGCCGTCAGGTCTATGACGCGCCCCGCGACACGGGCTCGGTGGCCTATGTCGAGAACCGGCCGCTGGATTTCCCGTCCTTCATCTATCTGAGAATCCGCAAGACCTTCGGATAGGGCGCGAGCGCCCTTCCCCGACCTTGCCCAATGAAAAACAGGCCCCGGATCGCTCCGGGGCCTGTTCCGTTTCAGTCTGGCTGCACGCCCTGGAGCGTTACTCGCTGTGGCCGGAGGCCTCGTTGGCGCCGTGGGCCCAGCCCTTGATGAAGAAACTGACGACCACGAAGATCACCCCGACGGCCACACCGCCCCAGCCCAGCTTGCCGAACACGTCCAGGGACGTGGCCAGGGCTGCGCCTGGATCCAGCACCTGACCGCCGATGGTTTCGGTGCCGGCCAGGGCGGCGATCTTGCCGCCGATGAACTGGGCGATGGAGCTGGACAGGAACCAGACCGCCATCATGAAGGACACGACGGACGCCACCGACAGCTTGGTGATCTCCGACAGGCCGACCGGCGACAGGAACAGCTCGCCCGTGGTGTGCAGCAGATAGAGCACGCCCAGGATGATCAACGGCATGCGGAAGGCCGAATCGGCCAGGCCGCCCGCCCAGACCACCACCAGGAAGCCCAGCCCGACCTGCAGCAGGCCCAGGCCGAACTTCATGACCGGGTCCGGATCGCGGCCCCGCTTGCCCAGCCACAGCCAGAGGGCGGCGAACAGCGGGGCGAAGATCAGGATGAAGCCGGCGTTGAAGGACTGGGTCTGGGCCGCCGTCAGGCCCATGTCGATCCAGATCGTGCCGGCCGGATTGCCGGCGGCGGCCAGCATTTCCCGGCTGCCGAAGAAGAAGCTCTGGCCCAGCAGGTCCAGGGTAAAGGGCTTGCTGATCAGGGCCAGGTCGACGTTGCGGTCGGCAAACAGGTTCAGGGAGGTTCCCGCCTGTTCGAACAGGGTGAAGAACACCACGGCGCCAAAGATCAGCACCATGGCCAGGCCCATCCGCTCGCGCTGCACCTTGTTGCATTTGGCGATCATGAAATAGGCGATGAAGGCCAGGGACAGCACGGTGCTGAGCCCCAGGACCCAGCCGACGACGGCATTGCGCTGGACCATGAACCAGACCACCCCGACGCCCAGGATGGCGCAGAGATAGATCAGGCCCTCCAGGTTCAGGGGACCGACCACCTTGGCCTTGAGGGTTTCGGGAACCGGCGGCTCACCCTTGCCTTCCAGCAGCGGCTTGCCGAGCACGAAGGCGACATAGCCGACGAACATGCCGATGCCGGCCAGGCCGAAGCCCCAGCCCCAGCCGTAGTTCAGCCCCAGATAGCCGCAGAGGATGGAGGCCCAGAAGGCGCCCAGATTGATGCCGTAGTAATAGAGGGTGAAGCCGGGATCCCGCCGGGGATCGCCCTGGGGATAGAGCTGTCCGACGATCGAGGAGATGTTGGGCTTCAGGAAGCCGACCCCCATGATGATCAGGGACAGGGCCAGGAAGAAGATGTTCACATAGGTCTGGTTGCGCTCGATCACCTCGACCTTGAAGCTGCCCTTGGTCAGGGTGGCGGGGATGGGCGCATCGGCCGGCAGGTCCTTGATCGCCAGACCGCCATCGGCGGCCGGGCCGAATTCATAGGCCCCCTCGCCGACCTTCAGCTTCACCTCGCGGGTGTCGCCGCGGCCTTCCACGACCAGTTCATAGGCGGCGCCGTTATAGGTCAGGCTTTCCCGGGCGGCCTTGCCCTCGATGGCCATCATGCCGTGACCGGCGACCAGCAACAGGGCGCCAAAGGCGATGGCCTTGCGGGTGCCCAGGAAGCGGTCAGCCAGGATGCCGCCGATCAGCGGCAGCAGATAGACCAGCGACGTATAGGAGCCATAGATCCCGCCGGAATACTCATCACTGAACAGGAAATGCTGGGTCAGGTAGAAGATCAGGATGCCGCGCATCCCGTAGTAGGAAAAACGCTCCCACATCTCTGCGAAAAACAGGACACGAAGACCGGGCGGATGATTCCTGAGCTGCAGGAATACTGGAATTCCCGTGGCCAGGGTCACAAGAATGCCCAACACAATAACAATATTCATACAAGATACCCTGTTTGCAATGTCAGAACGGGCCGACCCCTCGATCCGCTCGTCCTCCCCCGATAACCGGTGACAAAATCACGCGGCGCAGGGTTTCACAAGCAAGGCTTAACCACCTCTTGCGCCAAACGCGATGGTGACAGCATGTGAGCAGGGCTTTTTGGGGAGACCACGCTGCATGGCCGCATCACGCCTGACCTTTGAGATTGCGCCGAAACGCACCCGCGTCCTGTTCAGGGGAGTCGCCATCGCAGAGAGCAGCGCGGTGATGTTGCTGACCGAAGGCGCCTCGCCCCCCGTCCGCTATTTTCCGCGTCAGGATGTGGACCCGGCCGCCCTGGACCGGACGGCTCACAGCAGCCGATGCCCCTGGAAGGGCGAGGCCAGCTATTTCACCCTGCAGGCCGGCGGCGAACAGGTTGTCAACGCCGCCTGGTCCTATGAAAAGCCCATAGAGGCGGCGGCGCCCATCGCCGGACACATCGCCTTCTATCCCCAGCATGTCACCTTCGAGACGGTGGACTGACGGCTGCCGCCAACCGGTCAGTAGGCGCTTTCGGTGAAGATCCGAGAGATGTCGCCGCCCCAGGCGCCGTGATAGCGCTCCAGCAGCCGGTCGGCCGGGGTCAGGCCGCTGTCGGCGATGGCTTCCAGTTCGCCCAGATAGGTGGTCTCGTCGATGAAGCCGCCGTCCTGGCGATTGCGGGCTTTGAGGCCACTGCGGGCGATGGCGACCATGTCGACCGCCACGTCCCGCACGGACCGGCCGGCGACCATAGCCTTCAGGCCAAGGCGCGGGATGTCGCGGCGCAGGCCCTCGCGGTCTTCGGTTGTCCAGTGCTTGCACAGGTCCCAGGCCGCCGACAGGGCGGCGTCGTCATAGAAGATACCGGTCCAGAGGGCCGGCAGGGCGCAGAGCCGGCTCCAGGGCCCGCCATCGGCGCCGCGCATCTCCAGATAGGACTTCAGCCGCACCTCGGGGAAGATGGTGGTGGTATGGTCCGACCAGTCCTTCATTGACGGGCGCTCGCCGGGCAGTTCGGGCAGCTTGCCATCCATGAAGTCGACAAACGAGCGGCCGGCCGTGTCGATATAGAGGCCGTTCCGCTTGACGAAATACATCGGCACTTTCAGCGCATAGCGGGCATAGGTCTCGAAGCCGAACCCGTCCTCGAAGACGAAGTTCAGCATGCCGGTGCGGTCAGGGTCGGTGTCGGTCCAGACATTGGCCCGGGCCGACAGGAAACCGCTGGGCTTGCCTTCGATGAAGGGCGAATTGGCGAACATCGCCGTGGCGATCGGCTGCAGGGCCAGGCTGGTGCGGAACTTCAGCACCATGTCGGCCTCTGAACTGAAGTCCAGATTGGCCTGGACCGTGCAGGTCCGCAGCATCATGTCGAGGCCCAG
>CAMAVA010000178.1 GCA_945861515.1 Brevundimonas vancanneytii | reverse complement strand
AGCAGAAGCCCCAGGGCCCAGGGGGCGGCGCCGCGCCAAAAGTTGGTCATCACCTGAACGCCCTCTCGCAATCGTTAACGAAAGGTTAAGCCCCCTTCTCCCATCCCGCGACCCTCTGCGCCTGAGACGCGAACCCATGCTGATGCTCCCCGAGGGTGGAAGGCCCGGTTCGGGAGAAATGTCGCCTGCAGAGCAGGCGAATGAGGGAGTCCGCCCGCCGTGTGAGTAGCCTCAATGGCGGCTGACCCGCCGGTGTGGACCGCATCCGATGGTCCCCCTGACCCAAATGGGCAGGATACTGAGAGCGGCCCCTAGAAATCCACCGCCACGCCCTTGCGCTCCCAATCGCCGAAGCGGGTCGGCTCAGGGCCAGCTGGGCCCCCTTCTTCCGAAGGGGCGATTTCAGCCGCCTGCCGGACCATCCGCCGCCCCTGCGCCTCTTCCAGCGCTCGCCGGGCCTGGGGCGTCAGCACTTTGCCGGGCGCCGCGCCGGGCGCTTCGGGAACCGGGTCAGGGGAGTCGGTCATGGCAGGGTCCGGGAGAACGGGAATAGGTTCGGAGGGATATAGGGTGAGATCGGATAGTAGTGGCGGTTGGCATAAAAGACGTTGTTAAGAGGTGTATTTTTTCGCTCCCCTTTAGCGAGAAAATGGGCCGAGCAGCGGGGCGGTTCAACTGCTGGGACCCAGCGCTTGTATCCCTCCCGCCGAAGCCTGCTACCACGAGTCCGCTCGTCTTGCCGCCATGGCGGGATGATCCACACAAACCAGCCTCCAGCAATCCGGGCGGTTCATCCGTCGGCTTCGCCGACATCTACTCCCTCGAGGGGGAAGGGATCTGGGCGCGGCCCTCCAGGTCGGGCGCGGTGTCGGACAGGCGCAGGGCGAGCACGCGGCGTTGGTCGACGGGGCCGGGCATGGTCACGGCGGGGGCGGCGGTGAAGCCCATGCGGCCGAACCAGGGGGCGTCGCCGACCAGCAGGACGTGGGGCCAGCCGGCGGCGGCCGCCGCCTGGCAGGCCTGTTCGACCAGGGCCTGGCCGATGCCCAGCTTGCGGCTTTCCGCCTCCACTGCGATGGGGCCGAGGAAGGCGGCAGGCTGGCCGCCGACCGTCACCGGCCAGAGCTGCACCGAGCCCAGCAGCCGGCCGTCCTGCAGGGCCACCCGGGACAGCTTGGCCAGGGGCCGGTTGCCCTCGCGCAGCCGCTCGGCGGCCTTGGCGTAGCGGCCGGGACCGAAGGCGCGGTCGGTCAGGGCGGCGATGGCGGGATCGTCCTGGGGAAGCTCGGAACGATAGAGAAGGTCGGTCATGATGCTTGCGGAACCTGCGGGGCCGGAAGGTTCCGCCGGGGCGGAACCGCTAGACGGAAAGGGGCGAAGACGCAGATTGCGTTCGTCGGAGGCGCAGCATCGGGGGCCTCCTTGTTGGGCGCCGGCAGGGGACCCGCGACCTAAGGAGCCTGTCTGCGTCTGTCAACGCCGTTGCAGCGGCGCCCGCGCCGGGTCAAACATCGGCGGCCCATGACCGACTCCCCAAAATCCGAGCCCGCCGCCGAAGGCAGCCTGCGCGACCTGCTGCGCCAGCGTGACTTTGTGTTCTTCTGGTTTTCCCGCTGGACCGCCGTTCTGGGGGTGCAGATCCAGAGCGTCGCGCTGGGCTGGCATATCTATGACATCGCCCGCCGGACCATGCCGGTGAACGAGGCGGCCTTCATGGTCAGCATGATCGGGCTGGTGTCCTTCATCCCGGTGCTGCTGCTGGCCCTGCCGGCCGGGGAGACGGCCGACCGGCACAATCGCCGGCGGATCCTGCTGGCCTGCTACGCCGTCGAGGTGCTGGTGGCGGCGCTGCTGACCCTGGCGGCGCTGTTCAAGGCCGAGACCATTCCCCTGCTGCTGGGGGCGGCCATCCTGTTCGGCGCCGCCCGGGCCTATTTCTCGCCGGCCAGCACGGCCCTGGGCCCCATGCTGGTGCCCCGGTCGCTGCTGCCCCGGGCCATCGCCTGGAATTCGCTTGCCTGGCAGACGGCTTCGGTGATCGGACCGGCGATTGGCGGCGCCCTGATCGCGGTGTCGCTGAGCGCCCCCTATGCGGCATCCCTTGTGCTTTACCTGATGGCCGGCGGCTGCATCCTGATGATCCGCGGCAATGCCCAGCCCCAGGTCCAGCCCGGCTCGCGCTGGACCCTGATGAAGGAGGGACTGGCCTATGTCTGGAACAACAAGATCGTCTTCGGGGCCATTTCCCTGGACCTGGCCGCCGTCATCCTGGGCGGCGCCACGGCCCTGCTGCCGGTCTTTGCCCGGGAGGTGCTGAAGGTCGATGCCCTTGGCTTCGGGCTGCTGCGGGCGGCGCCGGCGGTGGGGGCGGCGGCCGTGGCGGTCTATCTGGCCTGGGCGCCCATCCGGCAGCGGGCCGGGCTGATCATGTTCCTGTCGGTGGGGCTGTTCGGGCTGGGCACCCTGGTGTTTGGCCTGTCGCAGGTCTTCTGGGTCTCGGTCGCGGCCCTGGCGGTGCTGGGCGGTGCGGACATGGTCAGCGTCTATGTCCGCCAGACCCTGATCCAGCTGGCGACGCCCGACCAGATGCGTGGGCGGGTGGCGACGGTCTCGTCCCTGTTCATCGGCGCCTCCAACGAGCTGGGCGAGTTCGAGAGCGGCCTGGCAGCCCGGTTCCTGGGACCGGTGGGGGCGGCGGTGTTCGGCGGCGTCGGGGCCCTGGCGGTCACCGGCCTCTGGGCCTGGATGTTCCCCAGCCTGCGCAAGGCCGACCGGCTGGTCTGAGGTCTTGCCTAACCCTGCGTCGGAGTCCTAGACCGTCTGCCAACAGTTCAGGAGGAGACGCAGATCATGGGCGTGCTTGAAGGCAAGGTTGTCATCGTCACCGGCGGGGCCGGCGGTATCGGCAAGGAATGTGCGCTGCTGGCGGCCCGCGAAGGCGCCAAGGTGCTGGTCAATGACCTGGGCGGCTCGGTCGCCGGCGGCGACGAGGGCTCGGCCGGTCCGGCCCAGCAGACGGCCGACGAGATCAAGGCGGCCGGCGGCGAGGCCGTGGCCAATTCCGAGAGCGTCGCCAGCATGACGGCGGTCCGGCACATGGTCGAACAGGCGAAGGACACCTTTGGCGGCCTGCATGCCATCATCAATCCGGCCGGCATCCTGCGGGACAAGATGTTCCACAAGATGAGCGAAGAGGACTGGGACAAGGTCATCGAGGTGCACCTGCGCGGCGCGTTCAACGTCTCCCGCGCCGCCGTCGAGCTGTTCCGCGACCAGCAGGAGGGCAGCTTTGTCCATTTCACCTCCACCTCGGGCCTGATCGGCAATATCGGCCAGGCCAACTATGCCGCCGCCAAGCTGGGGGTCATGGGCCTGTCGCGCATCCTGGCCATGGAAGGGGCGCTGAAGAATGTGCGCTCCAACATCATCGCGCCCTTTGCCTGGACCCGGATGATCGCCACCATCCCGGTGACCGATGAGGCCAGCGCCCAGCGGGTGGGCCGGATGAAGAACGCCATGCGGGCCGACCAGGTCGCCCAGCTGGCCGTCGCCCTGGCCTCGCCCGAGGCCAAGGACGTCTCCGGTCAGATCTTCGCCGTGCGGGGCAACGAGGTGGTGCTGTTCGACCAGCCGCGCCCGGTGCGCAACATGGCCAATACCGAAGGCTGGACGCCCCGCTCCCTGCTCGACGTGGCCCTGCCGGCCATGAAGAACAGCTTCTTCGACACCGGCGCCACCGCCAGCGTCTTCCCCTACGATCCGATCTGATCCGGTCCGGCTCTCCCTCCCCCCCGTGGGGAGGGCGAGGCCGCAAGGCGGCCGAAGGGCGGGGGTGTCCTTGCTCCCTTCCTCTTGATCGCCGGTGACGTTCCTCACCCGGCCCTTCGGGCCACCCTCCCCATGAAGGGGCGGGATGATGTTTCTGCTGGAGTTCCCGCCCATGCGCCGCGCCGCCATTGTCAGCCCCATCCGCACCGCCGTCGGCAAGTTCCAGGGCGCCCTGTCCAGCGTGACGGCCGGCGACCTGGGGGCCGTGGTCATCAAGGCCCTGATGGAGCGGACCGGTATCGATCCCGAGCGGATCGATGATGTCACCTTCAGCCAGGGCTATCCCAATGGCGAGGCGCCCTGCATCGCCCGCTGGTCGCTGCTGGCGGCGGGCCTGCCCATGTCGATCCCCGGCGTCTCCATGGACCGGCGCTGCGGCAGCGGCCTGCAGGCGGTGATCGATGCGGCCATGCGCATCCAGACCGGCGCCGCTGATGTTGTGCTGGCCGGCGGCGTCGAGAGCATGAGCAATGTCGAATACTATTCCACCGACATGCGGAACGGGGCCCGGGCCGGATCGGTGACCATGCATGACCGCCTGGCCCGCGGCCGGGTGATGAGCCAGCCCATCGAGCGTTTCGGGGTAATCAGCGGCATGATCGAGACCGCCGACAACCTGGCCCGCGACTATGGCATCACCCGCGAGGAGAGCGACGCCTATGCAGTGATGAGCCACCAGCGCGCCATCGCCGCCTGGGAGGCCGGGAAGTTCGCCGACGAACTGGTGCCGGTTTCGGTCAAGCAGAAGAAGGGCGATCCCCTGGTCTTTGACCGCGACGAGGGCCCCCGCGCCGACGCCAGCCTGGAGACCCTTGGCCGGCTGCGCGCCATCGAGAAGGACGGGGTGGTCACGGCCGGCAACGCCAGCCAGCAGAACGACGCCGGCGCCGCCTGCCTGGTGGTCGCCGAGGACAAGCTCGAGGAACTGGGCCTGGAGCCCATGGGCTTCTTCCACAGCTGGGCCGCCGCCGGCTGTGATCCCTCCCGCATGGGCATCGGCCCGGTGCCGGCCGTCGAGCGTCTGTTCGCCCGCAATGGCCTGGGCTGGAAGGACATCGACCTTGTCGAGCTGAACGAGGCCTTTGCGCCCCAGGTCCTGGCGGTGCTGAAGGGCTGGGGCTGGGACGACCGCGATAAACTGAACGTCAATGGCGGCGGCATCAGCCTGGGCCATCCCATCGGCGCCACCGGCGGCCGGATCCTGGCCAATCTGTTGCGGGAGCTGAAGCGCCGCGACGGTCGCTATGGCCTGGAGACCATGTGCATCGGCGGCGGCCAGGGCATTGCGGCGATCTTCGAGGCCGCCTGATCCGAAGGGGGCCGGCCGTCAGATGGCGGCCAGCCGATACATCCGCTTTTCCGGGACATAGACCCGTCCGGCGATCTGGTCGGCCAGCTGGTCTGTCAGCACGGCCGCCACATCGTCCAGCACCCGGCCTGACTGGTTGAAATAGCAGTGATGGTTGGCGTCGCCCGCCCAGGCGCCGTCGCCGGCGCCGCTGAAGGCGGCGGCGTCCACCAGATTGATCCGCTTGGGGATCAGGTCGATCAGCCGGGGACCGTCCGAGCCCAGGCGGTCTGGATTGTTCTTGGTGATGTCCGAGGCCAGCAGGGCCCGGTCCAGACGGGAGAAATAGACCGTCACGCCCCGGGCGATGCGCGGTAGCAGGGCCAGCTTGTGTTCATGCTCGAAGCTGTCCTCGTCCTCGTCCGGCGCGGCCATGATGATCTGGTCGCAGAGCCGGGACAGGTTGTTGGTCCCCCGGCCGATGACATACTGCAGGGCGTGGCGCAGCAGGTAGTTGCCCATGGAATGGGCCACCACATGGATCCGCTGCTGGCAGAGGTCTGCCGGCGAGATGGCGTCGATGTATTCCTTCACCCGTACAAAGGCGCGGCCAAGCGCCGGGCCTGACGCCCTGGCGTCCTCCCGGTCGCGGAAATAGGAGACAAACGGCAGGGCCTCGCCGTCCGAAGGCCAGGTGAAGACCACCAGGTTCACATCGACGCCGCGCCGGGTCAGGCCCCGCTTGAGCCGGGCGCCGGCGATCAGGGCGTCCTCGAAGGTGGTGTTGAACCCGTGGACCAACATCACCGTGTCGCGCTGGCCGTCCATCATCTGGCGATAGACATTGGTCAGGAAGGGCGTCGAGCCCTTGACGGCAAAGCTGCCGGTCTGCGGGTCCTTGCGCTCCTCATAGACCGTGACGGTCCTGACCTTCAGGCTTGCGCCGCCGTCGGACACCGTGGCGCGGCCGTATCGCAGGCCCGCCGAGGCGTCAGGATTGAAACTGTTCCCGAAGGTGGGATTGCCCGCCCCGCTGATCAGGTTGCGGTTGGTCAGATAGAACAGGTCGATGTCGGCCATGGCGGGCTCCGCGCAGAGGAAGTCTGCACGCGGATCGCGGAAAAATCAACCGGGCGGTGTTATGGCTAAAATTCGCCTAACCGGAAAGGCCTGAATCAGCCGCCTTCCGCGCCGGCGATCTTGTTGACGGCGCCATTGCGACGGGCCAGTTCGTCCAGCTGGTCCTTGGTGGCCGCAGTCTGGGCCGCCCATTCGGCTTCGGTCTTGCAGACCTT
>CAMAVA010000177.1 GCA_945861515.1 Brevundimonas vancanneytii | reverse complement strand
CCCCTGATCCTCAGCGGCCCCCTGCGCGAGCCCCGTCAGATGCTGGCGGATCAGGAATATGGCGGCCACAGCTCGATCCACGACGACGCCATGGCCGAAAAGCTGGGCTTCCGGGCCGGTCCCATCGAAGGACCGACCCATTTCAGCCTGTTCCCGCCCCTACTGGCCCAGATCTGGGGTCAGGCCTGGTTCGAGCGCGGCTGCATCTCGTCCCACTATCTGAACATGGTGGTCGAGGGAGAGGCCGTCCGGGCCTTTGCCGAAGTTCCGCCCCCGGGTGCGACCCGCACGCGGGTCTGGGCGGAAAAGGCCGACGGCACGCCGGTGCTGGAGGCCAGCGCCACCCTGGGCCCGGACCATGGCCAGACCCTGCTGGAGGGCCGGATGGCGGCGCTGCGCCCGGCCGAAAACCTGCTGATTCTTGCGGACCTGTATCTGGGCATGACCGGGGCCGAGGACGAAATGGTCTGCATGACGCCCGACCGGCATATGGGCGCCCTCTATCCGTTTTCCCTGAACCAGAAGCTGGCGGTGATCACCGAGACCTCGCCCTGGTACAGCGACGATGGCGCCTCTCCCTGGGGCCGGGCCATCATCCCGCTGGAAATGGTCAGCGTGCTGGCGGAGTATTCCAGCCGAATCGCCCAGTTTCCCGTACGCGGCCCGGCGGTCGGCCTGTTTGCCGACCAGGAAATCCGGATGATCGAGGGTCCGCTGTTCGTTGGCGAAACCTACCGCATCCGCCGCGAGATCGTCGCCCTGGCCGAAAGCCGCCGGACGGAGTCCTACTGGGTCCGCACCCGGATCTTCGACGCTGACGGCCAGCGGCAGAAGGCCGAGATGCTGCTCAACCACGCCACCCTGAAGGATAGCTACGCTGGCTATGCCAAGGACGCCGCGCCGGTCTGACCCCTGACTAGAATCCCAGCTCGGCAAGGGTGACCACCCGGTGCTCTCGGGCGCTGGTCTCGGCAGCGACACCCATGGCCACGGCCCGCAGGCCGTCATCGGCGGTCACCTGCACCGGGCCACGTCCCCGGACCGCGTCGATGAAGGCGGCGATCTGGAAATAGGTGGCGCCATGATGTGTGCCGGCCTCGAGGATGGCCGGATCGACCGCGACATGGGTCCGAACGGGCCGTTTGGGCTGGCCGAGGGGAACACGGGGCGAATGGACCAGATCGCCCGAGGGAATGAAGGCCTCCAGCTTCGCCGTGTCGCCCACGGCCGTCAGGGCCTCCTGTTCTTCCGAGCCCTCGGCGAACATGTTCAGGTCCAGCATGGCACGGACGCCATTTTCGAAGTCGATGACGGTAAAGCTGTTGTCGATGATGTCAGGGGTCTCACCCCCGTAGCGCTCGTCGAGATGGTTCACATCCATGGCGCCCGAACAATAGACCCGGACCGGCTCGCTGCCGACGATGGCCCGCATCAGGTCGAAGAAATGGCAGCATTTCTCGACCATGGTGCCGCCGGTGTTGCGGGAAAACCGGTTCCAGTCCCCGACCTTGACCAGGAAGGGAAACCGGTGTTCCCGGATCGACAGCTGGACCAGCCGCCCGATCTCGCCGCCCTGGACCGCCTCCATGAACCTGCCCACCGGCGGCATGAAGCGGTATTCCATGCCGGTCCAGAAGACCCCGGTATGGGCCTTCGCGCGGTCTGCCGCCCAGCGCGCGTCTTCCAGGGTGGTGCAGAGCGGCTTTTCACAGAGGATGTGCAGGCCGGCTTCGAACAGCGGCTCCAGAACCTCCCGGTGGGTGTGGTTCGGCGAAACCACCAGAACCGCGTCGGGCCGCGCTTCGGCGATCAACGGCCCGATCGTCGAAAAGGTTGCGACCGGCGATCCCAGCTGGCGCACGCCGCGCTCCAGACTGTCGGCGACAGGGTCCTGAAGCGCCACGATCTGGGCCTCGGGATGGAGTTTCAGGTTGCGGATATGCTCCCGCCCCATCATGCCAACACCGACGATGGCAAACCGCAGTTTTTCCATGATCCCGATCCGAACCTCAAAACCTGGAGGCTGCAGATGACCCCTGCACCCACCGTTACCGGCCTGTCGCATGGCCGCCGAAGCCTCGGCAAGAGCGGCCTGACCGTCTCGGCCCTGGCCTGGGGCATGTGGCGGTTTCGCGGAACCGACATCAAGGCCGCCCGGGACCTGGTCGAGACCGCCCTGGAGGTCGGGATCGACCTGCTGGATACGGCCGACATCTATGGCCCGGACAATGGCGAACCTTTCGGGGCTGCCGAGGCTCTGCTGGGATCGGTCCTGGCCGAGGCTCCGGGGCTGAGGCAGCGGTTCGTCCTGGCCACCAAGGGCGGCATCGAGATGGGCGTCCCCTATAACAGCAGCGGCGACTACATCCTCTCGGCCGTCGAAGCCTCCCTGCGCCGGCTGAAGGTCGAGCAGATCGATCTGTGGCAGATTCACCGCCCCGATCACCTGGCCCACCCAGCCGAGATCGCCCGGGCGTTCGAGACCCTCCTGGCCCAGGGCAAGGTGCGCGCCTTCGGCGTCTCAAACCATACGCCCGCCCAGACCGCTGCCCTGATGGCTCACCTGCCGATGCCCCTGGTCTCCGTCCAGCCGGAGTTTTCCGCCCTGGCCATCGACGGCCTGTCTGACGGCGTGCTGGACCAGGCCCTCGCCAACGACCTGGCTGTTCTGGCCTGGTCGCCCCTGGCTGGTGGACGGCTGGCCATGCCGGACGACGCACGGTCCAGAGCGGTGGCCGCGGTCCTCGCCCGAATCGCGGAAGAACAGGCGGTTCCGTTCGCAGCCGCCGCCCTGGCCTGGGTCATGGCCCATCCCAGCGGCGCCATCCCCATCATCGGGTCCCAGACCCCGGCGCGGATCCGGGAGGCGACCCGGGCTGTGGAAGTCCGGTTCAGTCGCGCCCAGTGGTACGAGGTCCTGACCGCCGCCCGGGGAGCGCCCCTGCCATGACCCCCTGCGAAGTCTCCTGGTTCAGCGCCCTCTGCGATGACGACTACGAGTTTCTGGGCCAGCCCGATCCCAGGCTGCAGTCCAGCTTCGAGCATTGCCGCAACATTGCCCTCACCGCGGAAGCGGCGGGCTATGACAACCTGTTGCTGCCCTCAGGCTATGGGCTTGGCATCGATTCCACCGCCTTCGCGGCCGCCCTGGCGCCGATGCTGCGTCGCATGCGAATGCTGCTGGCCGTGCGGTGCGGCGAGATGTGGCCGCCCCAGCTGGCCCGGCAACTGGCGACCCTGGACCAGATGATGGGCGGTCGCCTGACCGTGAACATCATTTCTTCCGACATGCCCGGCGAGAGGCTGGACTCCCGTCCACGATACCAGCGCACGGTCGAGATCATGCAGATCCTGAACCGCCTGCTGAGCGGCGAGGCCCTGGACTTCGAGGGGGAATTCTATCGGTTCCAGCTGGAACCGCCGCGGATCGCGAAAACCACGGCCCGGCGGATTCCCCTGTATTTCGGCGGCCTGTCGGACGATGCCCGGGAGGCCGCCGCCCGGGCGTGCGACGTCTATCTCATGTGGCCCGACACCCTGCCGGCTGTAAAGGAGATCATCCGGGACATGACCGCCCGGGCGGCCCGTCATGGCCGGACCCTCAAGTTCGGATACCGGGTTCATGTGGTCGTCCGTGAAACGGAATCTGCCGCCCGTGAAGCGGCCAGCCGACTTCTGTCGCGCCTCGACGACGGGGCGGGGGACGCCATCCGCAACCAGTCCCTGGACGCGGCCTCGCAGGGCGTCCGGCGCCAGGCCGAGCTTCGCGCGACTTCGAGCGACGACGGCTATGTGGAGGACAATCTCTGGACCGGCATCGGCCGGGCGAGGTCAGGCTGCGGCGCCGCCATTGTCGGCGACCCTGACCAGGTCCTGGCCAAGCTGAACGCCTATCGCGCCCTAGGGATGGAGGCCTTCATCCTGTCGGGATACCCCCATGCCGCCGAGGCCGACCTGTTTGCCAGACATGTCCTGCCCCGGCTGGACCATGGGCCGCTGGCGATCGGATAGAGGCAGAGCATTTTCGCAGACGCTCGACTATACTTCCGGGCGGTGCACCATTGTCGTACAATCCGTCGACGCTAGCACGGGCGACAGGATTTGGAGCGGAACGCAAATGGCGCGGATGGAAAAGTGCGATGACGGCCTCGCCCTCCGCTTCTCACTGTCGGAGGCAACCGCGTTGGGCTTGGTCGAAGGAGACGAGGTCGAAATTGGCTCATCCGCGCCTCTGAGCTTCACCGTCACTCGAAGACCAAGCCGCGAAGCGCTCATGGATCGACTCCGTGCATTCCGGGGCCGGATACCCAGCGATTTCCGCTTCGATCGGGAAGATGCCAACAGCAGGGCGGCGCGAGTCGATCCAGAGCCTGAGCACTGACCGTCTCCAGTTCGGAGACAGTCAGCCTCTTAAAGCGGTCCCCGGCCCCTATCCCGCCTGCAGCTTGTCCATGGTCTTCAGCTCGAAGTCGCTGGCGTCATGGCGTTCGGGAAGCTGGCTGGACGGCTCGCCCCAGCCGCGGTTGACCATCCGCCCCCGCTGCACGGCCGGGCGCTCAGCGATCGCGTCGGTCCAGCGCTGGACGTTCTTGTAGTCCTGCACAGACAGGAACTCGCCGGCCTCATAGAGCAGGCCCTTGGCCAGTCCGCCGTACCAGGGCCAGACCGCCATGTCGGCGATGGTGTACTGGTCGCCGCCCAGATACTCGGCCTCGGCCAGACGGCGGTCCAGCACATCCATCTGGCGCTTCACCTCCATGGCGAACCGGTCGATGGGGTATTCCATCTTGGTCGGGGCATAGGCATAGAAATGGCCAAACCCGCCGCCCAGATAGGGGGCGCTGCCCATCTGCCACATCAGCCAGGACAGGCATTCCGCCCGGGCCGCCGGCTCGGTGGGCAGGAATTCGCCGAACTTTTCGGCCAGGTGAATCAGGATGGCGCCGGATTCAAACACCCGGATCGGCTCGGGGCCGCTGCGGTCCACCAGGGCCGGA
Source organism: Brevundimonas vancanneytii (assembly GCA_945861515.1). Lineage (GTDB taxonomy): Bacteria > Pseudomonadota > Alphaproteobacteria > Caulobacterales > Caulobacteraceae > Caulobacter > Caulobacter vancanneytii_A. The sequence continues at coordinate 1,562 of CAMAVA010000177.1, read as the reverse complement.
ATCTTGGAATTGGGATTGGCCGCGACAAAGCCGCTGCTGAACTGGGTGCCTTCGTTGATCCTGATCAGCCAGGCGTCATACTCGGCGCCGCCATGGCCGAGGGCCAGCAGTTCCTCCAGCATGACCGTGACCTTCACCCCGTTGGGCGTGGCCAGGGAATAGAGCTGCATCGGGTGAACCCCGACCGGCAGGTCCTTGTCATGGGTCGGGCCCGCGATGGGCCGGTTGATATTGGCGAACCGGCCGCCGCTTTCCTTGTTCCAGGTCCAGACCTTGGGGGGGACATATTCAGGGGCGTCGGTCATGCATTCGGTTCCGGGCGGCTGTGGGATGCGCCTGTTCCGGCGCTGCCGCCAATGTGGGTGACCGATCGCTGTTTGACCAGACGCCCTGTCCTCGATGGCCGCAGATAGCCTGGATCATCGGCCCTCAGGCGGGTGAAACCGGCTCGGCAACCGAGGACACCAGCGATCTGAAGGCGCCAAAGGCCGCCTTTTCACCACCCATGGCCTCGCCCGCATTGGCGACCAGCAGCAGCCCGTTGCCAGTCTCGGGAAACAGCGCCACCAGGGCGTACCAGTTGCCGTCCGATCCGGCGTGGTTAAGCGCCGGTCCCTTTCGCCCCGCCACACTCGGTGCGACGCCCCAGCCAAGCGCAAAGGACTCACCGCCCTGGGGCGCATGGAGGAACTGATAGGTCTCCCCGCGCAGGATTCTGCCCCGCCCCTTTTCGCCCTTCAGATGCTCGATACAGAACCGGGACCAGTCCGCCAGGGTGAAGCGCATGGCGCCGGCTGGTGCGAACATCGACGGGTTGGAGTCCGTGGGACGGTCCGCAGGACGACCCTCGATATGGCCACAGGGCTCATCAAGGCCAGGAGTCTGGGTGAAGCTGAACCCGGTCATCCCCAGCGGCCGGAAGACCTCGCTGGCCATGAGGGCCTCAAAGGGCCGGCCCGTGGCTCTTTCGGCAGCGGCCGCTGCGATCAGCAGACCGGTGTTGGAATAGGACGGCGCGGCGCGCGCTGGTCCGATCGGCGCATCTGCGAGCGCTGTCCTGATATAGCGCAACCGCTGAACCGGAAGCGGCGACGTATCGGTGTGGAAGGTTGCGAAGAACGCCATGTCGTCGTGGTTTTCCGGCAGACCCGCGCGGTGGGCCAGAAGGTCTGGCAGGGTCGCGTCCCGGTACTCGGCTCTCATGTCAGCGGCCAGGTCCGGCAAGAGCTTTGACAGCGGCTGATCCCAGGACAGCACGCCGCGCTCCACCAGACGGGCGATCAGCGTGACGGTCATGGCCTTGCCGTCGGACCCCAGATGCCAGCGATCGCCGGGCTTGACGAGGTCCGGCCGACCGACACGCCGGATGCCGACCACCTGTTCAGGTTCAGCTGTTTCGGACCGGATCACCACGGCGGCCATGCCGGGCGTCGCGGTTCCGGACATGGCCTCGGTCAGCACTGGCGAGGGCATAACCGGACTGGCTGCCGCATGGGCCGTGCCGAGGGGCGCAGTGGCGGCGAGACTGCCCAGAAGGGCGTGACGGCGGGTCAGGATCATGA
>CAMAVA010000176.1 GCA_945861515.1 Brevundimonas vancanneytii | reverse complement strand
TGTTTCTCGACAGTTCGCGAAGCCAGACGTCCGGCCGGGCGTCGGACGGCATACGCCAGTCGCCGCGCGGCGAGAGGGCGCCGCCGGAAGAGATCTTCGGCCCGTTGGGAACGGCGGACCGCTTGAACTGATTGGCGAAAAACCGGTTCAGGAACAGCCGGAGCCAGGCCGTGATCTCGGCCAGATCATAGGCCCGGCGTTGTTCCGCCGGGATGGCTGCCGGCCAGGCGCCGCGGGCGACGTCCCCCCAGGCCTCATGGGCCAGGTAGGCGATGCGGGAGGGGGCAAAGCCGTAGCGCGCAAAATAGTGCAGATTGAAGTCCTGCAGGGCGTAGGGCCCGACAAAGGATTCCGTGGACTGGGATTTGCCGTCGGCCCCGGCCGGGACCAGTTCTGGCGAGATTTCCGTGGCCAGCACGTCCTTGAGCAGCTGGCCGGTGTCGGCATCCACCTCGCCCGAGTCCGCCACGAACCGGATCAGGTGCTGGATCAGGGTCTTGGACACCGAACTGTTGGGATTGTAGTGGCTCATATGGTCGCCAACCCCGTAGGTGCACCATCCCAGGGCCAGTTCCGAAAGGTCGCCGGTGCCCACCACCAGCGCCCGGTGATGATTGGCCAGGCGGAACAGATAGTCGGTGCGCAGTCCGGCCTGGACGTTCTCGAAGGTCACGTCATGGACCGGCTCGCCCCGGGCGAAGGGATGGTCCAGGTCGGCCAGCATCTGGCGGGCGGCCGGGCGGATATCCAGTTCGGCGCCGGTGACCCCCAGGCTGCGCATCAGGCGCCAGGCGTTGCGCAGGGTGCCCTCGGAGGTGGCAAAGCCCGGCAGGGTCCAGGCCAGAACCCGGTTGCGCGGCAGGCCCAGACTGTCCATCACCTTGGCGGCGACCAGCAGGGCCTGGGTGGAATCCAGGCCGCCGGAGACGCCGATCACCAGATGTTCGAGGCCGGTGGATTTCAGGCGCTGGGCCAGGCCCTGGACCTGGATGTTGTAGGCCTCGTGGCATTCCTCCGCCAGCCGGGCCGGATCGCTGGGTACGAAGGGAAAGCGCTCAAGGGGCCGGGCCAGGGCCAGTTCCGTCTTCGGCGGGGTCAGATCGAAACTCTGGGTGCGCCAGGCCCGCGATGAGGGCTGCGAGGCCGCATCGCCGAAGGTCACGGTCCGGCGCCGCTCCTGGCGCAGGCGCAGGATGTCGATATCCGCAAGGGCCAGGGTCGGGTCGGTCGGGAACCGCTCGCTTTCGGCCAGGGCCGCGCCCAGCTCGAAGATCGAGGCCTGGCCGTCCCAGGCATTGTCGGTGGTCGATTCGCCGGGGCCGGCGGCGGAATAGACATAGGCCGCCTGGCAGCGCAGGGACTGGGAGGCGCAGAGCAGCCTTCGCTCGCGGGCCTTGCCGATGACGATATTGCTGGCCGACAGGTTCAAGAGGACCTCGGCCCCGGCCAGGGCGGCGGCGGTCGAGGGCGGGTCCGGCGTCCAGAGGTCCTCGCAGATCTCCACGGCGAAGGTCATGCCTGGCTGTCCGGCCAGCCGGGCCTCGAACAGCAGGTCGACGCCGAAGGGAACCGTCTGACCAGCCAGATCCAGGCTCTGGCCGACGACATTCAGGCCCGGGGCAAACCAGCGCTTTTCGTAGTATTCGCGGTAGTTGGGCAGGTAGGATTTGGGGACAACCCCCAGCACCCGGCCGCCCTGGATGACCACGGCGGTATTGTAGAGCCGGCCCTGACCCCGCAGGGGCGCCCCGACTACAAACGCGGGAACCAGGCCGGCGCTGGCCAGGACCAGCGCCCGGATCGCCTCTTCAACGGCATCGAGCAGGGCCTCCTGGTGGAACAGGTCGTCGATGGCGTAGGAGGACAGGCCCAGTTCCGGGAAGACGATCAGGGCCACCCCCTCTTCCTGGCCGCGCTGCACCAGGGCCAGGGTCTGGGCGGCGTTGGCCTGCGGATCGGCGACCGTGGTCAGAGGGACGGCGCCGGCCACCCGGACAAAGCCATGGCGATAGGGAGACCGGAAGGGCAGGTCCTGAAGCGGCAACGGAATCCGGGGAATCTGGGCCATGACCGCCCTGTGGCGCGGGTGATTGAGGGTGTCACGCTTATCAGTGGCGGACCGGCGCCCGCAAGGCGGCGCGCATCGCCGTTTCCGACCGGGGACTGTCGGCGCTGGGCGCCGGTCTGGCCAAAAATGCGTCAATCGCCCTCAATGCAGGACGTCCGATTGCGCCGGCGCAAGGGACCGCTATCGTATGCCCGTTTTCCGGAGTGTCCCCGCCGTGTCCCCTGCCCAAACCGTATTGTCCGTGCGCAATCTGCAGGTGGCTTTCGACACGCCCGATGGCGTGGTCCAGGCGGTGAAGGGCGTCTCCCTCGATGTCGCGGCCGGGGAATGCCTGGGCGTGGTCGGCGAAAGCGGGTCGGGCAAGAGCCAGACCTTCATGACCATCATGGGCCTGCTGGCCGGCAATGGCCGGGCGAGGGGCTCGGCGATCTTCGAGGGCCAGGAGCTTCTGGGGCTCAGGCCCAACCTGCTGAACGCCATTCGCGGGTCGAAGATGACCATGATCTTCCAGGACCCCCTGATCGCCCTGACCCCCCACGTCCGGATCGGCGAGCAGATCGCCGAGCCCCTGCGCCGGCATCTGGGCATGGGGTCGGCCGAGGCCCGCAAGCGGGCCCGGGACTGGCTGGACCGGGTGAGAATCTCCGAGGCCGGCCGGCGGCTGGACCAGTATCCGCATGAACTGTCCGGCGGCATGCGCCAGCGGGTGATGATCGCCGCCGCCATGGCCTGCGGTCCCAGGCTGCTGATCGCCGACGAGCCGACCACGGCCCTGGATGTGACTGTCCAGGCCGAGATTCTCGACCTGATGGCCGACCTGCAGCGGGAAACCGGCACCGCCCTGGTGCTGATCACCCACGACATGGGCGTCATCGCCCGACTGGCCGACCGGGTCTGCGTCATGAAGGACGGGGCCTATGTGGAATCCGGCCCGGCCGCCGACATCTTCGCCCGTCCGGCCGAGGCCTATACCCGCGCCCTGCTGGAGGCCATTCCGCGTCTGGATCGAAGCGACCGGGGCGGCCGGCCGGTCACGGCGCCGGTGGCGGCCGACGCGCCGGTGGTGGTCAGCGGCGATGACATCCGTGTCGCGTTTCCGGTCCACCAGGGGTTTCTCGGCCGCAAGACCCTGCTGCGCGCCGTGGACGGCGTCGATTTCCGCATTCGCCAGGGCGAGACCCTCGGCGTGGTGGGCGAAAGCGGCTGTGGCAAGTCGACCCTGAGCCGCGCGGTCCTACGCCTTCTGCCGAGCGGCGGCGGCGAGACCGGCGGCGCCATCACGGTGCTGGGCCGCGACATCAGCCAGGCCGACGAGGCGGCCATGCGCAAGCAGCGTCGCGACCTGCAGATCGTCTTCCAGGACCCCCTGGCCAGTCTCGATCCCCGCTCGACCATCGGCGATTCCATCGCCGAGCCCCTGCGGGTGTTTCGGCCCGACCTCGACCGCCGGGGCCGGGACCTGGAAACGGCCGCCATGATGGAGCGGGCGGGCCTGGCGCCGGACCTGATCAACCGCTACCCGCACGAACTGTCCGGCGGCCAGAACCAGCGGGTCGGCATCGCACGGGCCATGATCCTGTCCCCGAAACTGGTGATCTGCGACGAAGCGGTCAGCGCCCTGGACGTCTCCATCCGGGCCCAGATCATCGACCTGCTGATCTCCCTTCAGGCAGAGATGGGCATGGCCATGATGTTCATCAGCCACGACCTGGCCGTGGTGCGGGAAATCAGCCACCGGGTGATGGTCATGTATATGGGCCGGGTGATGGAACTGGCTGATCGCGACGATCTCTACGCCAACCCGAACCATCCCTATACCAAGGCCCTGCTGTCCGCCGCCCCGATCCCCGACCCGGCTGTGGAACGCAGCCGCAAGCGGGTCCGGCTCACCGGCGAGCCGCCATCCCCGATGGATCCCCTGGCCGCCCTGCGGTTTCTGCCATCCCGTCGGCCTGGCCATCCGGGCGAGCCGATCTACCGTCCACAGTTGAAAGAAGTGGCGGCTGGCCATTTCGTCAGCGAATACGATCCCGTCTGAAGGTCACTTTCCATGGATGCATCCGCCATGATCCGTCGCAGCTTTCTGGTTTCCGGTGCGATCGCCGCCCTGGTCGGCCCGCTGATCAGCCCGGCCGCCGCAACGGCCGCTCCGGTCGCCCCGGTCGACCGCCGGGAAGTTGGAAACCTGACCCTGGAGAATGTGCCCCAGGCGCCGGCGGCCGTCCGCGAGGCCCTTCGGCGCTACCAGAATGCCCGGTCCGCCAGTTTCCAGACCTGGCTGGAAGACGGCTCCATGCTGATCTCGACGCGGTTTGGCCAGACGGCCCAGCTTCACCGGGTGGCCGGCCCCGGCGCGGATCGCACCCAGCTGACCTTCTTTGACGAACCCGTGGCCGGCGCCGAGGGGGTTCCCGGCTCGGCCGACCGCTTCGTCTTTACCAAGGACACCGGCGGCGACGAGTATTTCCAGGGCTATCTGTCCGGCCTGACCGGCGGCGAGACGGTCTTCACAGAGCCGGGCACCCGCAACCAGTCGCTGCTGTTTTCGAAGGACGGCAGGACCATGGCCTGGGCCCGGGTGGGCAAGGGCGATCCCGACTACGACATCGTGACCATGACGGTGGGCGATCCCGCCAGCCGCCGGACGGTGTTCGAGGGGACAGGCGCGACGGCGCCGGTGGCCTGGTCGCCGGACGGCAAGACCCTGCTGCTGGGCCGCTACCTGTCGGCCACCTCGAGCAAGCTCTATCTGCTGGACCTTGCCACAGGAAAAGCCAAGGAAATCAATCCGTCCAAGACCGAGATCGCCTATGACGGCGGCCAGTTCACGCCGGACGGCCTGTCCCTCCTGCTGACTACCGACCAGGGGTCCGACTTCAAGCGGCTGGTCCAGATGGACCTGGCCAGTGGCAGGATGACGCCGGTCAGCCCGGCGGACCTCACCTGGGATATCGAGACCTTCGACCTGTCGCCCGATGGCCGGATCCTGGCCTATTCGGTCAATGAGGGCGGCCGCTCCCGGGTCGTGGTCCAGGACCTGAAGACCCGCCGGGCCCTGCCCCAGCCGCAACTGCCGGTCGGGGTCCTCGGCGCCCTGAAGTTCTCGCCGGATGGCAAGAGCCTGGCCATTGGCCTGAACGCCGCCACCTCGCCGGCCGATGTCTGGGTCTTCAGGCCGGAAAGCGGCGAACTGGTCCGCTGGACCTATAGCGAGGCCGGGGGGCTGGACCTGACCGCCCTGTCGGAACCGACCCTGGCCAACTTCAAGTCCTTCGACGGCCTGACGGTGCCGGCCTGGGTCTACCGGCCGGCCAGGATCAACGGCCGGGCGCCGGTGATCATCGATATCCATGGCGGACCGGAAGGCCAGGACCGGCCGGGCTTCAACAGCCGCCGGCAATACTGGGCGGCCGAGCTGGGCGCCGTGACCATCGCCCCCAACGTCCGGGGCTCGGACGGCTATGGCAAGACCTATATCAAGCTGGACAACGGGCCCAAGCGCCAGGACAGCGTCAAGGACATCGGCGCACTGCTGGACTGGATCGCCACCCAGCCCGACCTCGACAAGGACCGGGTGGTTGTCTACGGCGGCAGCTATGGCGGGTTCATGGTGCTGGCCTCCCTGGCCGCCTATAGCGACCGGCTGGCGGGCGCTGTCGACATCGTCGGCATCTCCAACTTCACCACCTTCCTGACCAACACTGAAGGCTATCGCCGGGACCTGCGGCGGGCCGAGTATGGCGATGAGCGGGACCCGGCGATGAAGAAGATCTTCGACCAGATCTCGCCCCTCAACCTGACCGACCGCATGAAGAAGCCGCTGTTCGTGATCCAGGGCCGCAATGACCCGCGGGTGCCCTGGACCGAGGCCGAGCAGATCGTCTCGGCCGTGCGGGGCCAGGGCGGCGAGGTCTGGTACATGCTGGCCGGCGACGAGGGCCACGGCTTCCGCAAGAAGCAGAATATCGACGCCCAGCGCGAAGCCGAGACCATGTTCTTCAGCAAGGTGTTTGGTCGGTAGCCTCTGCCGACAGGCCCGGACTCAGGGCCTGGGCGCGATCTGCAGCCTGTAGGGGATGTAGAGGGCCAGATCGAGCGGGCCGGCCTGGTACCAGGTGACCGGCAGGTTCAGTCCCTCGACATTGACCCCGTAGTTCTGGCCAAAGGCGCCGGCCGATGTGAGGGCGTCCCTGGCGATCAGGCTGATGATCTCGCTGCGATACTGTTCCGGTCGGACCAGGGTCAGGTTCCAGTCCCCCTGGGTGAGGATCTCGGTCCGGCCGGCCTTGGCGGTCTTCTTGATGAAGGCCTCGATCCGGCCGGTGGCGGAATCCAGGGTGTCGGCAGGGGTCACGGCCGTCTTGATCAGCAGGACGGCGGCGCTGGTGTCGGGCCGGTTGGCGCTGCCGATGATGCTGTCGATCATGGTTTCATCGAAGCCGCCCACCACCTCTTCGCCCAGGCCAAGGGCGATGGCCGGGTCCTTGGCCGCCGCCTGGATCAG
>CAMAVA010000175.1 GCA_945861515.1 Brevundimonas vancanneytii | reverse complement strand
GGATGTCCTTCGCCACCTGCTCGCCAGGCGTCGTCTTCGAGGTCAAGGATTTGGGTCTCATCTTCGTTCCTACGTCACTGCGATGAGACCCAAACCCTCCACTACGCGGAAGCCCTAAACTGTCTCAAAGGTGCTGACGGGGAACAGCTCCGGCTGGTGATACTGTCTTGTCATGGATGCTCCTGGAGAGGGCTGCAGGTCGGGTTCGTGACGATGCTTGCCACGCGGCGACGCGAATAACCGGCAATCTTCGGCCTCCAGCCAAGCACTGGGCAACCGACGCAACAGCCCCTGGATATGAACATCCGCCTGATCATGATCTTGACTGACGACGCGCGGTGCGCCGGCTCCAAAGAGCCGACTGTCTTGCAGGCTCAGTTGCGACCTGCGGAACTAAAGGCGGACTTTACCAAGTTTATGAAGCTCAAATTAAGCCTGCCCAGCGCAAGATCGGGCACAATTCATCCTGCGAGCCCCGCCATGCCCAGCACCGTCATGACAGCAACGGCGCCCGCTTCAGACGTGGCGCGTCCTTATCGTCTGGCCCGCAGGCCGGAGGAGCGGGTCGTGCTGCTCGGACAGCTGATGGACATGGTGCGCCCGGAAGAAGTGATGCATTTCATCACTGGCAGCATTGCTTCGGGTCGCAGGACCCTCATCGCCAACCACAATGCCCATAGCCTTTATCTGCTTCGGCGAAACGCCGATTTCGCCCGATACTATGGTCTCGCGGATCTGGTTGAGGTGGATTCCCTGCCCTTGTTGCTGTGGGCAAATGGCACAGGACGGCGCAGCCGCCGGTTTCACCGCTGCACCTATCTGGACTGGCGAGAGCAATTCTGGACGCTGGCAGCGAAAAACCAGTGGCGGGTCTTTTATCTGGGCGGCGCGCCCGGTGTTTCGGAGATCGCCAAGCAGACGCTTCAAGGGCATTGGCCGTCCTTGATCCTGGACGGACGCGATGGCTATTTCGACATGACCCAGGAGCGGGAGCAAAATGCCTCTGTAGTCGAGCAGATAGCGGCCTTCCGCCCCGATGTACTGTTCGTCGGGATGGGCATGCCGCGACAGGAACTCTGGATCCAACAGAATTACGAGCAACTGCCGAACTGCGTCGTTTTGCCGGTTGGGGCTGCCTTTGACTATGAGGCAGGAGTTCAGAAGGCCGCTCCGCGCTGGATGGGCCGAATGGGGATGGAATGGGCCTTCCGATTGGTCAATGACCCATCACGGCTCTTCAGCCGGTACTGCGTTGAGCCCTGGTTCCTTAGCGGCATGCTTATCTCCGACGCGTTCGCTGCTCGAACCGAACGCCAGCGTGACCGTCAACTGGAACGTCGCCGCAAGCCGGTTGGAGAGTCAGCCGGCCATCGTCGCCGAGCTGCCGACCAAAGACGAACCTTGCCCGCAGACTGATCCGACTGATGTCCTCGACAGGGGCGGCTTCCCCGATTGGTCAGCAGACAGGACCCGACATGGCATCGCCGCAGCGATAGGACAAGAGTCGGTTTTATCTTGTCTTGATGGTATTTGGCCATCAAACAATCTTGCTGAGTTCGGAAAGAACAGGCTGAAGGAATAGGTTCGCCCGGCCCTCAGCCAAGTTCCGCCAGCTATGCCGCTATTGAACAGGCCCGACGGCTCCTTGATCGAGAACTGGCTGCAGGGCCCGCAACCTTTTCCGTAAAGCGCGGCCGAGAAGACCTTGTCTCGAATCTTTCGACTAAGAGCCAATGTGTCAGCGACGTCCGGCTTGAAGTATCATCTCAAGTCAATGCGTCGGCTGACAAACAGCGCGTATTCATAACCACCGCGATGGTTCGCTATGCGGGAACCGACGATGAGCTGGCGATCTTTGTGGCGCACGAATTGGCCCATGTCTTCCTGGGACATCAGGACCGGATTGAATTGTCGGGACCCGGCGGCGCTCTGCTGGGAAATCTGGGTTCCGCCAGGCAAGGCTTGCGGAATCTGGAAGCGGAGACGGACTATCTTGGTCTTTATCTGGTTGCCCGGGGCCGACTACGACATTGGTGCGGCTGAACCCTTGTGACGACAGTTTGGCGCGGACTTTCCGGCCATCCGAAGTCAGCACCGGTCACATCCAGGCTCTCTTGAGCGGATCGTGGCCATGCGCAAAACGGCAGCAGAAATAGCGGGCAAGAGATCGAGCGGGGTCGTGATCTCGCCCGAGCGAAGGCGACTGCCGTCTTCGACTTCTCCCTCTGTCACGCCCTGAAACACTCAATACCAGGTTTGGAGGATCATACCGAAACGCCTCCAAGCGCTTGGCTTGGACAGTTTTTCTGCCTTGGCGCATTTGACCCTGGTGGATTAGCTGCGAGAGATGCCCCCAATTTCAGTTCAGCGCCCCAACGCAAGGGAAGCGGCAAGCAAGACCAGGCTCCATAACCCCAGTGCGAGAACGAACAGACCTATCCACAGCCAAGCTGTCGGACGGATTCGCACCAGGGTGGCTCTTGGCCGCCCGGCTGGACGGTGTTCGCCAAGGGCTCGGTCAGATCTCAACTCCAAGTCGCTTTCCTCCCGCCGAATCCAAGCCTCGGCATCCGCATCGTTTATCCCGAAAACGGGTATAGCGGAACTTCTACGAGCCTGGTGATCAAATGACGGCGGCGACGCCTGCGTCCCGTCGCCGCTGGGAGGCAGCCACGACGTCGACCGTTCAGAACTGAGATGCCGCTGAAGCCGCCAGTTCAAGAAGATTGACCGTCATGCCACTATCCAGACGGGCGTCTCCGGGCCGCATGCCGCCTGGGCAGGGACCTTGCCATTCCGCATCAATGGAAATGGTTCGGGTGCCGATCAGTTCGACGATCGTAGAGTTTTGAGTCGTTGTTTCGGCCCGGAGTTGATATTTTTCGTTGAAATTTCCAACTGCCTCGCCGGATGTCTCGGTTCTCGCACCGCCCGGACCTTCGCAGACAGATTTGAACCGCCATGCGCCGTTGGGCCGCTGTTCGACGCTGTTCTGACTGCAACCCTGCCTGAGCCCATGGGAGGCGCCCCACCAGGACAACTGGCGGTCGGCTGAAGCATCAAGGCAAAGGCTCAACACGCTCAGGCCTTGACCTCCTTCCACCAACATTGCCTGGCGCCACAGACCAGGCCTCCGGACTGGCGCCGTGACGTCGACATTGACACTTGCCGCTTGCTGCGGAGGAGGTCCCGCCCCGCAACCCCACAGCGCTGAGCAAGTCGCCATCATCACGATCAGATTGGGAATGCGCATCAGTCAGGCTCCGAACCAACCTGGAGAAAGCCCTGCCGCAACGTCGCGCGAACTTCAATCGAAGCGGACGGAATTATCCCCATTTTATGCATAGGCGCTCAAAGCGGCGACGATGGCTGAAGCGTCTGGCGCGAAGTCCATTGCGTTGCCCCGTGAACGTCCAGCTCAAGGCTCGCGGACAATTGTTGATTGCGGGGGAGGACCGTTAGTGGTTAATACCCTCAATGTGGGTCACCCGCGACCATGGTTTTCAGAGCATGATGATTTCAGAAAAATGTTGCTGAAGCCTGGTTGGAATTGGCTTGTTCGTCCAAAGCGACAAGGATTCTGGGCGCTGGACGATCGCCGGGTCTATGCCATCGGCGATATTCATGGCTGCCACGATCTGCTGGTAGCTTTGCTTGAAGCCGTGCTGGAAGAGACGTGGAAGGATACACATCGACCGCTTCTGATTTTTCTCGGTGACTATGTCGATAGGGGGCCAGATTCTCGAAAGGTCATTGACTGCCTAAGCGAACTTGGCCGGCAGGGCGTGCATGCGCGGTTTCTCTGTGGCAACCATGAAGAGGCCATGCTGGGATTTCTGGCTGACTTCCAGGCAGGAATGGCCTGGCCAGACTACGGTGGACGAGAAACCCTGTCATCCTACGGCATCAAGGCGCCGGACAGACATGCTGATGCCGCAGCTTGGCGCGAGACTTGGAACGATTTTCAAAGCGTCGTGCCGCAGGGCCATCTTCGGTTCCTCCGGAGTCTCGAGGACAGGATCGAACTGGGCGGATTTCTGTTTGTCCATGCCGGCGTTGATCCCTCCCGCCCCCTTGACCGCCAGAAGATCAGAGACCTGCGATGGATCCGCGAGCCGTTCCTGTCTGATCCGCGCCTTCTGGACAGAATTGTCGTCCACGGTCACACCCCTGTGGAACGCCCCTTTTTCGATCGACGAAGAATTGGGGTTGATACCTGGGCTTATGAGAAGGGCATTCTGACGGCCGTGGAATTGTCCGCCGGTCAGATACGGTTTCTCCAGGCCGAGCGGCAGGATCAAGCCATCCGGACGGGTTGGATCCCTGGCTGAAGCGCTTCCTCAACGCTGTTGGCTGAGAACGGGACTGCCGAAATCCTGAACATCGCAGGTGACCGAGCGGCAGCGCCCTGAGACCGATCGCGAACCGATTGATAAAACTGCCTGAAACGATGCTCTCCGGGTCTGGTGTTTCGATGGCGCTCCCGTTAGTGGCTGTTGGCAATTCAGCAAGGGGTTTCAGATGCGCGTAGCGATGATCGGCACCGGTTATGTGGGGCTTGTTTCCGGGGCCTGCTTTGCCGACTTCGGCCACACGGTCTGCTGCATCGACAAGGACGCCGGCAAGATCGAGCGGCTGTGGAACGGTGAGATGCCGATCTATGAGCCGGGGCTGGACGGCCTTGTGGGTCAGAATGTTCGCGAAGGGCGGCTGACCTTCGCCGTTGAAGCGGCCGAGGCCGTTCGCAGCGCAGATGCCGTGTTTATTGCCGTCGGCACGCCGTCCCGTCGTGGAGATGGGCATGCAGACCTCTCATACGTCTACGCGGCGGCTGAAGAAATTGCGACCCTGATGGACGGCTTCACGGTTGTCGTGACCAAGTCCACCGTTCCCGTCGGCACAGGCGACGAAATTGAACGGATCATCCGGGCAAAGCGTCCTGCTGCAGAGTTTGCTGTTGTGTCCAACCCGGAATTCCTTCGGGAAGGCGCGGCGATCAATGACTTCAAGCGCCCGGATCGCGTGGTTGTGGGAACGGAAGACGAGCGCGCCCGGGACGTGATGCGTGAACTCTATCGTCCGCTGAATCTGAATGAGACCCCGATCGTCTTCACCGGACGACGGACCAGCGAACTGATCAAGTATGCGGCCAACGCCTTCCTCGCCATGAAGATCACCTTCATCAACGAGATCGCCGACCTCTGTGAAGCTGTCGGCGCAGACGTTCAGCAGGTGGCCAAGGGCATTGGTCTGGACAACCGTATCGGGTCGAAATTTCTCCATGCCGGGCCGGGTTACGGGGGAAGCTGCTTTCCCAAGGACACCCTGGCGCTGGTCCGCACCGCCGCCAGCGCTGGCGCGCCGATTGAACTGGTTGAAGCCACGGTTCGGGTCAACGACAAGCGCAAGAAAGCCATGGCGGCCAAGGTCGCCAAGGCCCTCGGGACAGACGATCTGACCGGCAAGACGATCGGAATCCTCGGCCTCACGTTCAAGCCCAATACCGACGACATGCGTGACTCCCCCAGCCTGGACATCGTTCCAGCGCTTCAGAAAATGGGCGCGTCGATTCAGGCCTTTGATCCCGAAGGACATGAAGCAAGGCAGATGCTGAGTGGCGTCAACTTCAAGGACGGGCCCTACGAAGCCATCGAAGGCGCCCATGCCGTAGTCATCATCACCGAATGGGATCAATTCCGCGCTCTCGACCTTGAGCGGATGAAGAGCTTGATGCTATCCCCAATTGTTGTCGATCTGCGAAACATCTATCGCCCCGAGGATATGAAGGCGCATGGCCTGGACTACAGCAGCGTTGGGCGGGCCTGAGGGCTACCGTGATCCTGGCCCTGCCGAAGGCGGGGCCGGAGACCAATGAACTTCGGGGCGAGCGGCGCGACCCAGACTGACCCCAACGCCCCATCAGCCTTCGCTCCGATTGCCCTGTTCCTCTACCGCCGCAGAGACCTGCTCGACCCCGTCCTGGACAGCCTCGAGGCCTGCCCGGAGTTCGGACAAAGCCCGGTCTTTCTGTTTTCCGACGGACCGCGCTCCGCCAGGGTGGCAGATGATGTTGACGACGTCCGTGATCGGGTTCGAGAACGACTTCGATCAAACATGCAATTGATCGAAAGCCCGATCAACAAGGGCCTCGCCCGCTCGATCTCTGAGGGCGTGACCCAACTGACGAACCAGTATGGCCGGGTCATTGTCCTGGAAGATGACCTGATCCTGTCGCCATTGACCCTTTCCTGGTTCAATGCGGCGCTGGAGCGTTACGCTGGTGTCGATCGCGTCATGCAGGTCTCTGGTCACATGTTTGACAGTCGAGCCCTGCGCAGGCTGCAGACCGGCGTTTTTCTGCCCCTGACCACCTCCTGGGGCTGGGCCACCTGGAAGCGGGCCTGGAGCCGCTTTGACCAGAGCGCTGCAGGATGGGAGGCCCTCGCCTCAGATCGAAAGCTGCGCCGACGCTTCGACATAGACGGCCATTATCCCTATGCCCGAATGCTCGAAAAGCAGATGCGCGGTGAAATCGATAGCTGGGCGATCCGCTGGTACTGGACGGTCTTTCAGGCTGGTGGTGTCACGTTGTTTCCA
>CAMAVA010000174.1 GCA_945861515.1 Brevundimonas vancanneytii | reverse complement strand
CGACACGGGTCACCAGGGCGGATTCTTCAAAGGCGATTTCGGCGGCTTCCTTGCCCATGGGGCCGTTGGAGCCCTGGAAGGGCCAGATCACGGCCCCGCCGGCCCCGCTGGTGGCCAGCATCAGGCCGCCGGACAGAAAGGCCAGGCTTTTGACCTTGGCCGGATAGCCGCCCATCCGCATGTCCTTGGAATCGGACAGTCGCCAGCCGTGCAGGCTGTTCTCCTGCATGGAGCTGAGCAGGAACCGGCCATCGGGGCTCCATTGCACGAGCATGTGACTGCCTGCCCATTTGAGCATCTGCGGGGCCTGGCGCTCGATCCGCGCATACCAGAGGGCGGCGCCGCCATAGGTCGCCGTGGCGATTCGCCGGCCCTTGGGGTCAAAGGCGATGTCGGAGACCGATTTTTCATGGCTGAACAGCCTCGAAAAGGCCGGATCGGAGGCGTCGCGGACATGCAGGTCGCGCCCGGCAGCAAAGGCATAGAGGCCAGATTCGGCGCTGGCGGCGACGGCGTCGATCCAGCGTCCCTTGATGCCTGCCAGTTCCGTGCTGACGGCCTGGCCGGCCTCCAGCCGGGTCCAGACCAACCGGCCATCATCGCCGCCCGTCAGCAGTCCTGAGCCCCCCGGATGCAGACAGGCGCAGAGCACGGCCCCGTCATGGGCCTCGACCGTCTGCAGGTCCTGTCCAGACAGGATTCGCACGGACCCATCGCCCAGGGCGAACATCGGTACGCCTGCAGAATCGAACAGGGCGGCGGTGACATAGGCGTCGAAGTCGAAATTCATGGCTTCGCTTAGACCAGAAGTTTACGGTTTCGCCAGAGCTGTCGGAGGATTCTCCCGGCGCGAGAGACGGGCTTTACAAGCCGTCTCATCCGCGCAATGGGTGGCGTCAAGAACAAACGGGCCTATGATGCGGTCCGCGAGAAGGAGTGTGCGAATGGGTGCGAAGCTCGGCGGTGGCGGCGGCAAGAAGTACGACCTCGGCCAGAATTCCGAGATCAATGTGACGCCCTTCGTGGACGTCATGCTTGTGCTGTTGATCATCTTCATGGTGGCCGCGCCTCTGGCGACGGTGTCGATCGCGGTGGATCTGCCCCCGGCGATTCCGCCGAAGGCTGATGATCCCAAGCCCAAGGAGCCGACGATCATCTTCATCCAGAAGTCCGGCGCCCTGTTCATTGCAGAGACCCGCACCAGCCTGGAGAACATCCCGGTGGACGTCCCGGCCGAGATGACCAAGAAGGGCATCAACGGCCAGTTCCAGGAAGAGCGCGTGTTCATCCTGGCCGACGCCGACGTCATGTACGAGCAGTTCATGAACGTGCTCAACGTCCTGCAGGCCAATGGCTATTTCAAGGTCGGCCTGATCAACGTCGAGATCGAATAGGCGTCCTTCGCCCGACAGACATGAAAAGGGCCGGTGGAAACACCGGCCCTTTTTTGTTTCTGGATGCCGTCGCCTGGGGATTGGTCAGCGGCTCTCAGGCGATGCAGGCGTCGAACCCTGCCTTGAGGGCCGCCTCGTCCAGGTTCCGACCGATGAAGACCATCCGGCTGTAGCGGTTGTCGGCATCGGTCCAGTCGCGCTGATAGTCGCCTTCCAGGATCATGTGGACGGCCTGGAAGACGAGCCGGCGCGGATCGCCCTTGATGTCCAGAATGCCCTTGGCCCGCAGGATGTCCGGTCCTTGCTCCTGCAGCAGGGCATTGAGCCAGTTGGTCACCCGAATGCCGTCCAGAGGCTTGTGTGCGGTCAGGGAAACGCCCCGGATGCCGGCGTCGGCCACATGGTCGTGCCCGTGGTCATGCCCATGGTCATCAGCGTGCCCGTGATGATGATCATGACCATGGTCGTGGTCATGCTCGCAATGTTCGTCATGCACGTGACCCTCTTCGCCATGGGCGGGGTTCAGGAACTCCGGCTCCAGGGCGGTGATTCGCTCCAGGTCGAAGCCGCCGCGGCCGAGGATCAGGTCCAGGGCAACGTTGGACCGTTGCGCCCGGTGGATGGGCGCCAGCGGGTTGATCCGGCGGATCGAGGCCTCAACCCGCTTCAGTTCGGCCTCATCGACCAGGTCGGTCTTGTTCAGCACGATCTGGTCGGCAAAGGCGATCTGCTCGACCGCTTCCTTCGAATCGACAAGTCGCAAGGGCAGGTGCTTGGCGTCGACCACGGTGGTCACCGAATCCAGTCGGGTCCTGGCCCTGACATCGTCGTCAACGAAGAAGGTCTGGGCGACCGGGCCGGGGTCGGCAAGACCGGTGGTCTCGATGATGATGGCGTCGAAGCCGAGCGCTCCTTTTGCAGACTGGCGCTTCATCAGGCCGGAGAGCACCCGGATCAGGTCGCCGCGCACCGTGCAGCAGACGCAGCCGTTGTTCATCTCGAAGACCTCTTCATCGGCCCCGACCACCAGGTCGTTGTCGATGCCGATCTCGCCGAACTCGTTGACGATCACTGCATAGCGCTTGCCATGCTCCTCGGAGAGGATGCGGTTGAGCAGGGTGGTCTTGCCGGCGCCGAGATAGCCGGTCAGGACGGTGACGGGAGTTTTCGTGGTCATGGGGCCTACTTAAGGGGCCAGGCCAAAAAGCGAAACCTTCAGGTCTCGAAGAGAACCACGGCAAGGCCGATCGCAATGAGCACCCATCCCAGGATCGCCGATTCGTAGCGCTCCAGGGCTTCCAGCCTGAGCCGTCGGGCGCTGATCAGGCTGAGCCCTGTAAAGATCAACATCCCGGCGCCCGTGGCCGCCGCCAGAACCAGGCTCAGAACGACAAATCCGCCCCAGCCATGCCCCATGCCCTGCAGGTAGAAGGGAAGGAAGGCCTCGCAGGGCGACAGGGCCAGAAGCACGAACAGTCCGGCCATCGCCGCCCGGTCCGAACCATATGGGGTTGCCTTGGCAGCATCCTGTTTCGCGCCCTGCCGGCGAAAATGCCGCAGCAGATAATAGGCGCCCAGAGCGATCATCAGGCCGCCCACAAGCCAGTGAAAGGCCTCCCCGAAACGGGGCTCCACCAGGCTGCCGGCGGCCACGACTCCGAGGCCCAGCAGGATTGTGAACAGCACATGGCCAATGCCGGCCGTGGCGGCCACGCCCATGGTCTTTCCCAGGCTCCAGCTGCGTTCTCGCCCGACAAGGACGAAGGGAAGCCAGTGGGTCGGCAGGGCGGCGTGAAGAAAGGCCACGACGAAGCCGGCCAGGGCAATGGAGGTGAGGAGGGCGAGGTTCACCCCGGCTCTATAGTCTGTTACATTGTAACGCGCCAGAGCGCTGTCGATGGTCTGCCGGAGATGTTAGGGAGCCGGGATGGAGATCGGACTGACCGTCACCGCCGATGGCGGCCTTGCCTTCGAGGACGGAGCGGATCGTGGCCGGGTGATCGTTTCCGGTTCCGATACCGGTGGTCGATACGCGCTGATGGAATGGACGGTGGCGCCGGGTTGCAGCGCGGCCCTGTCCTTCGGGGCCCATCGGCACGGCGCCCTGGAAGAGACCTTCTATGTGCGCTCAGGTCAGCTTGAATTCCTGCTGGGTGAGGTAGTCTCCACGCTGGGGCCCGGTGATTTCGTCCGAGTGCCACCCGGGGTGCGTCACGGCTATGCGAATGTCTCGGACAAACCCGTGGAGCTGTTGGTCGGCTTTCATCCGGGTGGCTTCGAGGCCCTGTTTCTCAAATACCGGACCGATCAGGCGGGGCCCCCGGCCGGACCGGGCTTCATGGAAGAGGCCGGCCTTGACCATGCCACGACGTTCGAAGCCGACTGATCGGGCAGCCCTGGCCTTAGTCACGTTGACTCAGACGAGACCCGCTGTATAAGACCGCTCCCTTCGCTCACGGGCGCCGCTCGTGGGCTTTATCGTTTTTGCTATCTTACGTTCAGGACGGACCGATGTACGCGGTGATCAAGACCGGCGGCAAGCAATACCGGGTCAAGGCCGGGGATCTGCTTGTTGTTGAAAAGCTGGCCGGCGAACCCGGCGCCCAGGTGGCCTTCGACGAGGTCCTGATGCTGGGCGAAGGCGAGGCGGTCACCGTCGGCGCGCCCCTGGTGGCTGGCGCCGTGGTCAATGCGACCCTGATCGAAACCCGCAAGGGCGAGAAGGTCAAGATCTTCAAGAAGATCCGTCGTCAGGGCTATCGCCGGACCCGTGGTCATCGCCAGTTCGAAAGTGTGCTGCGCGTCACCGCCATTGGCGATGGCGACGCCCGGACCGAGACCTGGGACGGCGTGGTGGACATGACCACCAAGGCCGAACTGGACGCCCGCGCCCGGAACCTGAAGCTGCCGCAATTCGCGGAAAAGGCCGTTTCCGAGCTGCCGGTTGAAGAGCCTCCGGTCGCCGCCGCCGTGATGGAAGCCGCCGGCGACGCTGAAGCCGCCGCCGTCGAAGCGCCCAAGGCCAAGAAGGCCCCGGCGAAGAAGACCGCAACCGAGGATGCCGGCGAAGCCTGAGGGCGACGCCGCTAGAGGATAGGAGAGCGATATGGCTCACAAGAAATCAGGCGGTTCCTCGCGCAACGGGCGCGACTCCGCAGGCCGCCGTCTTGGCGTGAAGAAGTTTGGCGGCGAAGCCGTTGACGCGGGAAACATCATCATCCGCCAGCGCGGCACCAAGTTCTGGCCGGGCGTCAATGTCGGCATCGGCAAGGACCACACCCTGTTCGCGCTTGAGGCGGGCAATGTGAAGTTCGTAACCAAGCGCGACAATCGCACCTATGCGACGGTGGTTCCTTTGATGGCCGAGGCCGCCGAGTAGGGCGAGCCGGCCTTCACCGGATCGCCAGAAGCGGTCCGGACAGAAACTTCCAGAGGGGAGTCCGGATCGCCGGACTCCCCTTTGACGTTTCAGGGTCTCGCAGGACGGGACCGGGAGGCAGACCAATGTGCGTGATCGAGAAGACGCCCAGGATCGAGACCCGCAGACTGACCCTTCGGGCGCCTGAAGCGCGGGACGTCCCGCGCCTGGCCCAATTGCTGAACGACTACGACATCGCCCGGATGACCAGCCGCATCCCCCATCCGTATAGACATGAGGATGCCGAGGACTTTGTCATCCGTGCTCAGGGGATCGACCCGGCGACCGACTGCAACCTGCTGGTCGAGCATGAGGATCTGGGTGTTGTAGGTGGTCTTGGATTCTTTACGCCACCAGGCGAGGCGCTGGAGGTCGGCTACTGGATCGGAAAGCCATGGTGGGGCAGGGGCATCGCCTCAGAGGCCCTCTTGGGTGCGCTCGGCTGGGCGGCGAAGGACTGGGGCAAGCGTTACGTCATGGCCGGGCATTTCGCCGACAACCCCGCCTCTGGCGCGGTTCTGACCAAGGCGGGCTTTCTCTATACCGGCGAGGTGCAATGGAAGCCCTCCCTGGCCCGGGGCGAGCTGGCGGCGACCCGGATGATGGTCTGGCTTGCCTGAGTCCTGAGGCGCGCTGCCGGGCCAGGTCAGGCGGCGCAGACCGTCATGATCTCGGCCCGCAGGTCCGGGATGCCGCCGCCCTTTTCAGAGGAGGTGGCCAGGACCCGGGGAAAGGCGGCCGGGCGCTTGGCGATCTGGGCCTGGGTCTTCACCACCAGGGCTGCAGCCTCGGACGGCTTGATCTTGTCCGCCTTGGTCAGGATGATCTGGTAGGAGACGGCCGAGACGTCCAGGGCGTCCAGCGCCTCCTTGTCCACGTCCTTCAGGCCATGGCGGGCGTCGATCAGCAGATAGACCCGCTTGAGGTTGGGCCGGCCGCGCAGATAGGCGCGCCCCAGGTTCTGGAACTTGTCGGCGGCGGACCGCGAGACCCGGGCAAAGCCATAGCCGGGAAGGTCGACCAGCCGGATGCGGTCGGCCAGGACAAAGAAGTTGATCTCCCGGGTCCGGCCAGGCTCGTTCGAGGCCCGGGCCAGCTTCTTGTGTCCGACCAGGGCATTGATCAGGCTGGACTTGCCCACGTTGGAGCGACCGGCAAAGGCCACCTCCGGAACGTCCCCGGGCGGCAGGCCGTCCATCTTCACAGCCCCCATCATGAAGCTGGCCTGCTGGGCGAACAGCACGCGCGCCGCCTCCAGGTCGTCCTCGCTGAACAGCGCCGTGTCCGGATCGGGCGAGCTGTTCGGGGGAATACCGGTCACGCGGTTGCCTTGCCTGCCCCGAACCTGGCCAGGAAGTCATCGATCGGGTTTTCGACCTTGAGCCGGTGCATGATGATGTACTGCTGGAAGATCGAAAGGACGTTGGAGAAGGTCCAGTAGATGATCAGGCCCACCGCGAACGGGGCCATGATGAAGGTGAAGAGGATCGGCATCAGCTGGAAGATCCGCTGCTGCATCGGGTCCGGCGCCGGCGGGTTCATGGCCGTGGTCAGCCACATGGTGAAGCCGTAGAGCAGGACGCAGATTCCAAGGCCCAGATATCCGGCCATAAGGCCTCCGATCAGGGGAAGGCTGGCCGGATCGAACGGCAGCAGTCCGAAGATGTTCCAGATATTGGTCGGGTCCCGGGCGGAAAGATCCTTCACAAAGCCGAAGAAGGGCGCGTGACGCATCTCGATGGTCACTGACAGCACCTTGTAGAAGGCCAGGAAGACCGGAATCTGCAGCAGCATGGGCAGGCAGCCGACCAGCGGGTTGACCTTTTCCCGCTGGTACAGGGCCATGGTCTCCTGCTGCAGCTTGGCCGGATCGTCCTTGAACTTCTCCTTCAGGGCGTTCATCGGCTC
>CAMAVA010000173.1 GCA_945861515.1 Brevundimonas vancanneytii | reverse complement strand
TGGACCTCAAGTGAGGTCGCCGGCACGGCCAGTCTCTGTCCCAGTTGGTCGGGGTCCAGACCGTCTGCTTCCCGCGCCGCGCGACGCAGGGGCGCGGTCAGGCGGCCGACCTGAACCAGGGCGGCCAGCAGCAGCATGAGGGTCAGGGGGACCAGTGGCGCGGCGACATGTTCCAGCAGTTCCATGCGGATGGCATGGTCGAACACCGCCATGGACCGGGCCCGGATCCACAGGGTCACCCAGCGATTTGTTCCGGCAACCTTGACCTCGGTGGCGCCCGCGATGAGCGGTCCGGCGGGGTCTGGCCGCCATCGCGTCCATTCGGATCGGTCAAAGGCTTCGGTGTTCGCAGCATCCACATCGCCGCCCCTGGACAGCAGCATCCCGTCCGGGCCTCTCGTCTCCCAGCGCCAGGACGCCACATGGTCCGGACGGACCGGCGTGTGGTTCCTCGCCAGGGTCGCCGCGATCCTGGCCGCCTCCAGGCGGACCACATCGCGGGCCAGTTGCGGGCGGTCGTGCTGATAGAGGCCGATCACGACCAGGGCGTTGAACAGGGCAAAGACTGTGGTCAGGGCGGCCAGGGCGACGCCGACCTGCCAGAGCAGGCCAGAGGCCCGGGGCGAACCGCCCTTCACGAACCGCCGCCCGACGTCGAAGGCGTTGGGACCGACAGGGCGTAGCCCACACCATGCACCGCCCGGATGCCCATCTGGGCGCCGGCGGACTGCAGCTTTCGGCGCAGTCGGGACACCAGCGCATCCAGGGCGTTGGGCGAAACCTGGGCCTCAAGGGAATAGAGTGACTGTTCGAGCTGTTCCCGGGTGGCCATGCCATCCGGCCGACGGGCGAGCAGCTCCAGCAGGGAAAATTCCTTGGGCGTAAGGTCCAGCGGTGATGCTTCGGTCCTGGCCGAGCGGGCCGCGATGTCCAGCCGCAGGTCGCCGACCGTCATGATGGCGTCCAGGCTCGACCCCGGACGCCTTAGCAGGGCGCGGCACCGCGCCGCCAGTTCCGCCACCTCAAAGGGCTTGATCAGATAGTCGTCCGCCCCGGCGTCCAGGCCGACAATCCGGTCATCCAGGCCGCTGCGTGCGGTCAGAAGAATGACGGGGGTCGAGAGCCGCCCCTGCCGCAGGTCCCGGAGCAGCGACAGTCCATCACCGTCGGGCAGCCCAAGATCGAGGATCACCAGATCATAGGTCGTTACAGCCAGCACATCCCGGGCATCGACCAGACAGGCCTGATGGTCGACGACATAGCCGGCCTGTTCCAATCCCTGCACCGTCATGGCGGCCAGCTGGCGATTGTCCTCAACAAGCAGCAGTCGCAACCCTGATCTCCCGTCTCCCGTTCAAGGGTTTCATGGTCCCGAGGCCTTCGCAATGGCCAGGCGAGAAGGCCTTCCGGATGTCAGGACTTCGTCAGGACCGGTCCCTAGCCTCTGATCGCTCGGACGGCGCCTGCCTTCCCGGCGCTTTCACGGGCCGCGCAGCGCCTTCGAGGCTGCGGGCCCAAACCCGTCAGTTGAGGCGCGTACCCATGTCCATCCCCGTCACCAAGGTCAATCTTGCCGCCCAGGTTGCTGCAGGCCAGGGCTATGTCCTGAACACCGCAGAGCCCGGCGATTTCCAGAGCACCCTGCTCACGCCGTTGCCCGAGACCTGGGCCTCGGGCGGCTTCGACCTGAATGGCGATGGCCTTGTCGATCTGGTGATTGGCGCCCCGGGCAGCGATGACAAGGATACCGACGCTGGCCGGGTGTTCGTTGTGATGGGCGCCGGGACGCCGGGATCAACCACAACCCTTTCAGACGGTCTGATCGAGATCATCATCGACGGCGTCAAGGCCGGCGACAGGGCGGGATCGGCCGTCGACATGGTGGGCGACCTGAACGGCGATGGACTGGCCGAGATCCTGGTTGGCGCGCCGGGCACCGACCGCAGCGGCGTCGCTGACGCGGGCGCTGCCTTTGTTGTCTGGGGCCGGGCCACGCCTGGCGGCATCGATCTGGGCGATCCGCTGGTGGGCGACGGCAAGGGCTATGTCATTCGCGGCGAGCTGGCCGGCGACAATGCCGGGCAGGCCATGACCTGGGTCGGGGACCTGACGGGCGACGGCAAGTCCGAAATCCTGGTCGGGGCGCCGGGCTCCGATGCGGGCGGGGCCGAGTCCGGTTCCGCCTATGTGGTCTGGGGCAAGTCTTCGGCCTCGATCGTCAACCTGACGACCGTGACGGGCGGCACAGGCGGCTTCCGAATCGCCGGCGAGGCGGCGGGCGACCAGGCGGGTCAGGCCCTGGGCCGGATCAGCGACCTGAATGGCGATGGGCTTTCCGAAGTCCTGGTCGGGGCGGCCGGCAATGACGCCGGCGGCGTCGAGGCCGGGGCGGTTTATGTCGTCTACGGCAAGGCCACGGGCGCCCAGGTCAATCTTGACGATGTCGCTGCGGGCGTAGGCGGCTTCAAGATCGTCGGTCAGGCCGGCGAAGGGGTCGGTTCGGCCCTGTCCAGCCTGGGGGACGTCAATGGCGACGGCCTGTCGGACCTCATGGTCAGCGCCGCCGGCAGCGGCCGTGCCTATGTGGTCTATGGCAAGGCCGACACCGCCGCCGTGAGTCTTTCGGCCGTCGCCGGGGGAACCGGCGGCTTCATGATCCAGGCCGAGTCGGCCGGCGACTTCGCCGGAATGAGCTTTGCCACCGGCGCCGACTTCAATCGCGACGGCGTCAATGACCTGGTGATCGGCGCCCCCTGCAACGGCGAAGGCGGCGCCAATGCCGGGGCGGTCTATGTGATCTGGGGCGGCGGGTCCGGGACCATCGACCTGTCCCTGGTGGCGGCCGGTATCGGCGGGGCCAAGATCGTCGGCGCCGCCGGGTCCTATACGGGCTCGGCCGTCTCGACCCTGGGCGACCTGAACGGCGATGGAACCGCCGACCTGCTGATCGGCGCGGCCGGACAGAACCGGGAAAGGGCGACGGTGCTGTTCACGCCGACCTCCTGGCAGCCCGATTTCAACGTCTATGGCACCAATGGCGCCGACACGATCGGCGCCGGCTATGGCGGGAGCCACAAGGTCGGGGACCTGGCGGACGAGATCTATGGCCTGGCCGGCATCGACAGCATCCATGCCGGCGACGGCGCCGACCTGCTGGATGGCGGCAGCGGCGCGGACCTGCTGTATGGCGAAGGCGGCGACGACATCTATGTGGTCGATGTGGCCGGCGACCAGACCCTCGAAGACCTCGCCGGCGGGACCGACACGGTGCGGGCCTATCTGAACTGGACCCTCGGGGCCAACATCGAGAACCTGGAACTGATCGGGTCCGCCCACAATGGAACCGGCAATGCGCTGGACAACCAGATCACCGGGACCAGCGGCAATGACAATCTGGACGGCGGCCTTGGCGCGGACCGGCTGATCGGCGGCGGCGGCAATGACACCTATTTCCTCGACCAGGCCGGTGATGTCGCGGTCGAGGCCGGACCGGGCGGCTATGACACGGTCATTGCCAGCGTGAACTACACCCTGGGTGACAACGTCGAGGCTCTCCGTCTGGCCGGGTCGGCCCATATCGGGACCGGCAACGCCCTGACCAACAGCCTGTACGGCGGAACGGGAGACGACATCCTCGATGGCGCGGGTGGCGCGGACATCCTGCTCGGGGGCGACGGCAACGACCTCTATCTCGTCGATGTGGCGGGCGACCAGATTCAGGAACTGGCCGGGCGCGGAACCGACACGGTGCGGGCGGGCCTGAACTGGACCCTGGCGGCCAATGTCGAAAACCTCGAGCTGATCGGCTTTGGCCTGACCGGAACGGGCAACACGGGCGACAACAGCATCCTTGGCACCGCCGGCAATGACCAGATGTTCGGCCTGGGCGGGATCGACAGTCTGACGGGCGGCAAGGGCAACGACCTGCTGGACGGCGGAACCGGCGCCGATGACATGACCGGCGGCGAGGGCAACGACACCTACCGCGTCGATGACCTGGGTGACCTGATCCATGAGGCGATCGGCGGCGGGACAGACACCGTCGAGGCCTCGATTGAATGGACCCTGACCGACGGCCTGGAAAACCTGGTCCTGACCGGCGCGGCGCGCAATGGCGTGGGCAATGCCGGCAAGAACAGCCTCACGGGCACTGCCGGCGACGATCATCTGGACGGCGCCGCCGGCGCCGACACCCTGACCGGCGGGCTGGGTGACGACGCCTATGTCCTGGACAATCGCGGCGACAAGGTGGTGGAACTGGCCGGCGGCGGCGAGGACACGGTCTATGCCGCCATCAACTATACGCTGGGCGCACAGGTGGAAAACCTGGTCCTGACGGGCAGCGCACGCACCGGGACCGGCAACGAACTGGACAATCACCTCCTGGGATCGACCAAGGCCGATCATCTCTACGGCCTGGCGGGGAATGACACCCTGGACGGCGGCGCCGGCAGCGACGTGCTGGAAGGCGGCCTCGGCGACGACATCTACTATATCGACGGACCGGGCGACGTGATCATCGAGGCCCTGGATGGCGGCAATGACACCGTGTTCGTCAAGGGTGACTGGACCATCTCCGGCAATGTCGAGAATGTCCACCTGCTGGGCGCGGGCAGCATCACCGGCGATACCGGCGACAACGGGCTGTCCGGCAGCGGCGATGACGACAGGCTGGACGGCGGCGATGGCGATGACATTGAACTGGGCGGCGACGGCGACGACGTGCTGGTCTCAGGCTCTGGCGACGACGTCCTGTCCGGAGGCAGTGGCGATGACCGGTTCGAGGTGCATGGCGGCAAGACGCGCATCGAGGACCTGCTGGGCCATGACACCCTGGACGCCAGCGAGGCTGAGGGCGACAGCCTGATCGATCTGTCCGGGGATGAAATCAGTGAGATCGAAGGCGAGGATTGCGAAATCGAGGACGGCGGACAGACCTCAATGCCGCTGGACGTGCAGTTCCTCCAGGACCTCAGCGGCTCGTTCGGCGATGACATCGCCACCGTGCGGGGCCTGATCCCGGGCCTGATCGCAGCCCTGACCGGGGTTCAGTCCGATGCGCAGTTTGGCTCCTCGACCTTCGTCGACAAGCCGGTCTCGCCCTTCGGGGCCGGTGGCGACTGGGTCTATGACACCGTCCTGTCCCAGACGGGCGACGCCGCCGCCCTGTCGGCAGCCTATGCCGGGATGGTCATCCACAGCGGCGCAGACGAACCCGAGGCCCAGATAGAGGCCCTGATGCAGCTGGCGCTCCGTGGGGCCGAGGTCGGGTTCCGGGCCGACTCGGCGCGGTTTGTCATCCTGTTCACCGACGCGCCCTTCCATGTGGCCGGGGACGGCTCCCTGGCCGGGATCCTGACACCCAACAACGGCGATGCAGTGCTGGATGGCGGCGGGACCGGAGAAGACTATCCGGCCATCGCCCAGCTGCGGGACGCCCTGCTGGCGGCCAACATCATCCCCATCTTCGCCATCGCCGGCGGCTACCAGTCCACCTATCAGGGCCTGGTCGACATGCTGGGACGGGGCGCGGTGGTCACCCTCGGTTCCGACAGCGCCAATGTGGTGGCCGCGGTGACAGCCGGCCTGACCGAGACCACCCGCACGGTGGTCGAGGACGCCATCGGCGGGATCGGCAATGACGATATCCGGGGCAATCTGGCGGACAACATGCTGGACGGCGGCGCCGGGGCCGACAGTCTTCGGGGACGGGCCGGCAAGGACCATCTGATCGGCGGCGCTGGCGCCGACAGGCTGGATGGCGGCGACGGAGATGACCTTCTTGAAGGCGGTTCGGATACGGATACGGCCAGCTATGGCGACGCCACGGCGGGGGTCACGGTCAGCCTGGCGGTCGTGGTCGCGCAGGATACGCTCGGAGCCGGCATCGACACCCTGACAGGCATCGAAAACCTGTCCGGGTCGGCCTTCAATGACAGCCTGACGGGCGACCGGCGGGCCAATGTCATCATGGGTGACCTTGGGGACGACCTGATGGATGGCGGAGCCGGCGCCGATACCGCCAGCTACAGCTCGGCCGGGGCAGGCGTCACCGTCAGCCTGGCGATCGTCGGGGCCCAGGACACCCTGGGCGCCGGGGTCGACAGCCTGATCAGCTTCGAAAACCTGTTCGGATCGGCCTTCAACGACAGCCTCACGGGCAATGGCAAGGCCAATACCCTGTCCGGCAGCCTGGGAGACGACCATCTGGATGGCGGCAAGGGCGTCGACTCCCTGTTTGGCGGATCTGGCGCCGACAGCCTGATCGGCGGCGCCGGCAATGACTTTTTTGTCTATGCCGCGACCACGGACTCCAGTCTGGCGGCCAGCGACCTGATCCTGGATTTCGCAATGGGCGACCGCATCGACCTGTCGATGATCGATGCCGACATCAATGCGGCGGGCGACCAGGGCTTTGTCCAGGCGGCCAGCCTGGGCGGCATCGCCGGCCAGTTTGTCCTGTCCTATTCCGTCGGGACCGGCCAGACCCAGCTGCTGGCCGATACGGACGGGGACGGCGTCGCCGACTTCCTGGTGACCTTCGCCGGGGATGTCACCGGCATGACGGCGGGCTGGGTGCTGTAAACTGGCATGACCTTGGCGTCCCGAGCCGCTAGCTTGCGGCTCGGGAGGCGGCCATGGATCTGACGACGGAACTTGGAATCATTGAGGGCTATTACGGCACGCCCTGGTCCTGGGAAGACCGGGCGCGGCATGTCGATGTCCTCAGCCCCGCCGGCTACCGATTCTTTCTTCACGCCCCCAAGGCGGACGGGTTTCTGAGGCGGCG
>CAMAVA010000172.1 GCA_945861515.1 Brevundimonas vancanneytii | reverse complement strand
GAAAGCCGGTGGCGGCCGCAAGGCCCACCCCCAGCAGGGCGGGGAGGATCCAGGTTTCCATGGGGCAAGGATAACAGGCCGCAGGGGGAAGTCACGGATGTCGGGCGGTTGTGGCCGGGTTGGAGGGAACGGCTGTTCAGGCCTTCGCCGGTGCTTGTCGCCTGCTCTCGACCCTCGGCTTCGCCTGCTTGACCATGTCAGGGATGTTCAACGCCCGCCGGACCGCCTCAGGTTCCCGGTCGAGGACCATCAGCAGAACCCGCGTCACCGGATCCGGGATCTTGCGCTTCTGTTCCCAATCCCGGACCGCGCTGGCCGAAAGGCCGAAGTGGGCAGCGAACTGGTCCTGGGTCAGGCTGGTCTTGGCCCGGATGGACTTGACGTCGATGGTGGCGGGCACAAGGACCCGGAATGTGCTGGGATCGGCTTCGCCCTTGCTGATCGACACGGCCTCGGTCAGGCCGGCGAGAATTCCCTCGAAATCGCACTCGTTCACTAAATTTGTCCTTCGTGAGACCGTGGGTGCTGTTACCGGCTGCCATGTAAATAGATGGAATTACGGTCCAAGAACCTCGACGAAGTGAAAACGGAGAACTGCCATGTTTCGAGCGCACCCGGCCATCGTCGCGGCCGCCGCCGCATTGCTTGCGATCCTACTTCAACCCACTGTCGCTCTGGCCTCTGAACCACCATCGCGCGCAATGCCCTCACAGTCCGGTCGTAGCCCCGATCCAAATGATCCGTGGCAGGGCGGAAACGGGGCCGTGCTTGTGCAGATAGACTACGTTCTGGTGACTGGCGCGCTTCCTGCAGCGAACGTGATCGAAGTCAGGATGACATTGTTGGACCCCGCGACGCTTTGTCCAGTCCCGCGTAAGCAATTCAAATCGAATTTGAGCAAACAGAGCAATTCTCTTATAACAACAGCAATGCTGGCAGTATTTCTTGAGGCAAAAACTGCCAAGCAGTCGGTCCTAATATTCCCGACCATTCCGGCTTCCGGCATCGATGGTCCGGCTCCTGACGGTATTCCCGGTCTAGTCATCGGAGCGGTGCGTACAGGCGGCTTGCTCCCGCCGGTTGCTTGTACATAGCCGACCTAGAGCATTTTGCGGCCTGATTGAATCGTATGGGTTTCCCGAATGTTGGTAGATCTAGAAAGCCGGGACAAAAAAGTCGGGACACGCACCACTTTGCCAGCCCTCAAACCCATGCGCGCTGTTCCGCCTGGTCCTGTCCTTCTGCCTTGAGAGGCCGGCCGGGAGGATCGGAATAGTGGAGGAGGACCCTCCCCCCTTCCTGCCACATCGTCTCTGAACGCTGCCGCCGCTGTCCGTTGGGGACCCCCTCCGTCGGCGGTCTATCGACCGCCGGCGCCTCCCCCGAGCCGGCGCTTCGCGCCTGGAGGAGGATTGGCAGGCCAATAAAAACAGACGTTTCCCCTACGTCCCGTCCATGAATCCCGCGTCATCTGCGCCGATCGCGATTGACTCTCATCGGTGAGAGACCCCACGCTGTGGTCTCGAGTGCGGCCGTCAGAGCCGCCCGATACGGGAGACGCTGCCGGATGAGTGAACCCAACCAGCCGATCGGACCGCGTCCGCCGGTCACCCTGCTGACCAAGATGTTCTATGGTCTGGGCTCGGTGGCCTTCGGCATCAAGGACAACGGCTACCGGGTCTTCCTGCTGCTGTTCTACAATCAGGTGGTGGGACTGGACCCCCTCAAGGTCGCCTTCGCCATCAGCCTGGCCCTGATCATCGACTGCGTGATCGATCCCATTGTCGGCGAGTTTTCGGACAACCTGTCCAGCCGCTGGGGGCGTCGCCATCCGCTCATGTACGCCTCGGCCCTGCCCGTGGCCCTGTCCTTCCTGCTGCTCTGGAACCCGCCGATGGACTGGGGCGAGGACGCCCTGTTCTGGTATCTGGTCGCCGTGGCGGTGATCGGGCGGAGCTTCATCACCCTTTATGAAATCCCCTCCTCTTCCCTCTCGGCGGAGCTGACGGAGGACTATGACCAGCGGTCCTCGATCCTGGGCTGGCGTTATTTCTTTGCCTGGTGGGGCGGCCTGACCCTGACGGTCATGATGTTCTGGTTCTTCCTGGCCCCGACCGCTCAGTATCCCAACGGCCAGCTCAATCCGGAAGGCTACAAGACCTACGGCTATATCGGCGCGGTGCTGATGTTCGTCTCGATCATCGCCTCGGCCGCCGGAACACACCGGTTCATTCCCTGGCTGCGCAGGGCGCCGGTGGCGGCCACGCGCACGGTGGTCCAGACCCTGGTCCAGATGAAGGACACCCTGTCCAACCGCAACTTCGTGATCATCACCCTGGTCGGTCTGTTCGCCGCCGTGGCCCAGGGGATCAGCTTCTCGCTGGGCGCCTATATCGCCACCTATTTCTGGGGACTGTCGGCCTTCTGGACGGGCTTCCTGGTGCTGGACAGCTTCATTTCCTCCTCCATCGCCCTGGTGGCGGCGCCCATGATGTCCAAGCGGTCCGGCAAGAAGTTCGCAGGGACCGTGTTGCTGGCGCTTGCGGTGTTCACCGGCTTTGTGCCCCTGATCCTGCGGCTGCTGGGCCTGTTCCCGGACAATGGCGACATGATCGGCCAGACGAAGATTCCGGAAATCGTGCCCTGGCTGTTCCTGGACGGGGTGATCCGCGGCGTCTTTGGCATCACCGCCTCCATCCTGATCACCGCCATGCTGGCCGACGTCGTCGAGGACAGCGAGGTGAAGACCGGGCGCCGGTCCGAAGGCCTGTTCTTTGCCTTCACCAGCCTGGTCCAGAAGGCCGTGGGCGGGGTGGGCGCCATCGGCGCCGGCCTGATCCTGACGGTCATCGCCTTCCCCCGCGCGGCCAAGCCGGGCGAGGTGGAGCCGGAGATCATCGTCAATCTGGCCCTGGTCTATATGCCGGTCCTGGCCCTGCTCTACGGCATCGCCCTGGCCATCATGCAGGCCTACAATATCAGCCGGGAAGGCCATATGGAGAACCTGCGGATCCTGGCCGACCGGACCGCCGAGATGGAGGGCGGGACTACGCCGCAGATTCCGTAAAGGCGCTGTAGACCAGGGTGCGCAGCTCGCGGCGGACCGGATAGGCCGAGGACGGCAGCAGCTGGGTCAGGAAGACCACGGCCAGGTCCTCGACCGGGTCGACCCAGAAGAAGGTGCTGGCCGCGCCGCCCCAGAAGAAGTCGCCCTTGGTCCCCGGGATCAGGGTCGCGGGCTGGTCGATGGTGACGCCAAAGCCCAGGCCAAAGCCGACCCCGGCATAGTTGGCCTCGCTGAACATCGACCTCGACATCTGGGTCAGGTCGCGGCCGCCGGGCAGGTGATTTGACGCCATCAGCTGGATCGTCTTGGGGCTGAGCAACCGGGCGCCGTCCAGCTCGCCGCCGTTCAGCAGCATGCGGGCAAACCGCATGTAGTCGTCGGCCGTGCTGACCAGGCCGCCGCCGCCCGACAGGAAGGTGGCCGGCTTCAGATAGGGGCTCTTGACCGGGTCATCCTGCAGCTGGGCCGAGGCCCCCGGCGGCAGCTTGAAGCCCAGCTGGCCCGCTGCATAACAGGCAGTCAGGCGATGGGCCTTGTCGGCCGGCACATCAAAGGCGGTGTCGGTCATGCCAAGCGGCGTGAATATCCGCCGGGCGAAGAAGGCGTCCAGGGTCTCGCCGCTGACCACCTCGACCAGATGGCCGACCACGTCAGTCGAGACCGAATAGTTCCAGTCGTCGCCCGGCGAAAACTGCAGCGGCAGGGTGGCCAGGGCCTCGACCATCTCGGCGAGGGTTCCGGTCCGCAGGTCCTCGGCCAGCTTGAGCTTGCGATAGGCGGCGTCGATGTTTGTCTGCTGCTGGAACCCGTAGGTCAGGCCGGAGGTATGGCGCAGCAGATCGACCACCATCATGGGGCGGCCGGGCGCACGGGCCTGGAAGGTTTCCATGAAGCCGCCGGCATAGACCCCCAGGTCCTTCCAGGAGGGGATATAGCGGGACACCGGATCGTCCAGGGCGATCTGCCCTTCCTCCACCAGCATCATCAGGGCGACGGAAGTGACCGGCTTGGTCATGGAATAGATGCGGAAGATGTCGTCGCGCGACAGGCTGCGGCCCCGTTCCCGGTCCGCCAGGCCAAGGGTGGTTTCATAGGCCAGACCGCCGCGCCGCCAGACCTGGACCTGGGCGCAGGGCAGCCTGCCCGGGCCGACATAGCGGTCCTCCAGAAAGGCGCCGATGCGCGCCAGGCGGTCGCCTGACAATCCCAATGACTCGGCACTGACCATGGCATCGCTCCCTGAATCTGTTCTGCGACTCCCATACTCCAGACGGAAAAGGGGGCAACCCAAACTTTACCGGCTGTGGTCTAGGGTAAGGTTGACAAGGAACGCCCACCCGATGACTGACTTGGATGACGGCATTGAAGCGGAAGCGGCGCGCTGGTTTTTCGCCAGCAGCGAAGACGTCTTTGTCATCCTCCAGCAGGGAGTCATCCAGCGGGTCAATCCCGCCTGGACCGCCCTGACCGGCTGGGAGGGCCTAGAAACCCACGGCAATTCCTTCGAGCAGTTTGGCCATCCCGAGGACCGGGACGTGCTGGACCGGATCGTCAGCGACCTTCGCCAGCATGGCCATGCCCAGGCCGAGCACCGCCTTTCCAGAAAGTCGGGCGGCTGGGTCTGGGTCAAGTCGCGATCCCGGCTGAATCCGCAAGGTGTGGCCCTGGTCATGTTGCAGGACGTCACCGAGGACCATCGCCGCGCCCTGGAGGCGGAGGAGGATGCCCGCACCACCGACCTGCTGCGGGAAGAGGCCGGGGTGATTGTCTGGAACTTCGATGCCGTCACCCGCCTCTATTCCCTGGATTCGGACAGGCTCCGGGCCGGCGATGTCGGGGTGCAGGGGCGTCGGAAGCTGTCACCGGAAGAGATGAACGCCGAGATCCACCCGGATGATCGCGAGGCCATATCCCTGGCCTTCATGCAGACCATGGCCACCGGCGCACCCCTGGTGGTGGAATACCGGCATTTCAGGGCCGAGGATGGCGGCTGGGCCCGGCTGCGGGCCGCCTGGCGGGGATCCCACCAGGCCGCCAACGGCATGTGGAATATCGTCGGTATCACCCACGACATTTCACCCCTGGCCGAGGCCCGGGATGCCGCCCTGGCGGCGGCCGAGGTCAAGGCGCAGTTCCTGGCCAATATGAGCCACGAGATCCGCACCCCGATGAACGGCGTGCTGGGCGTGCTGCATCTGCTCAAGCGGGAAGGGCTGTCCGAGGACGGGCGGCGGCTCCTGGAAGAAGCGCTGGGCTGCGGCGCCATGCTGTCGGAACTGCTCAATGACGTGATCGATTTTTCGCGGATCGAGTCGGGCAAGGTGGACCTGACGCCCCAGCCCCTGGACCCGGCCGGCCTCTTGAACAGCGTCGTCGCCCTGCTGCGGCTCCAGGCCGAGGCCAAGGGGCTCTCCATGCGGACCTCGGTTCCTGCGGAACCCGGCTGGGTCAATGTCGATCCCGTGCGGCTCAGGCAGATCCTGTTCAATCTGTTGGGCAATGCCGTGAAGTTCACGGTAGAGGGCGGCGTGTGGGCCACTCTGTCGCTCAGTGGCGAGGGTCAGGCGCAGAGACTGCGGATCGACATCTGCGATACCGGGATCGGTATTGACGCTGACGCCCAGACGACGCTGTTCGAACGCTTCCAGCAGGCGGACGGCACCACGACCCGCCGGTTTGGCGGCTCGGGACTGGGCCTGGCCATCGCCAGGGGCCTGGCCCAGCAGATGGGCGGCGATATCGGCCTGGTCAGCGAACCGGGCCAGGGATCGACCTTCCGGGTAGAGATCGCCAGCCCCGCTGCCCTGAAGCCGACGGAACTGTCGGGCCCGGAAAAAGCCGGGGAAGACCTGCTGGCTGGCCTTTCGGTGCTGGTGGTCGAGGACAACGCCACCAACCGGCTGATCGCCACACGGTTGCTGGAACAGCTGGGCGCCCGGGTCGCAACCGCCGCAGATGGCGCAGAGGGCGTGGCCGCTGCCGCCGTCGAGGCCTTCGACCTGATCTTCATGGATATCCAGATGCCGGTCATGGACGGTCTGAGGGCCACTGCCGGCATCCGGCGGATGAGCGGACCCAATGCCACGGCGCCGATCCTGGCCATGACCGCCAACGCCATGACACATCAGATTGACAGCTATCTGGCGGCAGGCATGAACGGCTGGGTGTCCAAGCCCCTGTCGCCGACCCGGCTGGTCGAGGCGATCCTGCGGGTCCTGACCGAAGCCGAAAGCCAGGCCGCGGCCTGAATCGCTGCTGCAGCATTTCCCGAACAAAAAGGGGCGGCCTTTCGGCCGCCCCTTCTGTCTGATCCGTTGACCGGATCTAGAACTTCTTGGTCAGGCTGAACTTGTAGGTCCGGCCCTGCGAGCTGTGGGTGAAGGGGTCGTAGTTGAGGTCGAGACGGGCGAAGGGCGGATCCTCGTCCATCACATTGTCCACCGAGATGGTCGCCGTGGCGTCCAGCGGCAGGAAGACCCGGTAGTCCAGGTCCCATACAAGCCAGGCGTCGATGGTCTTGCCAGCCTTGTTGGTGGCGAAGATCAGGCGCTGGTCCTCATAGTCGGAGAAGTAGCGGACGGTGCTGCGCAGGTTGTGCGGACCGCTCGAGAACTCGAGGAAAGCCTGGCTCTTGAGCTGCGGGATCGGCACCGCCGTGGTCTGGTAGTTCAGGAAGCCGACGGCGTCGAAGGGCGCCGAGACCTGGATGCCTTCGACGATGAAGGCGTCCTGGGCGTATTCGAT
>CAMAVA010000171.1 GCA_945861515.1 Brevundimonas vancanneytii | reverse complement strand
GCATCCTGCTATCGGCCGTCGCTGTCGCGACCCTGGCCTGCGCCGGACTTCCGGCCGCCAATGCCGCTGACGCGCCCTCAACCCCTGCTGCAACGGCTGCAGAATTGGCCAAGGCGCCCCGCATGGGGCCCTGGGGCTTTGACCAGACCGGTCAGGATCTGTCCGTTCGTCCCGGCGATGACTTCTATCGCTATGTCAGCGGCGTCTACACCGACAGGCTGGTCATCCCGTCAGACAGGGTCAACTGGGGCTCATTCGTACAGCTGCGCGAGCTGTCCGACGCCCGCAGCCGGGCGGTGATCGAGACGGCCGCCGCCACGCGCAATCCGACCGGCGAAGCCGCCCAGATTGGCGGACTCTATAACAGCTTCATGGATGAGGCGCGGCTGGAAACCCTGGGCGCCAAGCCCCTGGCGGCCGACATGGCGCGGATCAAGGCGGCCAGGACTCGCGAGGCCATGGGCCGCCTGATGGGCCAGACCCAGGGCCGCTTCGGCGCCGCCCTGTTTGGCATGTATATCGGGCAGGACGCCAAGAACCCCAACGCCTATGCACTCTATATCGGGCAGGCCGGCCTGGGCCTGCCCGATCGCGACTACTACCTGACGGACCAGTTCAAGAGCCAGAAGGCGGCGTATCGCGCCTATGTTTCCCGGATGCTGACCCTCGCCGGCTGGCCGGACGCCAAGGTCAGGGCTGACCAGATCCTGGCCATGGAGGACCGGATCGCGGCTGCAAGCTGGAGCAAGGTCCAGCAACGTGACCCGGACGCCAACTTCAACCCCATGAGCCTGGCCGAACTGTCGAAAGCGGCGCCCGGTTTCCCCTGGGCTGCCTATCTGGACGGGGCTGGCCTGAAATCCGTCAACCGGATCATCGTGGGTGAAAAAGGCGCTTTCGCGCCGATCGCCGCCATCTATGCCGAGACCCCGATCGAGACCCTTCAGGCCTGGCAGGCCTTCCAGGTCATCGACCAGGCGGCGCCGTTCCTGTCCAAGGCCTTTGTCGACGCCAGCTTCGAGTTCCGCAACAAGACCCTGTCGGGTCAGCCCGAACAGCGCGCCCGGTGGAAGCGCGGCGTGGCCCTGGTGGGCGGTCGCCTGGGTGAAGCCGTCGGCAAGCTCTATGTGGAGGCCTATTTCCCGGCCGAATCCAAGGCCAAGATGGAGGCCCTGGTCGGCAACCTCAAGGTCGCCATGCGGGCGCGAATCGAAAAGCTGACCTGGATGAGCCCCGAAACCAAGGCGCGGGGCCTCCAGAAAATGGACAGCTTCACGGTCAAGATCGGCTATCCCGACACTTGGCGCGACTACTCGAAACTGACCATCAAGTCCGATGACCTTTACGGCAATCTGGAGCGGGCGGGCGCCTTTGAGTGGGACTATCAGGTGAGCCGCATCAACGGTCCGGTGGACCGGGCCGAGTGGGGCATGTTCCCCCAGACGGTGAATGCCTACTACAATCCTGTGATGAACGAGATCGTGTTCCCGGCGGCGATCCTGCAGCCGCCATTCTTCGATCCGGACGCCGACCCGGCGGTAAACTATGGCGGCATCGGCGCCGTGATTGGCCATGAGATCAGCCACGGCTTTGACGACCAGGGCCGGAAATTTGCAGCCGACGGCTCGCTGACAGACTGGTGGCAGCCCGAGGACGCTTCCAAGTTCGAGGTCCAAACCAAAAATCTCGGAGCCCTGTATTCGAGCTTCGAGCCCTTGCCGGGCGCCAAAGTGAACGGCGACCTGACCATGGGTGAGAATATCGGCGATCTGGGCGGCATTCTGATTGCCCTGGACGCCTATCGCGCCTCGCTCGGAGGCAAACCGGCGGAAGTGATCGATGGGCTGACCGGCGACCAGCGCTTTTTCCTGGGCTTTGGACAGATCTGGCGGGGCAAGATCAGGGACGAGGCCCTGCGCCAGCAACTGGCCACTGATCCGCACTCTCCGGCCTATTACCGGGTCATCGGCACCGTCCGGAATGTCGATGCCTGGTACGAGACGTTCGACGTCAAGCCGGGCGACAAGATGTATGTGAAGCCCGAGGACAGGGTTCGCATCTGGTAGATGCTCCGTCCCGGCCCCGGTCCGCGCAGTTTCCGTGCGGACCGGGCGGGCGCGCCAGCCGGAACGCCTGAGCTAACTTTCTACTCGTGCGTCAAAAGGTTGACGTCTTGTTTTGACAGGACCGCCAAGGCGTCGAGCCCGCCGCGGGGGATATTCGCGGCGGGCTCGACATTTCCTCGATCACTCGATCCAAGTGGGCGTTTCCTCCCCGAAACGCCGGAGGCGAGAAGCTCTTGGCGGCCTCTCTTCCTCACACCCTGAAAAGACGGCAATTTTCTGCCGGTGTCAACGCCGTAACGTCAGCGACACAATGTAAAACCGCGACAAAATGGCCCAAGCGGGGCCACGTTTTGACCAGGACCGTCAAAGCTGTTGATCTCCGGCAATTATTTTTGACAATGTTGTCAATTTTCAGGAGATCAGGGCCGATAGTCGATCAAACGGTCCGCACTCGGGCGAAAAGACATACTCCGGCGCAGCGGCCGTCACCGGGCCGACGCCAGCCATTTCGAGGGCATAGGAGCAGCTGGCGATATCGCCCCGCGGAACCAGCAGGCCGCTGGTTCGCGCCTGACTGCCTCGCGCCAGGAACGGTGCGCAGGCCGCGCGCGCCGCATCATCCTGCTCTGGCGGCCAGACCAGGGTGAGGGTCGCCCTGGCGCGCGCCCTGGCCTCGACCAGCGACAGCAGGCGACGGGTCACCGCCAACGATTCGCCGTCCCATTGGGCCGTCAGTCCGGCCGCCAGCTGGGCCTGGCTTCGCAGGATCACGCCATCGCTGAGGGTTCGCAGGTGATTGGCGGCAAGGGTGGCCCCTGTCGTGGTGATGTCGACGACAATTTCTGCGGCGCCGGCAGCCGGCGCCCCCTCGGTGGCGCCGGCGGATTCGACGATCCGGTAGTCGCCGACCCCATGAAGCGCAAAAAAGGTTCGGGTCTGAGCGACATATTTCGTGGCGACCCGCAGCCGGCGACCGGTTCGCGCCAGGTGCTGGTGCGCCACGTCCTCCAGATCGGCCATGGTGGCGACGTCCAGCCAGCTTTGCGGCGCGGCGACCACCAGATCAGCCCGCCCGAAACCCAGGGCCCGCAGCATGAGCACCCGGCTGTCCATACCCTCGCCCTGCTCGCGCAGCAGGTCTTCACCGGTGACCCCCAGATGGACTTCGCCGCTTTCCAGCGCCCGGGCGATCTCGCCAGCGGAGATCAGCCGCACTTCCAGCCCGTCAAGTCCGCCGAGCCGCGCGCGATAGCCACGCTCGCCGCCATCGGCCTCCAGCCGAAGCCCTGCGTCAGCCAGCCAGCCCTCGACCTGCTCCTTGAGACGCCCCTTGGAGGGTATCGCCAGAATGACCGGCCCGCTCATTCTCCGCTCCCCGCAAAGGCCCGCGCGGGCCGCACCATACATCCCACGGCCCCGACCGCGGCGCCGCCCAGCCGCGAAATCAGGCCGTCATATCGACCGCCGGCCGCCAGGGGGCGGTCTGCCCCCAGAGCCTGACTGCGCACCTCGAACAGGGGTCCGTCGTAATAGCTGAAGGCGCGTCCGAATCCGGCCTCGAACCGGGCCTCGGCAACCGGGATTCCGGCCGCGGCCAGGAGGTCCAGCCGCTGGCGCCAGAGGGCCAGACTGCCCGACAGCCGGGGCCCCGCCAGGGCTGCGAGGCTGTCCAGCGACGCCGCAAGCGTTCCCTGGACCGACAGGAACCGCTGGACATGCGCTGATTCGGCGGCGCTCAGGCGGGCGCCCGCCCCTGCTTCATGCCGGGCCGCAAGGCGCCGGGCGATTTCCACGGCGGGGCGGCCGCCGACGGGTGAGACCCCGGCCAGGGCCCAGACCTCTTCCAGCAACGCAACGGCTTCGGCTTCGGGCAGTCCGGCCAGAAGACCCGCCAGCCGGCTCTCCGGCGCGACGGCGACCGGGGTGGTGGTGTCCAGCTCTACGGCCAGCAGGCGTGGCCTGCCAAAGGCGCGCTTGAGACGCGACGCAAGGGCCGGCGTCAGGGCCAGATCGTCAACGAGGGCGACGAAAAGGCTGACATCGCCCAGCAGCAATTCCAGATCGGTGCGGCTGCCAGCCAGGGCGGCCCGCCAGGCCAGCACGATCATCTCGACCTCTGCGGCGACCGGATCGGCATCCCCGTAGGACTCCAGCCCCATCTGGAGGAATTCCTCGGCCCGCGGCGAAGTCCCGGCCGCACGGAACGCCTTGCCTTCGTAGGCGTAGCGCCCGGCGCTCGCCATGCTGGCGATATGGGCGCGGGCGACAGGGATGGTGAAGTCCGGACGCAGGGCCGCCTCTTCCCCGCCTTCGGACTGGACCACGAACAGCCTCGGCCGCATGGCCTCGCCGGCCAGATCCAGGATCATGGCCAGGGGCTGCAGCACGGGAACGTCAAGCATCCGGGCCCCGGCGCCGGCCAGCGGGCTGCGAATCGCGGCGAGTATCTCGGAGGGAACCGGGGACTCGGCTCTCATGACGCCGCCTTGACGATGGCCGCCACCCGCGACACCAGCTCCGAGCGCGGCACAGTCTGCTGACCGGGCCGCTCGGCGCGCCAGGCGTCATTGCTTTCGACCTTGGAGGCCAGGGCCCGTCCCAGGTCCAGGTCCTTGATGGTGACGGTCCCCGCGGCGATCTCGTCTCCGCCCATTATGACGGCCGCCGGCGACAGTCTGCGGTCTGCATATTTCATCTGGGCCTTCATTCCTGAAGTTCCCAGATAGACTTCCGCGGCCAGGCCCCC
The DNA here is from genome assembly GCA_945861515.1 of Brevundimonas vancanneytii. Taxonomy (GTDB): domain Bacteria; phylum Pseudomonadota; class Alphaproteobacteria; order Caulobacterales; family Caulobacteraceae; genus Caulobacter; species Caulobacter vancanneytii_A. The sequence continues at coordinate 2,005 of CAMAVA010000171.1, read as the reverse complement.
GGCCCGCAGTTCGACGGCCACGGAGAAGTATTCGGCCATATGGGCCTGGTCAAAGACGATGACCACGACAGGACCTCTGTTTTCGCCGGCGTCGCTTCGGCCGGCCGCATTGAGCGCTGCGGCCAGCCTGGACACGCCAAACGAGAATCCGGTCGCCGGAACGGACTGGCCTGTGAAGCGGGCCACCAGATCATCGTAGCGACCACCGCCCCCGACCGACCCAAACCGCAGCGGATGACCCTTGTCATCCAGGGTTTCCAGCAACAGTTCAGCCTCGAACACGGCGCCAGTATAGTATTCCAGCCCACGGACGATTGAAGGCTCGATGGTGGCGCGATCCTCGCCGACCCCAAGCGCCTTGAGGGTGTCGGCAATCTGCGACAGTTCCGCCAGGCCTTCGGCCCCTTCCGGCGATCCACCCAGAATACCGGACAGGGCGTCCAGGGTCGCAGAGCGGTCTCCAGCGCCAGCCTGAAGAAAGGCCAAAACCTGGTCGACAGCCGCCGTCGTCAGGCCTGCTCCCTTGGTGAAGGCGCCAGACTCGTCCAGCCGTCCCGCCCCAAGCAAGAGCTTCACGCCCTCGACGCCGAGACGGTCAAGCTTGTCAACAGCGCGAAGCACGGCCAGTTTTTGACCGGCGTCCGAAACCCCCGCAGAGCTCAACAGGCCATTGAGCAGTTTGCGATTGTTGATCCGAAGGACAGCCGACCCCTTCGGAAGTCCCGCCGCCTCCAGTCCCTGGACCGCCATGGCGATGATCTCGGCGTCGGCCTCGGGCCGGGCCGAGCCAACCGTGTCGGCGTCACATTGGATGAACTCACGGAACCGTCCCGGTCCCGGCTTTTCATTGCGCCAGACCGGACCATAGGCGTAGCGGCGATAGGGCTTGGCCAGTGTCTCCCAGGACTGGGCGGCAAACCGGGCGAGCGGCGCGGTCAAGTCGTAGCGAAGCGCCATCCACTGCTCGTCATCATCCTGAAGGGCGAAGACCCCCTCGTTGGGGCGGTCGCTGTCCGGCAGGAACTTTCCGAGGGCATCGGCATATTCGAAGGCCCCGGTGTCCAGCGGCTCGAAGCCCCAGGATTCATAGACCCTGGAGACCTGCTCGATGATGCGCCTCTCAGCGCGAAGGATGGCAGCCCGCTTGTCGGCAAAGCCGCGCGGCGCGCGGGCTTCGGGTCGGAAGGTCTGGTCGGTCATCGGCGGGTCCATCGGGTCGAAGGTCTGGGCCGGATGGAGCCGCGCCCCATCCGCATCGGGCGGGGCGGAAGGGGGCGCTGAACTCTAGGCCGCGCGGTCCCGAACCGTCCCTGAAGGGAAGGTGTGGTGGTGCAGAACATGGTGCGGCGACAGGGTCATCGGGGCGGGGCTATAGCCGAGGATCGCGGTCCGGGGAAGTGGGCCCCTGCCTGCCCGCGCCAGGATCGCGAAGTCTGGCGATCAGCCGGGTGGTGGACGGATCATGACCCTTGCTGTCGGCCCCGTTGAGTTCGGCCAGAACCTCGCGCGCCAGAACCTTGCCCAGTTCCACACCCCACTGATCGAAACTGTCCAGGTCCCAGATGACGCCCTCGACGAAGGTCTTGTGCTCGTACAGGGCCAGCAGGGCCCCAAGGGCCTCCGGCGACAGATGCGGCAACAGAATGAAGCTGGAGGGCCGGTTGCCCGGAAAATGCCGGTGGGGCTCATCGAGATTGACCCGGCCGACCATCAGGGCCTCGGCCTGGGCGATGGCGTTGGCCAGGAGCATGTCGCGATGCGACGGCGGTCCCTCATGATCGTGCGCCATGGCGACAAAATCGACCGGGATGACATCCGTGCCCTGGTGAAGCAGCTGGAAGAAGGCGTGCTGGCCATTGGTCCCGGCGTCGCCGAAGACCGAGGCGGCCGACCCACGCTCAAGCGCGGCGCCGCCGGTGCTGACCCGCTTGCCGTTGGATTCCATCTCCAGCTGCTGCAGATAGGCCGAGAACAGGCTTAGGCGGCGGGCATACGGCACCACGGC
>CAMAVA010000170.1 GCA_945861515.1 Brevundimonas vancanneytii | reverse complement strand
CGACGCGGCCCCTTCTCAACCACGAACGGTTCGAAAAAAGCCCACTCCTCATCCGACATCAATCCACGAACCAAGGCTGCTCTCCCCAAAGAGCAGCCTTGAATCAGCGATCAGCCGATTTGGGAATCCACTTTGTCAACATCGCCTAGTGATCGACGTTTCAGCCTTTGCATCAAACCAAGGATTTGTGATCCAGGGCGCGGCAGCCACGAACGAGGCCGAGTGGAGCGTCTGCCCGGCAGGGGACGCGCTGAACGGCGACGACCCTTATGACCTGTCAACCGGGATCCCGAATACAGACGGTAGCGGCTACTGGGCTGCCGACCTCCATAGGGCGCCTGGGCAGTCCCTAGTAGGACCGGCGCGACTCCGCCTTGCCGAGTTCGTAACCGACGCTGACCTCAAAATTCCGCATGGCCCAGCACGGGGCTATGGCATCCGGACCACCTTGTCAGCGGTTGACGCGAATTCTCAGGACTCAGAGGATCTGACCGTCGGCGCGGCGTCCAGAGACACTAGAACTTGGGCGGTGGGGCAAACCCTTGGCCACTATGGTTTCCAGGCGCTGGCGGCCTTCAACCTAATCCCCGGCACCAAGAACGCCGACACCCTGGTCGGCACTGAGCTCGCCGATGACATCTCCGGCCTGGCCGGCAAGGACAGCCTCTCCGGGCTGGGCGGCAATGACCGCCTGTTCGGCGGCAAGGGCGCGGACGTCCTGCAGGGCGGCCTCGGCGACGACCTGATCGACGGCGACGAGGGCTCGGACACGGCCAGCTATGGCGCCGCTCTGGGCCCCATAGTCGCCAACCTGACCACGGGTGTCGCCACTGGAGAGGGGACCGACAACCTGGTGGAGATCGAGAACCTGATCGGGTCCGGCTTCGACGACCAGTTGTCCGGCAACGGTGCCAAGAACACCCTCGAGGGCGGGGCCGGCAACGATGTCCTGTCAGGTCTTGGCGATGCCGACCGGCTGCTCGGCGGCCTGGGCGATGACCTGCTTATTGGCGGCAAGGGCGATGATCAGCTGCTGGGCGGGGCGGGCAATGACCGTCTGGTCGGCGGCCAGGGCAATGACAGCCTCAATGGCGGTGACGGGATCGATACGGCCGACTACAGCGACGCATCCAAAGCTGTGACGGTGGATCTTGGCCTTGGCACGGGCGTCATAACGGTCTCAAGCGGAGTGGCCACCCGGATCGGCGAGGAGTTTCTGGTCAATACGCAGACCTACAACTCGCAGAGGGGGTCTACCATCACTGGCCTGACCGGTGGCGGCTTTGTCGTCGCCTGGGAGGATTTCAGCGGTACGCTTGGCGATGCAAGTAGCTCCAGCATCAAGGCCCAGATGTTCGACGCCGCTGGGACGATGATTGGCGAGGAGTTTCTGGTCAACACTCAAACCGCCAGCTATCAGTCTTATCCCGCCATCACCGGCCTGACGGGCGGCGGATTTGTTGTTAGCTGGTGGGACGAGAGCAGTACGCTTGGCGATACAAGCGGCACTAGTATCAAGGCCCAGATGTTTGACGCCGCAGGGGCCCGGATCGGCGGGGAGCTTCTGGTCAATACCCAAACCGCTAGTTATCAGTACTATCCTACCATCACCGGCCTGACCGGCGGCGGCTTTGTCGTGACCTGGCAAGACTACAGCGGCACGCTTGGCGATGCGGATGGTGCCAGCATCAAGGCCCAGATGTTCGACGCCGCCGGGGCCCAGATCGGCGGGGAGTTCCTGGTAAATACTCAGACCGCTAGCAGTCAGTATGGGTCCACCATCACCGGCCTGACCGGCGGCGGCTTTGTCGTGACCTGGCAAGACTACAGCGGCACGCTTGGCGATGCGGACGGTGCCAGCATCAAGGCCCAGATGTTCGACGCCGCCGGCGCCCGGATGGGCGGGGAGTTCCTGGTCAATACCCAGACCACTGACAATCAGTATGAGCCCACCATCACCGCCCTCACTGGCGGTGGCTTTGTCGTCACCTGGATGGACTTTAGCGGTACGCTTGGCGCTACCAGCCGCGGCACCATGAAGGCCCAGATGTTCGACGCTGCCGGAGCCCGGATCGGCGTGGAGTTTCTGGTCAATAACCAGACTGCTGGAGATGCAGGCTATCAGTATGAGCCCACCATCACCGGCCTGGTCGGCGGCGGCTTTGTCGTGACCTGGTATGACGACAGACGCACGCTTGTTGATGCGAGCCCAACCAGCATCAAGGCCCAGATGTTTGACGCCGCCGGCGCCCGGATCGGCGGGGAGTTCGTAGTCAATACCCAGACCTATGGTGGTCAAGTTGAACCGAGTATCACTAGCTCAGCAAACGGTGGTTTTGTTGTCACCTGGACGGACCTAAGCCCGTGGGGCGCTTATGTCTCGGGCTCAGATATAATCAAGGCCCAGATTTTTGGTTCACCCTTCGAGATCGACAGCTTCTCCGGCATCGAAAATCTCATCGGCTCCGTCTACAACGACAATCTCAAAGGCAACAGTTCTGCCAACGTCATCGAAGGCCGCCTCGGGGACGACCTGATCGATGGCGGCGAGGGCTCGGACACGGCCAGCTATGTCGCCGCCCTGGGCTCCATCATCGCCAACCTGACCACCGGCGTCGCCACCGGCGAGGGGACCGATACCCTCCTCAACATCGAAAACCTTACCGGGTCCGGCTTCAACGACCAACTGACTGGCAACAGCGCCAAGAACAGCCTGGATGGCGGGGCAGATAATGACACCCTGTCAGGTCTTGGCGATGCGGACCGGCTGGTCGGCGGTCTGGGCGACGACCTGCTGATCGGCGGCAAGGGCAATGACGACCTGATCGGCGGCGAGGGGATAGATACGGCCAGCTATACCGACGCCACCTCTGGCGTGACGGTGGTCATCCAGAGTGGGGCTGCCAGCGGCGGCGACGGCGCTGACCTGCTGGACGGGATCGAGAACTTGATCGGTTCGGCCTTCGATGACGCGCTCAACGGCTATCTGGGCGCAAATCGGCTGGATGGCGGTCAGGGCAACGACACCATGAACGGCTTTGGCGGTGATGATGTCCTGCTGGGCGGACAGGGGGACGACGCGCTGACAGGCGGCGCTGGCAATGACCAGATCGATGGCGGCGAGGGCAACGACACGGCGGATTACGCCACGGCTTCTGGCGCGGTCACCGCTTCGCTCCTGGCCGGCAGCAGCTCCGGAGCAGCCGGCGTCGACGCCATCGTCGGTATTGAAAATCTGGCCGGCTCAGTGTTCGACGACGTCCTGGCTGGCGATGGGGGCAACAACAGGCTGGCCGGTGCGGCCGGCGATGATGTCCTGACCGGCGGCGTTGGCAATGACACCCTGATCGGCGGCGACGGGATTGATACGGCCAGCTACGCCGACGCCGCCTCTGGCGTGACGGTGGTCATCCAAAGCGGGGCGGCCAGCGGCGGAGCCGGCACAGATGTGCTTGACGGGATCGAGAACCTGATCGGCTCGGCCTTCGATGACGCCCTGAATGGCCATACCGGGACCAACCGGCTGGAGGGTGGCCTTGGCAACGACACGATCAACGGCTTCGGCGGCGACGATGTGGTGCTTGGTGACGAGGGAGATGATGCCCTCACCGGCGGCGCTGGAAACGATCAGATCAACGGCGGCGAAGGTAACGACACGGCGGATTATTACACCGCCTCGGGGGCTGTCACCGTCTCCCTGACCAGCAATACCAGTTCAGGCGCTGCCGGGGTTGACGCCCTGGTCAGCATCGAGAACCTCAAGGGCTCGGCCTTTGGCGACAGCCTGACCGGCGACGCCGGAGCCAACACCCTGGATGGCGCGGCCGGCAATGATACCATTGATGGGGCCGGCGGCGACGATCGCCTGATGGGGGGGTCTGGCAGCGATACCCTTAGTGGCGGTGATGGGGTCGATACGGCCGACTACTCCAACGCCACGGGCGCAGTGACCGCCAGTCTCGCCACGGGGACCGCAACAAGAGGCGTCGGCACGCGCAGTCTCCAGGCTTCGGACATCACCGATCCCAACAGCCAGTTTTTCAACCCCGCCAATGGCCACATCTATCAGGTGGTCAATGCGCCGGTGACCTGGACCGAGGCGTTCAATGCGTCGTCAATGGCGACCCTGGCTGGCTTGACCGGCTATCTTGTCACCGTCACCTCGGCCTCGGAGCAAGCCTTCGTCACAACCCTCGCGCGGTCGCGGGTCACCACTGGCTTTGACAATTGCTCGATCTGGATGGGGGCCACGGATCTCGTCGAGGAGGGGGCCTGGCGGTGGGTCTCCGGACCCGAGTCGGGAATTCAGTTCTGGCAGGGTTTGGCGCCATCTGTTGGCGGCGTGCCGACTGACCAGTTCTACGGTCCCTGGGGGACAATCGGCCCCTACGAGCCTGATAATCCGACCACCGGTGGGTATGGTCCCAATGGGCTCTGGGTCAGCGCGACCGGTGAGGACTATCTTTTCCTGAATGCCTTCTACGAAGCTGGATACTGGTCGAGCGGCTATTCGAACCCGCTGGCGGTCTCGACACCCGTCAGCCCTGTTTCGTCGGCCGATGGTTATCGGAACGCCTATTTCATCGAGTTCTCTGGTGCGGTGGGTTCTGCCTCCGAAACCGACACCCTGCTCAGCATCGAAAACCTGATCGGCTCTGCCTTTGACGACGTCCTGGACGGCAATAACTTTGCCAACCGCCTGGAAGGCGGTCTCGGCAACGACAGGATCAATGGCTTCGGCGGCGACGATGTTGTGTTGGGAGGCGAGGGGGATGACGCCCTTGCCGGCGGCACTGGAAACGATCAAATCGATGGCGGCGTCGGCAGCGACACGGCCGACTACTTTACGGCCTCGGGCGCCGTGGTGGTCTCCCTGACCAGCAACACCAGCTCGGGCGCCGCCGGGGTCGATACATTGGTCAGCATCGAAAATCTCAATGGCTCAGCTTTCGCCGACAGCCTGACCGGCGACGCCGCCGCCAACACCCTGAATGGCGCGGCCGGCAATGACAGTTTGACCGGCGGAGATGGAAATGACCTTCTCGTTGGGGGGGACGGCGACGACAGTCTCGACGGCGGAGACGGGATTGATACAGTTGATTATTCAGCTTCCGATAGTGGCGTGACGGCGAGTCTGCAATCGGGCTTGGCAACCTTGGGGGCCAATCCTGGTGTCGAGGCTTCGACAGGTCCTGTGGTCTTCAATTCTGTCAACAGTCATTACTACGAATTTGTAGGTGTGAACGCTGCGACATGGTCTGAGGCGCGAGATCTTGCTGCACTGAGATATCACAATGGGATGCAGGGATATCTCGTAACAATAACCTCCTCGTCAGAACAGTTGTTCTTGGAGCAAAATTTTACCCTTCCTGAAGAGCTCCAGGGGCTTCCAAGGGGGTATTGGTTTGGTGCGAGCGATGACGCGAACGAAGGCAATTGGGTATGGATGACCGGACCCGAGGCAGGCACGGTCTTCTACATCGAGGGGGCCGGGGCACAGCCGGGCTTTTCGAACTGGGAAGTCGGTCAACCTGACAACTTTGGCTCTGCCGGACCGAGCGGCCAGGACTACGGACGATTCTGGTGGGCGCCATCCTTGAAATGGGATGATGGCGGAGAGAGCGAACAAGGGACCGGATTCCTGGTGGAGTATGGTGGCATGGGCTCACCGTCCGAAACCGACACGCTGCTCAACATCGAAAACCTCACTGGCTCGGCCTTCGACGACACGCTCACCGGCAACAGGTTCGCCAATCGCCTCGATGGCGGCGCCGGCAATGACATCCTCGTCGCCGATCAGGGCGCTGACATCCTGATTGGCGGTTTAGGCGCTGACATCATGGACGCCGGCCGGGGCGAAGACATCCTGATCGGCGGCGCGGGAGCCGACACCCTGACCGGCGGGACCTCGTCCGACATCTTCCGCTATCTGGACCTGTCCGACAGCACCGCAGCCGGCCGCGACCTGATCACCGATCTGCTGGCGGTCGACGTCATCGACCTTTCCGCGATTGACGCCGACAGCGGCATGGCCGGCGACCAGGCCTTCCTGCAGGTGGCGGCCTTTACCGGGGCCGCCGGCCAGATGGTCCTGACCTTCAACGCCGGAACCAACAAGACCCTGCTGGCCCTGGACGTCAATGGTGACGGTGTCTCCGATTTCGAGCTTCTGATGACGGGCAGCCACCTCGATTCGACGGGTTGGGCGCTTTAGGACAGCCCCCTTCCGCCCGGCCAGGCGCCTCCGCAGGTCGGCCGGTCCGACCTGCGCCGGCCTCAGGATCGTCCCCCGTTCGCCGCGAAACCCTTGCGGGTCATCACGCCCCAGCTCTTGTCGCCGGTCACGAACTGCCACAGGCCCTGAACCCGCCAGATCATGCAGAGCTGGCGGTATCCGAAGTTTTCCAGCACCGCCACCAGGGCCAGCAGGACAAGGTCGGAGGTCTTTTCGAGCCGGCGCAGCTTGGCCTCGGCCAGGGCCAGGCCGCCGATGCTGACGGCGATGCCAAACCCGATGCTGACAGCGAGGAAGGCGGCGAAATAGCTCCAGGACAAGAGCCCCATGATGCAGAGCAGCGGCAGGAGGCTGTAGCCGAGGAACTCGACGACCGGACCGACCACATCGGTCAGCAGGACCCGGGTCATGCCGATCCAGCCAACTGTTCCATACCGGGAGTTGGCTGTCATGGTCCAATGCCGGACATAGGTTTCCAGCGAACCCCGCGACCAGCGCTGGCGTTGTCGCGCCAGGACCGCCAGGGATTCCGGCGCCTCGGTCCAGCACATGGGTTCGGGAATGAAGGTTATGCGATAGGGGCGCCGCCGGTCCCGAAACCAG
>CAMAVA010000169.1 GCA_945861515.1 Brevundimonas vancanneytii | reverse complement strand
GGTCGCCGATGTTCTGCGTGCCTCCGACCTCTTTCTTGATCTTTCGGACTATCAGGCCTTCGGGCGCACGGCTCTGGAAGGCATGGCCTGTGGCTGTGTTCCGGTCCTGCCACTATTCGGCGGCGCCAGCGAATATGCGAAGGATCGGTGGAATGGCTTTGTCGTCGACACCCGCAGCGACGAGGCCATCATGGCTGCGGTCTCAGACTATTTAACCTGCAGCCCGGAGTCCCGGAATGACCTTCGTCACAACGCCTTGTCGACGGCGCTGACCTATTCGGTCGCTCAGTCTGTCCATTCAGAAGCTGATCTTTTTGCCCGCGCGTTGCAGTAAACGGATTGGATTCAACGCGTTTGGGATGCTCGGGCTTGCCCTTGAAGGGCCCAACTGGCTAGATTACCGAATGCGGTTGGGCTAGTTTAAGGGGTGTGGTCAGCTCTCGGGCCCAAGATTCAGTGTCCTGCGCCCGGAGAGTCGCATTTTCTGCAAGGCCCAACCATGCGCGTTTTAGTCACCGGCGGCGCCGGCTTTATTGGCTCCGCCGTTTGCCGTCACCTCGTCGGCGAAGCCGGCGACACGGTGCTCAACCTCGACAAGCTGACCTACTCGGCCAATCTTGCGTCCCTATCGAATATCGAAGAAAGCGAGCGGTACGGCTTTCGCAAGGTCGATATCACCGAACCTGCGGCTGTCGGCACGGCCTTCAGCGATTTTCAGCCGGAGGGTGTCATCCATCTTGCAGCGGAGAGTCACGTCGATCGCTCGATTGACGGACCCGCTATCTTCGTCAGCACCAATATTGGCGGCTCGCACGTGATGCTTCAGGCGGCCTTGGACTATTGGCGCTCGCTGTCGCCGAGCCGCCGCGAGGCTTTTCGCTACCTGCATGTCTCGACGGACGAGGTTTTCGGCAGTCTGGGCCCAACCGGACTTTTCGATGAAAAGACCCCTTACGATCCGCGCTCGCCCTATGCTGCCAGCAAGGCGGCTTCGGATCATCTGGCGAAGGCTTGGGGCCATACCTATGGCTTGCCCGTCCTGATTTCGAATTGCTCGAACAACTACGGCCCCTATCATTTTCCGGAAAAGCTCATCCCACTCACAATCCTGAATGCCTTGGAAGGACGTCCTCTGCCTGTCTATGGCGACGGCTCCAATGTCAGGGACTGGCTCTATGTTGATGATCATGCCCAGGCGCTTCGGCTGATCCTGACCAGCGGCCGGGTCGGCGAGACCTATAATGTGGGGGGGCGGAACGAGCAGACCAACCTGTCGATCGTCCATGCCATCTGTGATCTGCTGGATGAAATGGTCCCCAGAGAAGGGATGGCGCCGCGGCGGTCGCTGGTCAGATTTGTAACGGACAGGCCGGGCCACGATCACCGCTATGCAATCAATCCGGCCAAGATCGAGGGCGAATTGGGGTGGCGGGCGAAGGAAACCTTGGCGACCGGGTTAAGGCGTACGGTCAGATGGTACCTTGAACGGCGAGACTGGTGGGAGCCGCTGCGGTCCAATTATTCGGGGCAACGGCTCGGCCTGATGGAGCCTTCCTGATGCAGGTCGAGGCCCTAGGCATTCCCGACATCCTGCTGTTGACTCCGCCAAGATTCCGAGACGAACGTGGTTTCTTTTCAGAAATCTGGAGCCGAAAGGCCTTGCGGGCGGCCGGCTTGCCGGGAGAGTTCGAGCAGGAAAACCATTCCCTCTCCAGGGCCGTGGGGACCATTCGCGGCCTGCACTACCAGACACCGCCGGCGGCGCAGGGCAAACTGGTCCGGGTGGTCCGTGGACGGATATTTGACGTAGCCGTTGACCTTCGTCGCGGTTCCTTGAGCTATGGACAATGGGTCGGCGCGGAGTTGTCCGACGATGATGGTCGGATGATCTGGATTCCGGCTGGTTTCGCTCATGGTTTCTGTACCCTCGAGCCTGATACCGAAATCGTTTATCTTGTGGACGCTCCTTATTCTGCGGCCAACAATGCCGGGCTGAGATGGAATGATCCCCTGATCGGCGTTGACTGGCCCGTCCATGAGGAGGCCGTGGTTCTTTCACAGGCTGACCGGGACGCACCCGGATTTTCCGCTCTGGAGAGTCCGTTCTGACTGCCAATGAAAATGAACCTGTCCTGGTTCTTGGCGCGCGGGGTCAAGTCGCCCGCGAACTGGCCCGCATCGGACTAGAGAGGGGTCTGTGGCTCGTGGCCGCCGGTCGAGACCGACTCGACCTGTCCTCGGATGATGTTGACGAAGCTGCGTTGGGCGCGCTGATCGACCAGACAGCGGCGAAGGGCGTGATCAATGCCGCTGCCTATACCGCAGTTGATCTGGCGGAATCCGAACCGGAGCGGGCTTTTCGTCTCAATCGCGACATTCCTGGCAGGCTGGCCCGGGCTTGTGCCGATCGCGCAGTTCCACTCGTCCATTATTCTACCGACTACGTCTTCGATGGCGCCAAGGCCGCCGCCTATCTGGAAGCCGATCTGCGCAGCCCGCTGAATGTCTACGGACAAAGCAAGGCCGAGGGCGAGGACCAGGTGATCGCCGCCGGCGGAGACGCAATTGTCCTGCGGACAGCCTGGGTGTTCGGGGCCTTTGGTCGAAACTTCATGAAGACCATGCTGTCCCTGGCCGAGAGCCGCGCTGAACTCACTGTGGTGGACGATCAACGGGGACGACCGACCTGGTCACGGGACGCCGCTCTGGCAGGCCTGGCGGCGCTTGAACTTCTAGGGCGGAGGGGCCCTGCGGGCCTGTATCACGCCGCCGGGGCCGATGACGCCAGCTGGGCCGATCTGGCGGATCATCTGATGGCGCTCCGCGCCGCAGAGGGCCTCTCTGCGCCGACAGTCAGACGGATCACCACGGCAGAGTTTCCGACGGTGGCGCGACGATCCCCCTATTCTGGGCTCGACAGCAGCCGTTTGGTCGCGCAGACCGACTGGCGACCGTCCGACTGGCGTAGCGCGGCCTCGGCCGCCTTTGCGGATCTAAAGTCGCTTGTTTCGAAAGGTATCGAGTGAAGGGTATAATTCTGGCGGGGGGGAGCGGCACGCGCATGCATCCCATGACCGTCGTGACGTCGAAGCAACTGCTTCCGATCTATGACAAGCCGATGATCTATTATCCCCTGTCAACCCTGATGCTCAGCGGTATCCGGGACATTCTGATCATCTCAACACCGCATGATCTGCCGTCCTTCCAGAGACTGTTGGGCGATGGCTCCGCCTGGGGACTCTCGCTGAGTTACGCAGTCCAACCCCGGCCCGAAGGACTGGCCCAGGCCTATGTGATCGGGGCCGATTTTGTCGCCGGTCAGAGATCGTGCCTGATCTTGGGAGACAATATCTTCTATGGCCATGGTCTGCCGAAGATGACAGCATCTGCCGCAGAAGGTGAAGGCGCGACCGTACTTGCCTACCGGGTGACCGATCCCCAACGCTACGGGGTCGTGGAGTTCGACAGCGAAATGCGAGCCCTGTCCATTGAGGAAAAGCCGGTCAAGCCGCGCTCTAACTGGGCGGTTACCGGGCTGTACTTCTATGACCATCAGGTGGTGGACATCGCCGCCGACCTCAAACCCTCTGCGCGAGGCGAACTCGAGATTACCGATGTCAACCGAGTGTATCTCGAACGCAGGCAGCTATCTGTGCAGATGATGGGGCGTGGTTTCGCGTGGCTCGACACAGGTACCCCGGACAGCCTTCTCGAGGCGGCGGAGTTTGTTCGGTCGCTGGAGAAGCGCCAAGGATTCAAGATCGCCTGTCCCGAAGAGATCGCTTGGCGGATGGGCTGGATCGATGACGCAGGGCTGGAGTCCTGCAGCCAGGCCTTCCCAGGCCCGTATGGCGCGTATCTCCGGGCCCTGCCGGACGGCCCAAGAGGGCTCTGAAGCAAAATGACCGCACCTCTTAGGTTAGAGGGATCACTGCGGTCCGGATGTTAAAGCGCCGACGAGAATGTCCTCATCGGCGGTAGAGTATGTTCCGATAAGTGCGAAGCGGTTATCGGACCGAAACATGCTCTAACGTCTTGAATCAGAGTCCTTTTTTCCGCTGTGATCGGTTCGATCATAGCGGACTAGGCTCTATGGTCTTTATGTCTTCCGTTACAGAAAGACTGGAGGTCAAATCTGGTTTTCCAGCCATTCGACGATCCGCTCGGCGGCATCGACCGCGGACAGGGTGGTTGTGTCCACGATCAGGTCAGCATTTTCCGGTTCTTCGTAGGGGCTGTCTACGCCGGTGAAATTCTTCAATTCGCCAGCCCGGGCCTTCTTGTAAAGACCCTTGACGTCGCGGCTTTCAGCCACCGCCAACGGCGTCCGGACATAGACTTCAATGAACTCCCCGTCCGCCAGGATCTCCCGGGCCATTCGCCGTTCCGAACGGAAGGGCGAGATGAAGGCGGTGAGGACAATCAGACCGGCATCCACCATCAGCTTGGAAACCTCGGCGACCCGTCGGATGTTCTCGACCCGGTCTTCCTCGGTGAAGCCAAGGTCACGGTTGAGCCCGTGGCGTACGTTGTCGCCGTCCAGCAGATAGGTATGGCGGCCAAGAGCATGCAGACGCTTCTCGACAAGATTGGCAATGGTTGACTTGCCTGCACCCGACAGGCCGGTGAGCCAGATGACCCGGCCCTTCTGCGACTTGGCCGCCGCCCTGGCCGCCTTGTCGACGTCCGTCGCCTGCCAGTGAATGTTGCTCGACCGACGCAGGGCAAACTTGATCATGCCGGCGGCGACGGTGGCATTGCTGATCCGGTCGATGAGGATGAAACCGCCTAGATCCTTGTCCGCCTTGTAGGACTCAAAGGGAATGGCCTGGTCCAGTGACAGGTTGCAGACAGCGATCTCGTTCAGTTCAAGCGCCTTGCCAGCGAGATGCTCCAGAGTGTTGACGTTGACCTTGTGCTTGATCTCGGTGACCTGAGCGGAAACCAGCTTGGCGCCAATCTTCATCCAGTAGGGACGCCCCGGGAACAGCCGCTCCTCGCTCATCCAGACCAGATTGATCTCGAACTGGTCGGCGACCTCCGGTGGGTGATCCGAAACCGCGATGACATCACCGCGGGAGATATCCACCTCGTCCTCCAAGGTCAGGGTGACCGACTGACCGGCCACCGCCTCTTCAAGATCGCCATCGAAGGTGACAATCCGGCTGACCGTCGAGGTACGCCCAGACGGAAGAACCCGGATCTTGTCGCCCGGAGCGACCCGCCCGGCAGAGATCAGGCCCGAGAATCCGCGGAAGTCGAGATTGGGACGGTTGACCCATTGCACGGGCATTCGGAACGGCTGGGTCCGCATGCGGTCCTCACCGATCTCGACTGTCTCCAGATGAGTCATCAGGGTAGGGCCGTCGTACCAGGGGGTCTGGTCACTGACCGAGGCGATGTTGTCGCCCTTCAAACCTGAAATCGGGATTGCCAGGATGTCCTTCAGGCCAATTTCGGCGGCAAACTTGCGATAGTCCGCGACGATCTGGTCGAAGATCGTCTGGTCCCATCCCACCAGATCCATCTTGTTGACCGCCAGAACAACCTGCGGAATGCCCAGCAGGCTGACCAGGAAGCTGTGGCGACGGGTCTGGGTCAGGACACCCTTGCGCGCGTCGATCAGGATGACCGCAAGGTCGGCGGTCGAGGCGCCAGTGACCATGTTACGGGTATACTGTTCATGACCGGGGGTGTCGGCGACGATGAACTTGCGTCGATCGGTCGAGAAGAAGCGATAGGCAACGTCGATGGTTATGCCCTGTTCGCGTTCAGCGGCCAGGCCATCGACCAGCAGGGCGAAATCGATATCGTCGCCCTGGGTGCCGACCTTCTTGGAGTCCGCCTCGAGGGCGGCCATCTGGTCCTCGAAGATCATCTTGCTGTCATAGAGCAACCGGCCGATCAGAGTCGACTTGCCGTCGTCCACCGAGCCGCAGGTGATGAAACGCAAGAGCGACTTGTGCTGATGCTGGACCAGATAGCCTTCGATGTCTTCGGCGATCAGATCTGTGTTGCCGTAGGTCTGAACGCTCATCAGAAGTACCCTTCCTGCTTTTTCTTTTCCATGGAAGCGGCCTGATCATGGTCGATCATCCGGCCCTGACGCTCCGATGTGGTGGTCAGCAGCATTTCCTGGATGACGGCGGTGAGGGTCTCGGCTTCGCTCTCTACCGCGCCGCTGAGGGGATAGCAGCCCAAGGTGCGGAAGCGCACCTTGCGCATCTGTGGAACCTCGCCTGGATGCAGGCGCATGCGGTCGTCGTCGACCATGATCAGCGTGCCGTCGCGCTCGACCACGGGCCGCAGAGCAGCGAAGTACAACGGAACGATCGGGATGTTTTCCAGATGGATGTACTGCCAGATGTCGAGCTCGGTCCAGTTGGAGATCGGGAACACCCGTATGCTCTCACCCGGCGCCTTGCGTGAATTGTACAGTTTCCACAGTTCCGGACGCTGGCTCTTGGGGTCCCAGCGCTGGTTGGCCGATCGAAAGGAAAAAACCCGTTCCTTGGCCCGGCTTTTTTCCTCGTCACGCCGGGCGCCGCCAAAGGCGGCGTCAAAGCCGTTCATTTCCAGGGCCTGTTTCAAGCCCTCGGTCTTCCACATGTCGGTATGGAGTGCGGAACCATGATCGAAGGGGTTAATACCCCTGGCTTCGGCTTCAGGGTTCTTGTGAACAATCAAATCCATGCCGAGCTTTTCGGCCATCTTGGCCCGCATCTCGTACATCGCCTGGAACTTCCAGGTGGTGTCGACGTGCAGCAAGGGAAAAGGAGGCCGGGACGGGAAGAAAGCCTTTGCAGCAAGATGCAGCATCACGGCGCTGTCCTTGCCGATCGAGTACATCATAACGGGCCGCTCTGCC
>CAMAVA010000168.1 GCA_945861515.1 Brevundimonas vancanneytii | reverse complement strand
GCCGGTCGGGGTCATGTAGAAGATCCGGTGGCCGTCGACCATGGCCGGGGAAACGCCCAGCGTGCCCAGCACCGCATCATAGAAGGTCTTGGCCTTGTCCAGATCGTTGGCGCCGATCATGATGTGCGAGAACATATTGTTTTTCCTTCCATTTGTGTCGAAGCGACCGGGGTTCGGTCGGGCTGTCAGCGCAGGTTGGCGCAGCGCCTGTCTTCGATGTTCGCAAATGACCGAAGAATGTGACGCTGACAATCCCGTGCCCCAGGGTGACCCTGGGACCTGGGGCCTGTTGCATCCGGCAGAACCCCCAACCCGTAGCTCTCCTGTCCCGCAGGAGAGATGGTTGAATGGCCCGTTCTGTCCTGTTGACCGTGACCTGTCTGGTCAGCCTGTGGGCGACTTCTGCCATGGCGGGAGCCCGGCCGGAGCCGGCAGAAGCCGTCCTGAAGACGGGCAAGCCCTGGGTCAGGGTCAGTCAGTCCGGGGAGGCTGCGGTGATCCTGGCAGCCATCGAGATCGACGCGCCGCCACGTATGGTCTGGGCGGCGATGCTGGACTGCGCCCGGGTGCGGAAAATGATCGCCAAGCTGACGGTCTGCCGCGTGGTGGACAGTGGACCGGGCTGGGACGTCCGTGAACAGGTGACCGCAGGCGCGCTGCTGGTCCCGACCCTGCGCAGCCTCTACCGATCCGACTACGGGCCCTTCAGCCGCATCACGTTCCGCAGGACTGCAGGCGACCTGAAGATCATGCAGGGCGAATGGCGACTGGAGTCCCGAAATGGCGGGCGGTCCACTCGTTTGAGCTGCGCAAACCGTATCGCGGCCAATATCCACGCGCCTGCCGCAGTCGTGCGGACAGGGCTGAAGGCCGATTGCGGCAGGGTTCTGATCAATCTGCGCCGGGTGGCCCTGGCGGGTTAGGCCGCAGACCTTGAAAACAGGTTGATTACCAGCACCCCGGACAGGATCAGTCCAATGCCGATGAGGGCGGGCGTATCCAGTGTCTGTTTGAAGGCGATCCAGGCGATGGCCGTGATCAGCACGATCCCGACCCCCGACCATAGGGCGTAGGCCAGTCCCAACGGGACCGTGCGCAGGGTCATGGAGAGGCCGTAGAAGGCGATGCCATAGCCGGCGATCGTGATCACCGATGGCCAGGGCCGGGTGAAGCCGCCGGAGGCCTTCAGGGCGGTGGTCGCGATCACCTCGGCCAGGATGGCAATGGCCAGCCAACCGTAACCGCTCATTGCTTGCCCCGGTCGCGGCCGAAGTTGGGCTCGGCGCTTTCCTGGCCCAGGGCGATGATCCCGCGCCGGATTTCCCGGGTGCGCGAGAACAGGTCGTGCAGCTTGTCAGCCTCGCCCCAGCGAATGGCGCGGGACAGGGCCTGAAGGTCCTCGGTGAACCGTCCCAGAACGTCCAGCACCGCCTCGCGGTTGGCGACAAAGATGTCCCGCCACATGGTCGGGTCGGAGGCGGCGATGCGGGTAAAGTCCCGGAAGCCGCCGGCCGAGTATTTCATCACCTCGGCGCGGGTGACCTCTTCCAGGTCAGCGGCGGTGCCGACGATATTGTAGGCGATCAGGTGAGGCAGGTGGCTGGTCACGGCCAGCACCAGGTCATGGTGCTTGTCGTCCATCAGCTCGACCTGGGCGCCCAGGGTGCGCCAGAAGCTGGAGAGACGGGCTACGGCGAGGGCATAGGCGTCTTCCGTGCGGGCCGTGATGGGCGTGAGGATGGTCCAGCGGTCGTGGAACAGCTCGGCAAACCCGGCATCCGGTCCTGACTGTTCGCTGCCCGCAATCGGGTGGCCGGGGATCACGAAGACGCCTTCCGGCGCAGCCGCCTGCATGGCTTCCGACACCGATCCCTTCACCGAGCCCACATCGGAGACGGTCGAACCGGGTTTCAGGCCCGGGGCGATGACGGCCATGATCTCGGCCACGGCCAGAACGGGTGTGGCCAGGATGACCAGGTCCGCACCCTCGACCGCCCGGGCCATGTCGGCCTCGACGAGGTCAGCGATACCGAGGGCCGTCACCCGGTCGAGCACCGCCGGGTTGCTGTCGGTCACGGTGATATGGCCCGACGCGCCTGATTGCCGGGCGCCACGGACCATGGACGAGCCGATCAGACCACAGCCGATGACCGTGATCCTGGGATACACCGGAAGGCTGGTCACCGTGCCATGAACTCCGCCAGGCCCTCGACGACGGCCCGATTGTGACTCTCGAGGCCGATGGTGATCCGAAGGTGATCGGGAAGGCCGTAGTTGCCGACCCCCCTGGTGAGGAGGCCCTTCGACGCCAGAAAGGCCTCGGCCTCAACCGCAGTCTTGCCGGGCGTTGCGGGGAATCCGACGAGTACGAAGTTGGCGGCCGAAGGCACGACGTCCAGACCCAGGCCGCTGATCTGCTGGGTCAGCCAGGGTCGCCACTGTTCGACCAGGGCGACGGACTGCGCCACGAAATCATCGTCGCCAAGCGCAGCGATGGCGGCCATCTGGGCCGGGATGCTGATGTTGAAGGGAAGGCGGATCCTGTCCACGGCATCTGCCATTTCGGCCGGCATGTATGCCCAGCCCACCCGCAGGGCTGCGAGGCCATGGATCTTGGAGAAGGTGCGGGTGACCACAACATTGTGGGCTGACCTGGCGAGCCCCAGGCCGTCATCGAAGGCCGGATCGCTCTGGAACTCCGCATAGGCGCCGTCCAGCACCAGGATGACCGAAGGCTGCAGGGCCTCATGCAGCCGGCGGATTTCCTCGGCGCTGATCCAGGTGCCGGTGGGGTTGGCCGGGTTGGCCAGGAAGATCAGCCGGGTGCGCTCGTCGACCTGCTCCAGCAGGGCGTCAATATCGATCCGCAGATGGGTTTCGGGCGCATAGCGCACCTCGCCGCCGCAGGCGCGGGCGCCGATGGCATAGGCCGCAAACCCGTGGGCGCCCTGGATCATGTTGTCGCCGGGTTCCAGGAAGGTCTGGTTCAGGAGCTGGAAAATCTCGTCCGAACCACAGCCGAACAGCAGGCGCTCCGGCTCAAGGCCATACTTTTCGGCGATGGCGTCCCGCAACAGGTTGGCGCGGCCATCGGGATAGAGGTTCAGCTTTCCAGCGGCCTCGGCATAGGCGGTCCGGGCCTTTTCGGAACAGCCAAGAATGTTCTCGTTGGCGGACAGCTTGACGGGGTTGATCACGCCCTCGGCCGCGGCCTTGCCAGGCTTGTAGGGGGCGATGTCGAGAATCCCGGGCTTTGGCACGGGGCGGGAGGCGTTGAAGCGGTCGGTGACAGTCATGACGTTCCTGCAGACAGGCCCGCCTCTTACACGTCGAAGGGCTCTGGTGCAGCCCCGATGACGCCGGAAAGCCTTCCCGGCGCCCGGGCGAGCCTGGCGTCGTCCCGCTGATAGAAACCGGCCAGGGCGAAAAGGCTGAGGCCGCCGGTGCGGACAAGCAGCCGCGCGGCCACGCCGTCGCGACTGAGATCCTCGATGATCCGGGCCGGTTCTGCAGGTGCGTCGGTGACCCAGAGGGTCTGGTCGGCGCCGGTCGGTTCCACCGTGACGGCGGCCACGGCAAGGGCCCCGGTCGGCCCCCAGACCTCCAGGCAGGGCAGGGTGGCGAAGACCTGGAGCTTCGGCTCGGCCAGCAGGCGGCCCCACCAGGCGTGATCGGGACTGAGCGCCAGAACCGCCACGCCGCCCAAGGCCCCCGCGCCGGCCAGGGCCAGTTCGGGCTTGGCGACGATGGTCATGCCGGGGGCCACGCCAAACCTTTGGCGGGCCAGTTCGACGATCCTGGTTTCGGCCTTGCCGCCCCAGACCGACAGGTGGAATGGACCCTGGCGGGACAGGCTGTCCGCGATCAGTTCTCGCCAGATCCTGACGATCAGGGCCGGGCTGGCGGCGACGCGCGGCTGGGCCAGCAGACGGCGCATGACCTGGGCCTCACGCCCCGGGCGCAGACCGAACTTCCCGTCACCGCCGGCGGCGCGCTTGGCTTCGGCCACTGACACCGCCAGGGCTGCGCGCTCATCAACGAGACGCAGCAGCTCGCCATCGATCACATCGATACGGGCCCGGATGGCATCCAGGCTCGGCGGCGAATTGGGGGTGTCCCGGCCCATTTGTTCCTCAAAATCGAAGCTGCGGACCTAAAGCCTTGCGACTGTTGGCGCAATACCTTGAACCTTGCGCAAGAATTTTGCGCCCTGCCGCCAGGAAGGATCCCGTCAGAAGACGCGCGGCGAGGGTCCGATCACCAGGGGGCCAAGGTTGGCCTTGCCATCCTTCAGGGTGACCTCTCCCTGCAATGACTGTCCCGAACCGGTCAGATCGCCCAGGGTCGCCCCCAGGACCCCCTCCAGGCGACCGTCGCTGCCAATCGAAAGGGTTCCGCTGCGCGCCTGAAGGACCGCATCGCCCCCGGAAATCCTCGCCTTGCGGACCACGATCCTTCCGCCGCCATCGCTCCAGGCCCCGGCGGCCCGGGACCAGCTGCTGCCCGCAAAGCCGCTGACCTTGCTCAGGGTCAGGTCGACATCGAGGGTGACGGTATGGCCTTCTGTCGCCCGGGCGGCGAGGCCCTGAAGGGCCATGTTGGCGCCATCCAGATAGAGCAGGATTCCCCCCTGGTCGTCCGGCCCCGGGATCAGGCGCAGGTTCATCTGGCGGGTTGCCGACAGGAAGTAGGGGTCTGCGCCCGCCTCTGGCAGGAAGGTCATGTCGACGCCCTCGACGGCGATACGCGGCGGCTTCAGGTCCAGATCGGTCAGGCTGGCCCGCAGCGCCCTGGCCTGAACGATGGCCGCGCCGCCATCCGGACGGTTGAAGGTCAGACCCCTGGGGGCGACGGTGACCCAGTGTTTCAGGGCGTAGACATAGGCTTCGCCCTTGAGCTCCGGGATCGTCAGGGACCAGCCCGACGGCTCGGACATCCGAAGGCCTGTGAGGTTGATGTCCAGACGAAAGGGGTAGCCGCCGATCTGGCGGTCATCCCAGGCGACGCGATAGCCGCGCTCGTTCAGGACGGCCAGGGATGCGTCCATCCGTTTGGTCGCCTCGCCGCGCAGCCAGAACCAGCCGCCTGTCCAGCCCGCCATGACCAGCAACAGAAGGATGAAGGGGGCCAGCAGGCCGAGCCGGCGGGGTTTGCGGCGTGTCGCCGGATCGGGCAGGGTCATGGTCAGGCGCTCACTGGGATCGATGCAGGCGGGATGACGAAGGACAGGGGCGAGGGCCGGTGGGTGTTTGGTTACGGCTCGCTGATGTGGCGGCCGGGTTTTCCGTTCCTAGACCGAAAACCCGCTACGCTCCACGGCCGAAGACGCGCCTTCTGCATCTATTCGGTTCATCATCGAGGCAGCCATGAGCGGCCTGGGCTGGTTCTGGGCCTGGCGCCGGGCGGCGCGGTGCGGGGGTCAGCCTACCGGGTGGCAGATTCGGACTGGCCTGATGTCCATGCCTATCTGACCGAGCGAGAGCAACCGACGGAGACCTATGTGGAGGCCTGGACGACGGTCCGTCTGGCCAAAGGGCACAAGGTCGAAGCGCTGGTGTTCCTGTCCGACAAGGATCACCCGCAATGGGCAGGGACGCTCAGCCTGGAGCGACAGGCCGAACTGATCCGGGGGGCGATTGGACTGTCAGGTCGTAACGAGGACTACCTGTCCGACCTCGTCGCTCACCTTCGAGATGAAGGGATCAGAGACTCAGCTCTGGAGCAGCTTTTGACGATGGTTGATCGTCCGGCGCTCGACGGAGCGTGAACTTTCTTCCGCCTAAAGGCCCGCGTCCAGGAGCCGTTGGCAGGCTGGCTCGATCCGGTCTTCCAGTTCCCGCATGAATTCGGCGCGCTTCAGACCGGGGGGGATAGCAGGCAGGAATTCGAATATGATCAGACCCGGTTTCATGGTGATCCCCCGGGGCGCCCAATGGACGCCGGTGTTCAGGGCCAGAGGAACCACAGGCAGGCCAAGCTCGCGATAAAGGGCGGCGATTCCGGGTTTGTAGTCGCCTGCCTCTCCGGGCTGCTTGCGGGTGCCTTCGGGGAAGATCACCACCTGTCTTCCATTGTCCAGTCGATCCCTGGCGTCGGTCACCAGCTTTCGCAGGGCTGCCGAATGGCCATCGCGATCAACGACGATCATGCCGCAGCGAAGCGCCCACCAGCCGAAGAACGGAATCTTCAGAAGCTCTTTCTTCAGGACGAAGCAACCGTCCGGAAGAAAGGCGAGGGAGCCGAAGATATCGAACATGCACTGGTGCTTGGGAGCGATGATCGCCGCGCCGGCCGGCATGTGCTCCAGGCCGCGCACCTCGACGCGGACCTCGCAGATGACCCTGAGAAGCCATGTGACGAGGCGGCTCCAGCCTCTCAGCACCGCCATCAGCGGCTTTCGCGGACCCAGGAGCATCGGCGACAGGATCACTGCCACAAATGCCGAGATGGTATAGAAGGCTCCGGCGAAAATTAGGGATCGCAATCGGATCAAGCCGCAGGGTCCTTGGGTTTGGCAACGGGCGCCGCGTCGGCCCGGACAATGCTCTTAGCCGACTCCTGAGCCAGCACAGCGAGGTACTTGCAGTATTCCAGGGTCATTCTGCGGATCTGGACATCATTGCGCCACCAGCGAGCAGCGTCCACGGCTTCGGTCCTGACCGGGTAGGGGATGAGGATGGCGCCGGACATCCGCGAGCGCAGTTCCAGCAAGGCGCGGGGCATGTGGTAGTCCGCAGTCACGATGATCACCTGACGGAACCGATGGGTGGCCGCCCAGGCCGCGATCTCAGCCGCGTTTCCCTTGGTGTTGGCGGCTTCGAATCCAAGATCGACGCAGCATTGGTAGATGGGCTTCCAGGCGCCAGTCACCTCCAGAAGATCCTC
>CAMAVA010000167.1 GCA_945861515.1 Brevundimonas vancanneytii | reverse complement strand
CCGCCGGCGCGCTGATCTCGTCCCTAACCTGGACCAGCTTGTCCGCACTCCGTCCGGCCATGGCCCATTTGACCTCGCCGCCAAGGCCGTAGCGCGCCGCCAGATGCTCGGCGACCAGGCGGCCCGTAAAGCCGGTGGCGCCATAGACGATGATGTCGAACTCGGCCTTGGGATTCATGACTCTTCGTTCCCTGTGCGGCGCGTAGCCGCGATGCGGTAAGGTGTGTGTCGAACCGTTGCCGCAGAAAACCCGGCGCGGTCAATCTCGAAGCGATCAGGCGGGCAGCCGACTCAGAGCCGGCCAATCCGCCCTGGCGTCCGGAAAGATCCGCAGGAAGTTCTCGGCATAGAATTGATCCCGCACGGCCTCGCTGCGGGTCCCCAGGGCCGTCTCGAACCGGGCGATAGGATTTCGGCCCCCTTCGATATGCGGATAGTCGCTGGAAAACAGATAGAGGTCCGGATTGGACTGATCGATGAACAGGCCCACCTCCTCGAAGACGAACGGCGTGAAGGCCATTTGAGCGGTGATCTGCTCCGACGGGGTCCGCGACAGACCCTGCAGGTTGGCGTCATTGCGGCTCCAGTGTTTGACCACCCAGTCCAGCCGGCGCAGCAGTTCGGGAACCCAGCCGGCGCCCAGCTCGACACTGGCGCCGCGCAGGCCTGGATGACGCTCCAGCACCCCGTCCAGCACCATCATGGTCAGGAAGGCCTCGGGCCCTTCATGCAGCAGGGCGACATCCTTGGTGCGCAGGTTTTCCCCGCCGCCCAGCCAGTCCTTGGTCGGGGGCCGTCCGTTGTTCATCCATGCCTTGGCCAGCTGCAGGGGCGCGCCCCCGACATGCAGAAGGAAAGGCAGGCCGCTCTCGGCCAGCCGCGCCCAGAAGGGATCCAGGTCCACATGGCCGGGCGAGCGGTCGCCGCAGGGCCGGTGCGGCACCCAGACGGCCTTCAGGCCGGTGGTCAGCACCCAGTCCAGCTCGGCCATGGCCAGGGCCGGATCATCCAGCGGGATCACCGCAACCCCCATGAGGCGGTCGTCGGTCCGGCAGAAATCGGCCATGTGGCGGTTATGGGCCCGGGCGGCGCCATAGCGCAGGCGGGGCTCCAGGCGCGAGCTGGGCGAAAAGGGCATGGCGACGCTGTGGGTCGCAAAGACCAGCTGCTTGCGGAAGCCCAGCAGGTCCATGGCCGTTGAGCGGTCGCCGCTGTTGAAGGCCCCCAGGGCCTGGATTTCCTTGGAGGACTCGATCAACCGGTCGCCCAGCGCGATCTGGGCCGCCACATGCTCATCGGAATGCCGGCCGCCCTGGGCCATGATCACCGCCACCTCTTCATCGGTGACGATCGAGGCAGAATAGCTGACTTCGGGGATCTCGTCCCTCAAGGCCGGATCGGCATAGCGTTTCAAGAAATCCGGCAGTTCCATGATGTGGCTGTCGGCATCATAGTAGGCCCGCAGGGGCGGTGCGTAGGTCATCTGGTCCTCCCGGGCGCCAAGCCGATCCTGCGCCAAGTCTGGCGGGCAGTCTGGTTCGCTGGCTGCAGTATCCAACGCCGCTCGCGAGAAGTCATCTGCCAAGCGCCACGAGATTGGCGAGCCGAGCTAGTTTCCCACGATCAGCAGCAGGGCTGCCTTCAGTCGGCTGAGGGCGTCGCGGGCCGGGCCCTGGGCCGTGGTGATTTCCCGCTCCAGACTGTCGCGGGCGACCTTGGCGTCCCCTGCGATCCGCACAGCCGCCGTGGCGTTGCGGAAATCCTCGACCGGGCAGGCGCCGCCGAACAGCCACCAGTGGCCGTCGGAATCCCCGGCCTGCAGGACACAGCGCCGGCTGGGCGCCAGGCTGAGCCAGACCACAGCACGGAAGTCATCCAGGGCGGTGCCGGCAAAGTCGTCATGCCCGATCAGGCCGCCGCTGGCGTTGGTGGTGTCGATACTGTCCAGCCCGGGGTCGACATAAAGCGGATTGGCGTCGCCCAGCCGGCGCATGCCGTTCAGCTCGGCCGACAGCTGCAGCGCCTTGTCCCGCCGTGAGGCATAGAGGGTGAATCGGCCGCCGCTCTGGCGGACCTGCGGCCACAGCTCGGAGAAGCGGTCGACCCCCACGTCCGGCGCCGCCAGCACCACCTCGTCGAACCTCGGACGGCCATCAGACCGGCTGGGGGTCATCCGGCTGAGGGCATTCAGCAGCACCCGGTTGCCCATGGAGTGGGCCACCAGGGTGATCCGCTCAGCGCCCGTGCGCCTGGCCACATCCTCGAGGAAAGCCGCCAGGGCGTCCGCCTGCGGCTCGCTGTCCGCCTGGCGCGCATCAACGCCATAGCCGAACAGATCCCCTCGCGAGGGCCAGCTGAAGAGGATAGGGGCGCCATCGAACTGCAGGTCGGCCGCCAGTTGCGCCGTGCGCAGGACTCCGCCTTCAAAGGTGGTGTTGAAGCCCGGGACGAAGACAAAGGCCTCTTTTTCACGCGACCTGCCGACCGCGCCGCCGACCGCCCCCAGAAACCCCTCGCGGCTGTCGATCGGTCCGACCGAGGTCAGGATGAAGTGCTTTTCCGGATCGACCTTGAATTCCAGTTTGAAGACAGACGGCATGGGAATCTCGCCCACAGCCCGCTTGGCCGGCACGCTGACCACGGCCTTGCCATAGGTCATGGGCCCACGCTCGCCGGAATAGAACCGGGATGGCATGGTCGATCCCGTCGCCCGGCGCTCGGCCGCATAATAGACATCGACCAGCTTCCAGGGCGCAGGGGCAGAAGCCGGCGGCGGGGCTGGCGGCAGGTCGGCGGGCGCAGACCGGAATCCCAGGACCGTCCGGTAGCGGGCCCTGGCCTGGACCAGGTCCCGGGTCTCGGGGGCGTCCGGTCCAAAGGTCTGGCGGGCGATGGCCTCGGCCCGGCCAAGGGCGGCGGACGCCTCGTCATTGCGGCCGGCGCGGCCAGCCGCCTCGCCTAGCAGGCGGTAGCTTTCGATCAGGGAGACATGCCAGCGTCCGCGGAGATTGATCATCTCGGCGACGGCCCGGCCATAGGGCTCGCGGGCCAGGTCAGGACGGCCGGCCCGGTCAAAGGCCCTGCCCATGGCAAGATAGTAGTCGATGATCGCCTCGGGCCCGATGGCCCGGATCGGCGCCACCATGGCCGGCGCGTTCCAGCCCTCGGACAGAGCCGCCACATCCTGGCGTTCCGCAGCCGCCATCATGTCCTGCATCGAGGCCGGCGGCGCGGCGGACGCGGCCCCGAAGGCCGATCCTGCCAGCAGAAGTGCCAGTATGGCGGCCCGTAAGGCCCAGATCAGACGCATGCCGCCCGCTTCCTGTCACCGCCCCGCGCGGTCTTCCAAGTTTTGCCGGTCACAGCCCCCTCCGACAAGGGGACTCCCGCAAAGGGAAGTCCGACATTGGCGAAGGGACCCGCAAATCTGGGCGCATGTTAGGCTGGTCCCATGACCGAGACCCTGATTCGCTGTCCCTGGCCCGGGACCAAGGACCAGATCTATCTGGACTATCACGACACCGAATGGGGCGTGCCCGAGTATGACCCCCGCGCCCTGTGGGAAAAGCTGGTCCTGGACGGGTTCCAGGCCGGCCTGTCCTGGATCACCATCCTGAAGAAGCGCGAGGCCTTCCGCGCCGCCTTCGACGGATTTGATCCCGAAAAGGTCGCCCGCTACGGCGACGCCGACCGCGCACGGCTCATGGCGAATGCCGGGATCGTCCGCTCCAACGCCAAGATCGACATGGCCATCAACGGCGCCCGGCTCTGGCTGGACATGCGCGAGCAGGGCGAGGATTTCAGCGCCTTCCTCTGGGACTTCGTCGATGGCGCGCCGATCCAGAACCGCTGGTCAGCCTTCCAGGAGGTCCCGGTCAAGACGCCCCAGGCCGAGGCCATGGCCAAGGCCCTGAAAGCCAGAGGCTTCAAGTTCACCGGGCCGGTGATCGTCTATGCCTTCATGCAGGCCGTGGGCATGGTCGACGACCACCTGACCAGCTGTTTCCGCCACGGCCAGTGCGCCCATC
This sequence comes from Brevundimonas vancanneytii, assembly GCA_945861515.1. Classification (GTDB taxonomy): domain Bacteria; phylum Pseudomonadota; class Alphaproteobacteria; order Caulobacterales; family Caulobacteraceae; genus Caulobacter; species Caulobacter vancanneytii_A. The sequence continues at coordinate 2,866 of CAMAVA010000167.1, read as the reverse complement.
CTGCCCATGCCTGACCTGGCGCTGGAACGCGCTTGCCGGGGCCTGGTCTGCGGGGTGGACGAGGCGGGCCGCGGGCCCCTGGCCGGACCCGTCAGCGCCGCCGCGGTGATCCTGGACCCCTCCCGCCCCCTGCCGGCGGGTCTGGACGACTCCAAGGCCCTGACTGCCAGCAGGCGAGAACAGCTTGAAACAGAGATCAAGGCCGCGGCCATCTGCTGGGCCGTGGCCTTCGCCAGCGTCGAGGAAATCGCGGCGCTGAACATCCTGCAGGCGGCAGGCCTGGCCATGCGCCGCGCCATCCTGTCCCTCGACCCGGCGCCCGATCACGCCCTGGTGGACGGAAACTACCGTTTCGACCTGCCCTGCCCGGTCCAGACCGTGGTGGGGGGCGACGGCCTGTCAGCCTCCATCGCCGCCGCCTCGATCCTGGCCAAGACGGCCAGGGACCGGGTGATGGTCGCGCTGGACCTGGCCCATCCAGGCTATGGTTTCGCTCGCCACAAGGGCTATGGCGCGAAAGCCCACCGCGAAGCCCTGCAGCGCCTAGGCCCCTGCCCGGCCCACCGGCTCAGCTGGTCCGCCGTCCGCGACCTCTGCGGCTTGCCGCCGCCTGGGCTCTGAAATCGACTTTCGGGGCTCCACCCCGGCCCGAAGGCCAATTTGGGGGAGTGGGACCATCGCATAGCGATGGCGTAGGGGGTTTTCCCCCTGCCGGCCACCAAGATTAATGGGCTGCTGCCGCTGTTCGTTGCAGACCCCCACCGTCGTCCGGCGATCGCGGCCAGCCACCTTCCCCGAACCAGCGGTGCACGCCTATCCGAGGATCTCTCCTGAATCCGCAAGCTGCGCCCCGCCGCTCAGCCCGCCATCAAAGCGCCGTCGGGACCCTTCGCCTCGACCTCATCGCCGGTCGCCCAGCGGCTGATGGTATTGACCAGTTGTTCGGGGTGGATCGGTTTTCCCAGGTGATCATCCATCCCCGCCTCAAGGCAGCGGGCGATCTGTTCGGGCAGGACATTGGCGGTCAGGGCGACGATCGGCACACGTCGGTGGCCAGGCGCGGCGGCGGCACGGATATGTCTGGTCGCCGTCAGGCCATCCATATTGGGCATCTGCAGATCCATCAGGATCAGATCAAAGCGGGTACGACCCGCAGCTTCCACGGCCTCGACCCCGTCGCAGGCTGTTTCGATCTCGACATCGAAAGGCTGCAGCAGGGCGCAAACCAGTTCGCGGTTGACCGAATTATCGTCGACCACCAGCAGCCGAAGAGCCTGTCCCATCTCGGCTGCGGGTCCGTGGTCGGCCTCCTCCTTCAGAACCCTGTCCGCCGCCGGCATGAGCACCTCGAACCAGAAGGTGGAGCCCTGTCCCGGCTGGCTCTCGACCTCGATCTGGCCGTGCATCGCCTCGATGATCAGGCGGGAAATGGCCAGGCCTAGGCCGGTGCCGCCATAGCGGCGCGACACCGAGGCATCGGCCTGGGTGAACCGTCCGAAGATCCCGTTGCGCTGTTCGGCCGAGATTCCGATCCCCGAATCCTGGACAAGGATGCGCAGCCGGCGCAGATCGCCGATCTCGGACTGCCGGACTGTCACCTCTATCTCGCCCGAGGCGGTAAACTTGACGGCATTGGAAATCAGATTGGTGAGGACCTGACGCAGCCGGGCGCCATCACCCATCAGCATGCCCTCGACGCCTTCCGAACGCACCGACAGTCCGATGCCCTTGGCGGCGGCCTGGGCGCCCAGCAGCGCGAGGGTGGAGCTCGCCATGGCCAAGGGGTCGAAAGGATGGGCGTCCAGTTCGACGGCGCCGGCCTCCAGCCGCGAGAAGTCCAGCACGTCATTGACGACGGTCAGAAGGTTTTCGCTGGCGTCGTGGATGATCCCCATCTGCCGGGCATGGCGCGGATCGAGGTCTTCGGCCGCCTTCATAAGGCTGGAGAATCCCACAATCGCGGTCAGGGGCGTGCGTAGCTCATGGGTCATGTTGGCCAGGAAGTCGGACTTTGCCTTCAACGCCGCCTTGGCCTCGTCCAGCGCCTCACGCAATTCATACTGTAGCTGTTTGCGCTCGGTGGAGACACGGCCTGTCGCAAGCACGCGGTCACTGCCGTCGTCCAGCCTCTGGAAGGTGCCGTCCACCCAGACGACAGACCCGTCCTTGTGGAACATCCGATAGTCCAGGCTGAGCAGGCCATCTTCAGGCTTCAGTGTTTGGAACAACCGCTGGACGCTTTGCGCATCATCCGGATGCAGGTTGATGAACTGCGGCAGCTGGGCCCGTTCTTCAAGGGTGTAGCCGAAGGCGCGAACCACCGAAGGCGTGCTATAGACCGGGCTGCCATCCGGCTCCCATAGGGCGATCATGTCGCTCTGGTTGTCGGCCAGCAGCCGGTAGAGGGTTTCGCTGTCTTGCGACCGGCTGAGGGCGAGGTCAGCGTCAAACTTGTGCTGGATCAGGTCCCGGAAGGCGCTGGCGTTTCCGACCTGCAGATAGCGCGCATTGGCGATCAATCCGATCCCGAGGGCGACGAACAGCCAGGACTCCATGCCGTCCCCCAGAGCATGCAGATTGCACAGGAGCGCCAGGGCGCCAACCGGGGCCGTGGCCAGGAACATATGACGATGCAGGCTATGCTGGGCGCCGATAATCAGCAGGATGGCGGCCGCTATAAGCACCCCGGCAATCTGGGCGGCGGGCGTTCCGACTGTGGTGAAGAAACAGGGGATGGCGGCATAGGCGCTGACCCCGGCCGACAGGCCGATCAGTTGGACCTGCAACCGGTCAAACCCTTTCCTGTCGGCTGTTGGCATGGTCGATTGGGCATGTCGCCACCACGCAATGATGGCCAGTTCGCCGC
>CAMAVA010000166.1 GCA_945861515.1 Brevundimonas vancanneytii | reverse complement strand
GGAAACCGGCTTTGTCGACCCCCAGCTCGAGACCCATTTCGACTATTGGGAAGGGGTCCTGTCGAAGACTCGCTGGTTTGCCGGCGCCGAATTCACGGCGGCGGATGTCATGATGAGCTTTCCCGTCGAAGCCGCCGCCCAGCGCGGCGACGCCCTGACCGGGCGGCCGTGTCTCAACGCCTTCCTGGACGCGATCCACAGCCGTCCCGCCTGGCGCACAGCCCTGGAAAAAGCCGGACCCTACAGCTTCGCGTGACCACAGGAGCGCTGGAGCAACCGGTGGGCAATCGGCGGTGCGACTGTTAGGCTCGCCGCCTCCCCCTTTCTGGACGCCAACCCATGAGCCTAGGTTCCCTGCCCGTCATCCAGTCGCCGCGCCTGGCCGGCCTGCCGGGCGTTCGGCACGCCTTCTTCACCCGCCAGGGCGGGGTCTCGACCGGCATCTATGAGGGCCTGAATGTCGGCCGGGGCTCGAACGATGCGCCCGAGGATGTGATCGAGAACCGCCGCCGGGCTGCGGCCTGGTTCGGCGCGCCGGCTGAGGCTCTCAACACCTGCTACCAGATCCATTCGGCCCGGGCCGTTGTGGCTCAGAGTCCTTGGGGCGCAGAACGGCCCGAGGGGGACGCCGTGGTGACACAGGTTCCAGGGCTGGTCTGCGGCGCCCTGGCCGCTGACTGTGCGCCGGTGCTGTTTGTTGATTCCACGGCGCGGGTCGTGGCGGCGGCCCATGCCGGCTGGCAGGGCGCCCTGAATGGCATTGTCGCCGATACGGTGGACAGGATGGTCGCGCTCGGCGCGCAGCGGGACCGGATCGTCGCGGCGGTCGGCCCCTGTATCGGTCCGGACTCCTACGAGGTGGGGCCGGAATATGTGGCGCGGTTTCTGGCGGCGGACCCCGGCCATCAGTCCTGGTTCAAGCCTGTCCCCGGCAGCGATCGCATCCTGTTTGACCTGCCGGGCTTTGTGCTGTCCCGGCTCTCCGAAGCCGGGGTGGCTCAATGCGAATGGGTTGGCCGCGACACCTGCGCCGAGCCGGACCAGTTCTATTCCAACCGCCGGGCCTTCAAGCAGGGAGAGCCGGACTACGGCCGGCTGCTCAGCGCCATCATGCTGGAGCCATAATGGCGGCGTCCGCTCGCCGGTCTGGCGAGGCCCCTTGGACTTTGCCTGCTGATCCGGCTTAGATGACGGTCATGATCCCCGTTGCCGCTTCCACGCCCTGGCCTGTCTCCCACCGTCCCGTGACCCGGCCGGCAGGACAATCGCTGATCCTGGCGATCCTGCTGGCACTGGGCATGGCCGGCGGCGCGGTCGCCCAGGAGCGCAGCCCCACCGAACGGCAGTCCCTGGTCGACCTGGCCTATGCCATGGGCGAAAGCCACGCCCTGCGCCAGGTCTGCAACGGCGAGACCGACCAGTTCTGGCGGGACCGGATGATGCAGTTGAGCGAGGCGGAGATTCCCGACGCCGCCCTGGATTCCCGGCTGAAGCAGTCCTTCAACAGCGGTTTTGCGGCGCGCCATACCCAGTTCACAGAATGCGGCATGGAAAGCCGCAAACTCGAACTGTCCGTGGCCCGCAAGGGCCAGGCCATCGCCAGCCGGCTGGCCAATGCCGTCCGCCCGGTCAAGCGGATGGGTCCGGACGATCCGTCCCTGCAGCCGCCGGATCAGGAATCCGTGGAGCCCAAGGGGCCGGCGCGCTAGACTTAAGACAGGCCCAACCTGGGGAATCACCATGGGACTGTATTTCGGCGTCGCCATTCTGGTGCTGGCGGTGATCCTGCTGTTCAGCGTTATCAAGATCGTGCCCCAGGGCAGCGAATATACGGTGGAGCGGTTTGGGCGTTACACCCGCACCCTCAAGCCCGGCATTTCCATCCTGACCCCCTTCGTCGAGTCCGTTGGCCAGCGGATGAACATGATGGAACAGGTGCTGGACGTGCCCCAGCAAGAGGTCATCACCAAGGACAATGCCGTGGTGAAGGTCGACGGAATCGTCTTCATCCAGGTGATGGACGCCGCCAATGCCGCCTATCGGGTGGATAATCTGCACTACGCTATCGCCCAGCTCTGCATGACCAATCTGCGGACCGTGGTCGGCTCCATGGAGCTGGACGAGGTGCTGAGCCAGCGAGACCAGATCAACAGCCGCCTTCTGTCCACCATCGACAACGCCACCAACCCCTGGGGAGTCAAGGCGACCCGGATCGAGATCAAGGACCTGACCCCGCCGCCGGACATCACCAACGCCATGGCCCGCCAGATGAAGGCCGAGCGCGAGCGGCGGGCAGTGATCACGGAGGCGGACGGCGAACGGCAGTCACAGATCGCCCGGGCCGAGGGCAGCAAGCAGGCCGCCATCCTGCAGGCCGAGGGGCGCAAGGAAGCCGCCTTCCGCGACGCCGAGGCCCGGGAGCGGGAAGCCGAAGCCGAAGCCAAGGCCACCGCCTTTGTCTCCGAGGCCATCGCCCGGGGCGACGTCAACGCGATCAACTACTTCATCGCCCAGAAATACGTCGAGGCCTTCGGCAAGCTGGCCGAAAGCCCAAACCAGAAGACCGTCATCGTGCCGGCCGATTTCGCCAGCCTGACCGGCTCCATCGCCGGGGTGGGCGAACTGCTCAAGACCCTGAGCAGCGACGCTGGCGCCGCCCCGAGGTCCGGGACTGGCGTCCCGACGAGCCGGGACTGACCGATGGACGCCCTGACCGACCTCTATGCCACCCAGCCCTTCTGGATCTGGCTGGCCCTGGCGGCGGTGATCCTCGCGGTCGAACTGTCGACGGGCAGTGGATGGCTGCTCTGGCCGGCGGCGGCAGCCGGGGCCATGTCGGGCCTGACCCTTCTTGTGCCCAATAACCTGGCCCTGCATCTGGCCCTGTTCGCCGGCCTGACCATCCTGACCACCGTAACCGCCCGGCGCTATCTGCCGCGGGACATTTCCGGCGGCGGGCCGGACATCAATGACACCATGACCCGGCTGGTTGGCGCCCGTGGCCAGGCCGCAGGCGCCTTCGACAATGGCCAGGGTCGGGTCCATGTGGACGGCAAGGAATGGGACGCCGTCAGCGATGACGCCCTGGTCAGCGGCCAGGCCATTGTCGTGGAGGCCGTCACGGGCGGCGCCAGCCTGAAGGTCCGGGCAGCGACCTGAGCCTGAAGCCCCTACCGGTTCTCGTCCAGCCAGACCCGCAAGGCCTTCAGGAACGGCAAGGCGGCGGCGAACTCCGAATCGGTGAAGGCGCTGCGCAGGGCTTCCATATGGGGCCGCATGGCCAGGACTGCCGTGTCGAAGGCCCTGGCGCCTTCAGGGGTCAGCGAGACCCGTTTCTTGCGGCCATCGCTGGCGTCGCCGACGATCCCCACAAAGCCCTGGGCCTCCAGCCGTTGCAGGGTGTTGGTCATGGCGCCCTTCGTCACCTGGAAGGCGCTGGCCAGCTGGGCTGGACTTTCCTCCCCGCCCCGGCGGACAAAATGGCTCAGAACCCCGAATTGCGCGGCGCTCATGCCGGCCGGAATGGTCCGCTCCAGCAGGGTCACCGACAGCTGGTTGATGATGCCGATCTCGGTCAGCAGCTGCACATCGAGCCGGTCCTTGGCGGCGGTCATGGATGGGGAACGGGCCGGTCTTGCATGAGGGAATCCTAGCACGGCCGGGGATTCTGCCCAGTCCCCGGTCGCTGGCTCTGCGGCGCGGAGATCGGTTCTGGCGCTGTCGAAGTCCATCATCCGCCTCAGACCTGACGGTTGGAGAGCAGTGCGGCGAGACCCCGGCGGGGAGAGGGCGGCGGCGCCTTGCCGTAGCCGACCCGCAGCAGCATCTGCAGCCGCTCGCCCGGCGCCAGTCCCACGGTAGAGTCGATCCTGGCCTTCAGGGCGGCCATTTCCGGATATTCCTGAAGGCCCTGGCTCATGGGATGCATGGCGATGTCACGGCCGGTGGCGGTGAGGTTCATCCTGGCATAGGCCCGGCCAGATGTGATTTGGGTGACCCGGTCATTGCCATTGCTGACGATCCAGACATAGCCGGAAGCTGTCGCCGCCAGCGGCGCATACAGCCCCTTGGCCTGATCGTAGGCCATGGTTCCGGGCTTTGCGAGGCTCTCGCGGGTGAGCAGGCCCGTTGCCTTCATCACCTCGATGGGGGTGCCGGTCAGGTCGATGCCGTCCCTGTACTGGCTGACCTGCTTGGCGCCGATGCGCATCAGGTCGATGGATTCCTGGAGCGCCGCCGGCGTCTCCACTTCCCGAAGATAGGCGGCGGCGGTCAGGGATTTCAGCCCGGCCAGGGCCTCGCCCGCGCCGACCGAGGCGGACCGCAGGCCGGGTGTGGCCACGGCCGCCTCCAGGGTTTTCAGGTCGGCCGCCGGGATGACCCGGTCCTTCTCGAAGGGGTCCTTGTTGGAGCGGCGGCGCAGGATCTGGGCAAACAGGGGGTCCACCTTGCTGCCCGGCTCGAACCGCACCCGCGCGAAAGGGCGGTCGTCCAGACGGTCGGCGATCTCGCCGTCCGGAAAGGGCTGCACGACCGTGGTGAACCCCTTGGCGCCGGCCGCCAGGGACAGCAGTTCCAGGAAACAGCCGCAGCCGATGACGATCTGGCGGTTGAAGGGGTCGGTCGCCGGCAGCAGACGGGACCGGTCAATGAACAGGGTCAGTTCCCGATCCCCCTCGAGGCGCGCGATCCAAGGCTGGCGATTGTGGGGATTGGGGGCCAGAATCGCATGGGCCAGGGCGTAGCGCCGCACGTCCCGTTCCGATGACCCTGGTGAGACCCAGGCGACCGAGGGGTCGGCAACCTCGGCGCAGCCGGCAAGGCCGCTGGCGGCGGCGAAGACACTGGCGCCGCCAATGACCTTGATGAAATTGCGACGATCCATGGGCAGATCCTTTCATTCAACGTTGAACCAAATAAATCGTTCAATGTTGAACTAGTCAAGCCCCGATAAGGGCGCCCCTGGTCAGTTTGGCCAGTACACGTAGTCATCTCCGGCCTTGAAGGCATCGGCCCGCGTCTTGTCCACGGCGATGGCGCCCTCGATGCTCCAGGGATAGAGCGGTTTGCGGGCGCCCTTCTGGTGCTGCGCCAGCAGGGCCTTCAGACGCGCCGTCCGGGCCGGATCGCGGTCCGCCAGATTCGTCCTTTCGGTCGGATCGACGGCCAGATTGTAGAGCCGGGTCATCTTCGGATTCTCGCTGACCTGCAGCTTCCAGTCGCCCATGCGGACGGCCTGGTAATAGCCGCTCTGCCAGAAGATCGGACGGTCAACCGCCACGGCCTTGCCGGTCGCCACCGGCAACAGGTCCACCCCGTCGATCGTCACCCCGGCCGGAAGCTGCGCACCGGCGGCATCCGCCAGGGTCGGCATGAGGTCGATATGGGCCGCCGGAGCCGCGATCCTCTGGCCCGGCGCAATCTTCCCCGGCAGGCTGACAAACATCGGCACCCTGATCCCACCCTCGAACAGGGTCATCTTCCAGCCGCGATAGGGCTGGTTGATCTGCGGCATGCCGATATAGCCGGCGCCGCCATTGTCGCTGGAAAAGACGATCATGGTGTTGCCCGACAGGCCCTCGGCCTCGAGCTTGTCGAGGATCCGGCCGACGCTGCGGTCCAGGGCCCGGACCATGGCGGCATAGACGCGCAGGCGGTGCGGCTGGATATCGCCCACCGCGTCATAGTCCGCCTTCGTCGCCTGCAGGGGCGAATGGACGCCCCAATGGGCCAGATAGAGGAAGAAGGGCCGATTGCGGTTGGCCTCGATCACCTTCAGGGACTCGTCGGTCCAGTAGTCCGCCAGATAGCTGCCCGGCTCGAACTGCGGGCCTTCGTTGAAGGAATTGGCAAACTGCATCCGCACCCAGAGGAAGCGGTCGATCGGGTCGAAATCCAGCCGTGCCTCGACGCCCCGGGGATCACCGGCCGGCAGATGCAGGCCGTTGGACATCAACAGGCTTTCGTCGAACCCCTGGGCATTGGCGCCAAACTCCTTGCCGCCGCCCAGGTGCCACTTGCCGATATGGACCGTGTGGTAGCCGACGGTCTTGAGCACCTCGGCGATGGTCACCTCGGATCCCGGCAGGCCCTGTTCATCGAAAGCCGGAATCTCGGCGGCCCGGTCCTTGTGCCAGACAGACCTGGGCCGGGCGCCGCCGTGGCCGCCCATCATGGTGACCATCTGACCCATGCCCTGAGGCGTGGGGGTGAACTCGAACCCGGTCCGGGTGGGATAGCGGCCCGTCATGATCATGGCGCGGGACGGGGCGCAGGTCGCGGTCCCGGCATAGGCCTGGTTGAACACCACGCCGCGCGCGGCCAGCCGGTCGATATTGGGGGTCTTGACCCGGCCGCCGGCCACGCCGCCGCCAAAGGTCGAGATGTCATTGAACCCCAGATCGTCCGCCAGGATGAAGATGATGTTGGGCGGTCGCTGGGCCAGGGGCGTTGTCGCTGTCGCCGGTCCCTGGGCCCAGACAATCGGCTGGTTTGGCGCCACCACGGTGCGGTTGGCGCGCGTGGCAAGGAACAGGATCAGATCGGCCCTATTGAACCAGGCCAGTCCCGCTCCGACCACGACCAGGGCCAGGGCTCCGATCCCGATTTTCTTCCACATGGCATCCATCCCGGCGGCGATCTGATTATGTTGGCATATTGAATGCCATAAGATCATTTCGTCAAGCCGGGCCCTCAGGCCTCGCCAAGCGTCTCCAGCATGCCGCGACGGGCCAGTTCGTCGGCGATCTCATTGAATTCATGGCCCGCATGGCCCTTCACCCAGCGCCAGTCGACCTCGTGGCGGGCCCGGGCGGCGTCGAGCCGTCGCCAGAGGTCCTCGTTCTTGACAGCCCCCTTGGTCATGGTGCGCCAGCCCCGCGCCTTCCACAGGTGCAGCCACTCGGTGACCCCGCGTTTGACATACTGGCTGTCTGTATGGAGCTCGACCATGCAGGGCTTGTTCAG
>CAMAVA010000165.1 GCA_945861515.1 Brevundimonas vancanneytii | reverse complement strand
GCCACCCCGGCCGCCGCCTGGGTGGCGGGCGGGCTGGATGACGGCCGAGTCTGGCTCTGCGACCTCAAGGACGGCGGCCGCCAGATGCTCAAGGCCGAGAAGGGCGCAGCGATCTCTGCGCTATCCCTGTCAACAGATGGCAAACGCATTCTCTGGGGCGATCAGAACGGCGGGGCCGGCGTTATCGAGGTCACCGGCTAGGCCCGGCGCCCGGATCGGGTCCGCCGCTTTGACAGTTGGCTCAGGCTGTCCTTTCCTGTCGCCTGGTCAGCAAGCATGGAACGAACGCCCATGAGTTTCGAGGTCAGCAGGGCCGATGGGATCACCACAGTTGCCCTGAGCCGCCCGCCCGTAAACGCTCTGGACCTTCCGGCGATCGAGGATCTGCGCGCCCTGTTCGCCGGACTTCGGGCTGACCCGCCCGACGAGGGCGTCATCCTGACGGGCAAGGGACGATGCTTTTCGGCTGGAGTGGATACCCGCGCTTTCAGCGCCTACTCCGCCGAAAACCGCGCACGCATGATTTTGGGTATCTCGGCCATGGTGGCCGAACTCTACGCCCTACCCTGTCCAGTGGTCACGGCTGCGCCAGGTCATGCTCTGGGCGGCGGTTTTGTCCTGATGCTGTGTGGTGATGTACGGCTATCCGTCGATGATGACGCGATCAAGATGGGCCTTACTGAAGCCCGCGCCGGGGTGCCCTTTCCGGCAGGACCCCTGGTCGTTCTGTCGGCCGAACTGTCCCCGGAACGGATCCGGCGCCTGACGCTGAGCAGCCAGACCCTGTCCCCGGCCCAGTTGTTTGGCCAGGGAGTCATCGATCAACTTTGCAGCCCGGACGACCTGATGGAAGCCGCTGTCAGGACGGTCAGGGACACGGCCTCGCAACCGGCCTTCGGCCTGGTCAAGGCCCAGGTCCGAGCGGGCGCAATCTCGAGGCTGTCGCAGATCGTGGCTTCGGGCAAAGACCCGCTGATCCTGGCCCGGGCCGCCCGCAGCCAGGAATGACAAGAGCGCGTCAGTCAAAACCACTCATGACCGCCCAGTCTTCGAAGGGCGCCCGTCGGGTGCGCAGGCTGTTGATCGGGGCTTCATCGTCGGCATAGCCGAGCGCCATGCCGGAAAACAGCATGTGGCCTTCGGGCAGGCTGACGAAATCGCCGAAGGTTTTCGGATACCGCGCCCAGAACTCCTGGGCGCAGGTGGCCAGGCCCCGCTCGACCGCCAGCAGCATGACCGTCTGCATGTACATGCCGACATCGCCCCACTGCGGCTTGCCCAGACGCCGGTCGAGACTGAAGAAAAGGCCGACCGGCGCCCCGAAAAGCTGGGTATTCTTGAACAGCTGCCGCAGCCGGGCCGGCTTGTCCTCGCGGGGTATGCCGATGGTCGCATAGAGGTCCTCGCCGCCCTGGAAGCGATGGGTGCGGTAGGGATCCCAGAGATCGGGGGGATAGACGTCATATTCCGGCTCTTCCCCGGCCATGTTGGCGGCAACCCGCGCCTTGAAATCCTCCAGCACCGGCCCGGCCAGGGCATGGACCCGCCAGGGCTGGAGGTTGCCACCGCTCGGGGCGCGATGGGCCAGCTCGAGAATCTCCCGCACCAGGGCGCCTGGCACCGGATCCGGTCGGAAGGCCCGGATGGACACTCGCGCGGCGACCGCCTCTGTCACATTCATGGAAAAGCTCCTGTCAGGCCCACCGGGGCGACAATCCTCAAACGGCTGGTTACCATGCAGCCGCAACGTCATGACAAGCCGAACCGTCGGTCACAGGATTCCCGATCTTGAATGATCAATCAGACCCCTCGCCTGTCGGAACCGGCGACAAACCGGAAGCGGTCACCGGACAGGGCGCGGCCGCCCGGCCAAGGCGCAGTGTTCCGCTCTGGCGGCGACTTCTGGTCCTGGCCCTGATCATCACCGTCGCCCTGCCGGTGGGCGTGACCCTGGTCTATCGACTGGTCGGCCCGCCAGTGACCATCCTGATGATCCAGCGCCTGTTCGAGGGCAAGGGACTGGAGCGACGCTGGGTATCGCTCAAGAAAATGTCGCCCAGCCTGCCCTATGCCGTGATCGCCGCCGAGGATGCCCGGTTCTGCACCCACAAGGGCTTTGACTTCGAGGCCATGGAAAAGGCCATGGCCAGCAACAAGCGCCGGCCGGGCCGGGTGCGGGGCGGCTCGACCATCAGCCAGCAGACCGCCAAGAATGTCTTCCTGTGGCCGGCGCGGTCCTATCTGCGAAAGGGTCTGGAGGCCTATTTCACGGTCCTGATCGAGGCGCTTTGGGGCAAGCGCCGCATCATGGAAGTCTATCTCAACAGCATTGAATGGGGCCCCGGCGTCTATGGCGCCGATGCTGCGGCCCGCAAGTATTTCGGGGTTGGAGCCGATCGCCTGACCCGCGCCCAGGCAGCCCGGCTGGCCGCCATCCTGCCCAGCCCCCTGAAGTGGCGAGCGGCAAAGCCCGGACCCTATGTCCGCAAACGGGCAGGTCGCATCGGGGCCGCCAGCGGGACCGTGCAGCGGGAGGGACTGGCTGCCTGTCTCAAGTAAGGCTGTGCAGGCCGGCCCATCCCTGCCTTGACGGGACCGCGCGGAGCGGCTCCCTTGCCGGCCATCACAATCCTTGAAGGATGCGTCCCTTGAAGAAGACCACCCTGCTTGCGGCTGCGGCCGCCGCCACTCTCAGCTTCGCGCCGCTTGCGCCCGCCGTCGCCCAGCCCGCAGCCACCCCGGAAGAGGCCAAGGCCTTCATAGACAAGGCCGAGGCTGACCTCGCCAGCCTGTCGCAATATGTCAACAAGGCCAGCTGGGTCCGGGCGACCTACATCACCGAAGACACCCAGTGGCTGGAGGCCAAGGCCGGCGCCGAGATCACTAACCTTGCCACCCAGCTGGCCATCAAGGCGGCGCGGTATGACAAGGTCCAGACCGACCCGGTGACCCGACGCAAGCTGGATATCCTGAAACGGGCCCTGGTCCTGCCGGCCCCGCAACGGCCCGGCGCCGCCGACCAGATGGCGACCATCGGATCGCGGATGGACAGCGTCTATTCGACGGGAAAATTCCTGTTCAAGGGCAAGATGATCACCCTGGACGACGCCATCGAACTGATGGCTTCGAGCCGCGACCCGGCCGACCTGAAGGCGCTTTGGGAAGGCTGGCATTCGATTTCGCCAGGCATGAGGTCCGACTATGAAACCCTCGCCGCCATGGCCAATGAGGGATCCCGCGAGCTGGGCTATGCCGATACCGGCGCCCTCTGGCGGTCCGGCTATGACATGGCGCCCGACGCCTTCGCCAGCGAGACCGACCGCCTCTGGGCCCAGGTGGCGCCCTTCTACAAGAACCTGCACTGCTATGTCCGGGCCAAGCTGAACCAGACCTATGGCGATTCAGTCCAGCCAAGGACCGGCCCGATACGCGCCGACCTGCTGGGCAACATGTGGGCCCAGCAATGGGGCAACATCTATGATGTGGTCGCGCCGCCGGCCGAAAGCAGCGCCTACAGTCTCGACAAGCTGCTGGTCGACAAGGGCTATGATCCGGTCCGGATGGTCAAGACCGGCGAGAATTTCTACAGCTCCCTGGGCATGGCCCAGTTGCCGGCTACCTTCTGGACCCGCTCGCAGATCGTGAGGCCGGAGGGCCGCGAGGTGGTCTGCCATGCCTCGGCCTGGAACCTGGACGACCGCGACGACATCCGCATCAAGATGTGCACCAAGGTCAATGCCGAGGATTTCTACACCGTCCATCACGAGCTGGGGCACAACTACTATCAGCGGGCCTACAAGGATCAGCCCTATATCTTCAAGGGCGGGGCCAATGACGGCTTCCATGAGGCGATCGGCGATTTTGTCGGCCTGTCCGCCCTGACCCCCACCTATCTGAACCAGATCGGCCTGCTGGAAACCGTGCCAGGCGCGGAAGGCGATACGCCCTTCCTGCTCAAGATGGCCCTGGACAAGATCGCCTTCATGCCGTTTGGCCTGATGGTCGATCGCTGGCGCTGGCAGGTCTATGACGGTTCGCTGAAGCCTGCCGACTACAATGGCGGCTGGTGGAAGCTGCGCACCCAGTACCAGGGCATCACTCCGCCCGCCGCGCGGCCCGCCGACGCCTTTGATCCGGGCGCCAAGTACCACGTGCCGGCCAATGTGCCCTATACCCGCTACTTCCTGGCCCATATCTACCAGTTCCAGTTCCACCGGGCCGCCTGCAAGCAGGCCGGCTGGAAGGGTCCGCTGCATCGCTGCTCGGTCTATGGCAACGCTGCGGTCGGCGCGAAATTCAACGCCATGATGGAAATGGGCCAGTCGAAGCCCTGGCCGGAAGCCCTGGCCGCCTTCAGCGGCGAGACCCGCACCGACGCCAGCGCCGTGACAGAGTATTTCGCACCGCTGAACGCCTGGCTGACCAAGCAGAACAAGGGCCAGACCTGCGGCTGGTAGTTTGCAGGCCGGAAGGCCTGCGTCCGTCCCGGATCCGAAGGACCGGGGCGGACGGCGTTTCCGGTCTCCATTGCCAGGATCGGTTAGCGTAACTTTTACCGACTTCATGGTCCGGTCCATTTACCGTCTGCTGACAATCTGCACCTGGGACAGGCGGACGTTTCCGCCTTTCGGCTCGGGGCTGGACCTGACGTGGCGCGATTTCTCGCAGACACCGGCGCTTGGCTGAGGCGGTTTCTCGGCCAGCATAGCGGCGGCATCGCGGTCCCGGCTGCCCTTCTGGCGGGGCCGCTGATCGTGCTGGTTTTCGGCTCGGTCGATATCGCGAATGGGTCATCCGCCAAGACCCGACTTCAGGACGCGCTTGATTCCGCCGCTCTGACAGCGGCCCGATCAAATGCATTCACCGATGCCGACCTGCAGGTGATCGGAGCCGAAGCCCTCAGCGCCAATATGGCTGGCTCCAGCGCCACCATCACCTCTTCCAGTTTCAAGGCCGATGGCAACAAGGTCGTGGCCAAGGCCAAGGCCGCGGTTCCCGCCGCCATTGCCAATCTGTGGCTTCAGGGGGACATGGTCGTCGGCGCCAAGGCCGAGATCGTCCGGGCCGTGAACAAGATCGAGTTGGCGCTGGTGCTGGACACCACAGGGTCCATGAAAGGTTCGAAGCTCGATAACCTGAAACTGGCCTCGAAAACCCTGATCGACACCCTGGCGGCGGCCTCGGCCCGCAGCATCGACACCGACACGGTGAAGATTGCCATAGCGCCGTTCTCCATGGTGGTGCGGGTCGGTTCGACCTACCGGGATTCAGCCTGGATCGACCAATCCGGCGCCGCGCCGATCAACAACGAGATTTTCAACTCCCCGGCCAACCGGTTCACGCTCTTCACCCAGATGGGGGTCAGCTGGGCCGGCTGTGTCGAGAGCCGGGCCGCGCCCTACGACGTCCAGGACACCCCGCCCAGCACCCTCACGCCGGCGACCCTGTTCACACCCTATTTCGCGCCGGACGAACCGGGCAGCGGCGGGACCTATTACAACAACTACCTCCCGGACGTGACCAGCAGCACCAACTGGAAGACCCGGCAGGGCTATGTCGCCAAATACAATCGCAGCCCGACGGTGACCGGTACGAACAGCGGCACCGGATATATCTATGGGCCAAATTCCGGCTGTCAGCTGTCATCGGTGACCCGCCTGAGTACGGACTGGACTGCCCTGAAGTCCGCCGTGGACGCCCTTACCGCCGTGGGGGACACCAATATCCCCATGGGCCTGGTCTGGGGCTGGCACCTGCTGTCGCCCAACGCGCCCTTCGCCGATGGCCGGCCCTATGGCACGGCCAAGTCCAGCAAGATCGTGGTGCTGATGACCGATGGCGAAAACACCATGGGTTCGACCAGCAACAACAACGCCTCGCTCTATAACGGCCTTGGCTATGTCTGGCAGGGGCGGCTGGGGATCACTTCGGGGTCCACCTCAGCCCGTCGCGCCGCCATGGACGGCAAGCTGGCCAGCCTTTGCGCCAACATGAAGGCCCAGGGGATCATCCTCTATACCGTAAGAGTCGAGGTCACGACTGGCGACAGCAGCGTGTTGCGAAGCTGCGCCACAACCGCTGACAAGTTCTATGATGTTCAGGATGCCGCCCAGTTGACGGCTGTGTTCAACGCGATCGCCGGATCGATCCAGAACCTGAGGATCCTTTCATGAGAGCCGCGGCGCCGGGCCGGCCGCGTGATCGTTTCATTTACCCTGCTCCTCTATCAACCGCATTGAGGGGGGCCTGAAAGGGATGTCGGTGAGCTTGATCAATCGATGCCGCAACGGGTTGGCGCGGGTTTCCAGCTTTCTGCGGGACCGAAGGGGCGCGGTTGCGATCCAGTTCGCCGTTCTGGCCCTGCCCCTGGCCGTGCTGGCCTTCGGGCTGATCGACGTGAACAGGGCCAACATGTCCCAGCGCATCCTTCAGGATTCCCTGGACGCTGCCGCCCTGATGGTCGCCAAGTCGGACGCCGACACTGATGCAGAGGCCCAGGCCATTGGCGAACCAACCCTGAAGGCCCAGATAAAATGGTCCCGGGAGGGCAAGCTGAGCGGCGTTACCTTCAAGTTCGGCGGTGCAGATGGGACCACCGTGATCGCTGACGCCACGATGACCATTGACACCGTTGTCGCAGATCTGTGGCTAAAGGGCGACATGGCGATAAGCGCCCACTCCGAGGTTGTTCGTACGGCCTATGATCTGGAAGTCGCCCTGATCCTCGACGTGACCGGCTCCATGGTGGGAACCAAGGTGGCTGATCTCAAGGTCGCCGCAGCGGATCTGGTGAGCCTGGTGATCCGACCGGTCCAGACCCCCTATTATTCGAAGATGTCGATCATCCCCTATTCCATGGGGGTCAATCTGGGGACCAGCGCGGCCACCGCGCGGGGTTCGATCCAGCCGGCCAAGGCCATCACCGGCGCGGCCTGGTCAAGCGGAACGTCCAAGACGATCACGGGTGCGACCAAGGCCAACCC
>CAMAVA010000164.1 GCA_945861515.1 Brevundimonas vancanneytii | reverse complement strand
GAGATTCCGCCCGCCCGTCTCGAGGGCGAACGGGGATTCGAGGAAGTCCTGCCGATGTTCGGCGAGCGCAAGCCCGACGACACGCCGATGATGACCTTCATGATGGCGCTCAGCATCGCCCGGGGCTCGGCCCGGGGCGTCACCCGGGGTCTGGGTCTTGGCATGCCCACCGGTCGCGCCGCCGGTCTCGGCAACGCCGCCCTGCAGTCCGCCGGTACGCCCGAACAGAAGGCCAAGTGGGGTTCGTTGTTCCTGGCCATGTCGATCACCGAGCCCGGGGTTGGCTCGGACACCAAGGCCATCCAGACCACCGCCCGGCTGGACGGCGACGAATGGGTGCTCAATGGCGACAAGATCTTCGTCACCGACGGCGTCCGCTGTGACGGCGCCATCGTCTGGGCGACCATCGACAAGTCAGCGGGCCGGGCCGGGATCAAGTCCTTCCTGGTGCTGAAGGGCGCCCCCGGATTTGAGCTGGTCCGCAAGGAAAAGAAGATGGGCATCCGCTCATCGGACACCGCCGCCTATGCCTTCCGCGACTGCCGGATCCCCCGGGATTCCCTGCTGGGCGGCGACGAGACCGTGCCCCAGGGCGGCGGCTCGGCCTCCTATCGCGGGGTCATGAAGACCTTCAACATGACCCGTCCCGCCGTGGCCTCCGGCGGCGTGTCCAAGGCGCGGGGCGCCCTGGACTTCGCCATCGAGGAACTGGCGAAGGAGGGCGTAGCCGTCGACTGGAGCAAGAGCCCCGGCCAGCGCAGCGCCGTCGAACAGAAGCTGGTCGAGCTGGAGGCCGATACCGAGGCTGCGGCCCTCACTGTGCTGCACGCCTCCTGGCTCAGCGACATGCGACAGCCCAACAACCTGGAAAGCTCGATCTGCAAGGCCAAGGGCGGCGAGGTCTGCCGGACCGTTCCGCAGGGCGCCATGGAGGTGCTGGGCGGCATGTCGATCAGCCACGACCATGTGGTCGAGAAGTTCCTTCGCGATGGCCGGATCAGCGACATCTATGAGGGCACCGGCCAGATCCAGCGGCTGATCATCGCCCGGGAAATCCTCGGCTATTCCTCCGAGGAACTGACCTAGCCTTGGCTGCGGGCCTCCGCCGCCAGGATGGCCCGCAGTTCCGCCTTGGCGATCTTTTCCAGGGTCGAGCGCGGCAGGCTGTCGACCAGCCTCACCTCATGGGGACGCTTGAACCCGGCCAGGCCGGTGGCGCAGGCGGCCATGATGCGGTCAGACAGGCCCGAGTCTGACGGATCAGCCGGAATCACGAAGGCGACCGGCACCTCGTCCAGCATGGGATGGCGCCGCCCCACCACGGCCACTTCCCGCACCCCGGCGACGCTGGCGCAGACCCTCTCGATCTCGGACGCAGCAACATTCTCGCCCCCGACCTTCAGCATGTCCTTGCTGCGGTCGGCGAAATAGAGCGAGCCATCCTCGCCCAGCCGGACCCGGTCGCCGGTGATGAACAGGCCGTCGGGCCGAAAGGCGGCGGCTGTGGCGACCGGGTCATTGGCATATTCCAGGAACAGCGACAGGCCGCGCTGACCCTCGACATGGAGATCGCCGGTCTGGCCCGGGGCGACAGGCTGCCCTGCCTCGTCCAGCACATGGATCCGGTAGCCCGGGGACGGCCGGCCCATGGACATGGGCGCGTCCGGCAGATGGGCCGTGCCGACCACGCCTTGGGTGATGGTCTCGGTCATGCCCCACCAGCCGATGGTCTTGACCCCGAACAGGGCGTCGGTCGGCGGCTCGCAGACGCCGTTGCCCCAGAACCGGTAGCTGTGGCGCTCAGGCCTCGGCTGCTCGGCCAGGGCCTTCAGGCAGAAGGGCACCATGCTGGCCCAGGTCGCGCCATGCTTCAGCGACACCGGCCAGAAGCGCGAGGCGCTGAACTTGGGCTGCATCACGATGCTGGCCCCGGCCCAGAGGGCGGCGGCGACGGAATAGACCTGGGCGTTGGTATGGAACATCGGCAGGGTGACCAGATGAACATCCTTAGGTCCCAGGTCCTCATGCAGGGCGCTCATCCTGGCGCCCCAGAGGAAGTTGGCATGGGTCCAGAGCACCGCCTTGGGACGGGCCGTCGTGCCGGAGGTATACTGGATGGCGAAATGGGCCATGGGATCATGAGGCCGCCGGGCCAGCTGATCGGGATCGCCTGACAGGGCCGAAAAGGGCTCAAAGTCTGAGCAGTCGATCTCCGGGGCTGCGCCGTTGTCCGTCTCCGTGACCACAAGCCACCCCAGGTTCGGGGCTGCTACCCGGACCAGATCGGCAAATCGCGGCTGGGTGATCCCGCCGACAGCGCCGCTATGGCTGGCGAAATAGGCGATCTCGTCGGCCGTTGAACGGGCATTGGTCGTCACCGCCACGGCCCCGGCATAGGCACAGCCCAGCCAGGCGATCAGGGACTCCGGGCAGTTGTCCAGATGCACCAGCACCCGGTCCGACGGCCTGACCCCCTTCGCCTCCAGCCCCGCCGCGAACCGCCGCAGGGTCTCGGCGAACTCGGCATAGGTCCAGGTCCGGCCTTCTCCCTCGAAGGGCTCCCAGATCAGGCAGGGATGGTCGCCGCGCCGGATCGCCTGGGCGTCGATCAGGGTCCGGACATCCTGGCCTTCGAAGGGCGTCAGCGGGCGGGGCGGGGTCATCGGCATGTCCATGGTCAGAAGCGGCGTGTCGCAGGGCCTGTGGGACCCGAGCTTACCGCCCGGCCTGACGAAATCATCAAGCCCCTTACATTTCTGACCGCTTAGTTCATTTATGACCAAACAGTCAAATTGGATCCCGCCAATGACAGCTCCGCCAGCCACGGCCCGTCCCGACCGCAGACGCGCCCGCACCCGCGCCGCCCTGCTCCAGGCCGGCCAGTCGCTGTTCGCTACGCGGTCGGTCGATGGCGTCAGTGTCGATGACATCGTTCTGGCCGCCGATGTCGCCAAGGGCAGTTTCTACAACCACTTCGCCGACAAGGATGCCCTAGCCAGGGAGATCGCCGTCGCCATCCGGGGCCAGGCCGAGGCCGCCGTCACGGCCGCCAATGCCGGCGTCGAGGACCCGGCCGAGCGGGTCGTTCGCGGCATGACCGTCTTCGTCCGGTTCGGGGTCGAGGACCCGGAGCGGGCCCGCGCCATGTCGCGCCTGCATGCCGGCGCCACCCTGCCGGAAGCGCCGATGAACGTCGGCATCCGCAGCGACATTGCCGCCGGCCTGGCCTGCGGTCGCTTCACCGACGTCTCGCTGGAGACCGGCATCCTGCTGACCATGGGGACTGTTCAGGTCGCCATCGCCCATGCCCTCGACCGGGGCCGCCAGGCCAGTCCGGCCGACATCTGTTCCGGCCTGGGCCTTGGCCTCCTGAGAGCCCTTGGCCTTTCTACCGAAGCGGCTCGCGACATTGCGACAGCCGCCGCCCAATCCCAGTTCAAGGAGACTGTCTCGTGAGCGTCATCCGCATCGAGGACATCAGCCATGTCCGGTTCACCGCGCCGGACCTGCCGGCCATGCAGGCCTTTCTCGAGGAGTTCGGGCTCAGCCCTGTGCCGACCACCGACGGCCGGCTCTACATGCGGGGCTGCGGCGGCGCGCCGTTCCTGCATGTCACCCAACTGGGCGAACCCGGCTTTGCCGGTCTGGCCTTCCGCGCCGCAAGCCTGGAAGACCTCTCCACCCTGGCCGCGTCCGAGGGCGTCGCGGTGGAACCTCTGGCGGCGCCCGGCGGCGGCTTCGTCGTCCATTTGAGCGATCCCGATGGTCACCCTGTCGAGGTGGTCGCCGGTCAGGCCTTTGAGGCCCCGGCCGCCTTCCCGCCCCGGGAAGCCTGGAACAGCCTGGACCAACGGGATCGCCTGCGCACGGTCAAGCGCACCGGCCAGGGACCGGCCCATGTGGCGCGGCTGGGCCATGCCGTCCTGAATGTCTCCGACTTCCGCGCCTCGGAGGCCTGGTACAAGGAACGGTTCGGCCTGATCACCTCCGACGAGATCGCCGCCGCGCCCGGCTTCTCCATCGGCGCCTTCATGCGGTGCGACCGGGGCGACCAGCCCACCGATCATCACACCCTGTTCCTGCTCCAGAACCCCAAGGGCCCCGGCTTCAACCATGCGGCCTTCGAGGTGCGCGACCTGGACGACCTGATGGCCGGCCACGACCATCTGAAAGCCGGACAGCGCACCCCGGCCTGGGGCGTGGGCCGTCACATCCTGGGCAGCCAGGTCTTCGACTACTGGCGCGACCCCTGGGGCCATATCCTCGAACACTGGACCGACGGCGACCTGCTGACCGCCGACGACGGTTCGAACATCGCCTCCCTTCCCGACCTGATCGGCGTTCAATGGGGTGTCCCGACCCCGCCCGACTTTGGATAGACCCTCATGAAACTGGCCACCTTCACCGCCGGCCCCGCGCCGGAACTGGGCGTCGTCACCGGCGAACGGATCATCCCCCTGAACCGCGCCGCCCCCGGCCTGCCCGCCGACATGATCGGCCTGATCCGGAAATGGCCGGATCTTCAGGCCGAGGTCGCCAGGATCGCCCAGGCCGCGCAAGGCGCCCTGCCGCTTTCGGGGGTGCGGCTTCTGGCCCCCATTCCCCGTCCGGGGAAGATCTGGGCCATCGGCCTGAACTATGCCGACCATATCGCCGAAAGCGGCGTCGAGACTCCGGCCAACCAGGTCTGGTTCACCAAGGCCGTCACGGCTGTGACAGGCCCCTTCGATCCGGTGGAGATTCCGACGGGCTTCTGCGACTACGAAGTGGAGCTGGTGGCCATTGTCGGCGCCGGGGGACGCCGGATCGCCGCCGGGGACGCGCCCGCCGCCGTTTTCGGCTGGTGTGTCGGCAATGATGTCACCGAACGGATGTGGCAGCACCGGACCCCGCAATGGTCCCTGGGCAAGTCCTTCGACACCCATGCCCCCTTCGGCCCCTGGATCACCACCGCCGACGAGCTGGCCAACCCCCATGACCTGGGCCTGCGCTGCCTGGTCAATGGCGAGGTCCGCCAGAACTCCAACACCCGCCATCTGGTGTTCGATGTCTGGCAGCAGGTCGCTCACCTTTCGGAAGCCATGACCCTCGAACCCGGCGACGTCATCTTCACCGGCACGCCGGGCGGAGTCGGCGCCGCCATGTCGCCGCGCCAGTTCCTCAAGGGCGGCGACCGTGTCCGCTGTGAAGTGGATGGCCTGGGCGCCATCGAGACCGTCTGCGAGGGCCTGTGACCCAGGAATTCGACTGCGACGTCCTGGTCGTCGGGCTGGGTCCCGTCGGCGCGGCCCTGAGCGCTCTCCTGGCCCAGCAGGGCGTCTCCACCATCGCCCTGGAGAAGGACCTCGACATCTATCCCCTGCCGCGGGCCGTGCATTTCGACCACGAGATCATGCGGCTCCTGCAGAAACTGGGTCTGGCGGATTCGATGCTGGCGGTGTCGCGGGTCGCAAAAGCCTACGAGTTCCGCAGCGCCGATGGCCAGATCCTGATGCGCTACGAACAGGCCGGCCAGTCCTCCCCGTCCGGCTGGCCCGCCAGCAACATGTTCCACCAGCCGACCCTGGAGCGTCAGCTGCGCAGCCTGCTGGCGGGCACGCCACTGGCCGATGTCCGGCTCGGCGTGACGGTGACCGCCCTGTCCCAGGATGAAGCGGGGGTCACGGCAACCGTCACGGGTCCGGATGGGGACAGGGCCCTGCGCGCCCGCTGGCTGGTCGGCTGTGACGGCGGCCGCAGCACCGTCCGCACCGCCTGCGGCATCGAACTGAGCGACTATGACTTTGACGAGCCCTGGCTGGTCATCGACGCCATCGTTCACGACGCCTCCCGACTGCCCGTCGACAATCTTCAGATCTGCGATCCAGCCCGTCCGACCACTTGCGTCCTGTCCGGCGAAGGGCGGCACCGCTGGGAATTCATGATGCTGCCCGGCGAGGCCCCCGACCAGTTGCTGGCCGATGACTTCATCCAGGGACTTCTCAAGCCCTGGAATGTCGCCGGCGCCGTGACCCTGGAGCGCAAGGCGGTCTATCGGTTCCATGGCCTGGTCGCCCGGTCCTGGCGCCAGGGCCGCATCCTGCTGGCCGGGGACGCCGCCCACCAGACCCCGCCCTTCGCGGGACAGGGCCTCTGCTCAGGGATGAGGGACGCCGACAACCTCGCCTGGAAGCTGGCCGCCGTGATCCGTGGAGGCGCCGATCCGGCCCTGCTGGACAGCTAACAGACCGAGCGCGAGCCCCAGGTGCGGGCGGCCATCGAGCTGGCCATCGCCATGGGCCGGGTGGTCTGTATTACCGACCCCCAGGCCGCCGCCCAGCGCGACCAGGCCATGGCCGCGCAACAGGCCGCCGGCATCCGCCCGCCGCCGCCCGCCCCCCTGTCCATCGGTCCCGGCTGCCGACTTGAAGGCAGCAACGGCGCCGGCGAACTGTTTCCCCAGCCCTGGTCCGGCGACCAGAAACTGGATGCGATCCTCGGAGACGGCCCCTGGCTGATCCGGCTGGCCGATCTGGACAGCCCGGCGCTGAAGCCCTTTGCAGCCGACCTTGCGAGCTGGCTCCTGGCCCGAAGCGCCGAAGCGGTGCTTGTGCGTCCTGACCGCTATGTCTTCGGGACCGGTACGCCCGACGCCCTGTCAAAGGGCTGGCAGGACTTCACGGGCAGTCCGGCCCCTGTCCTGGAGCCTGTTTCGATCCGATAGCCGTGTCACGGTTATCGGAATAGGCTCTGGCGGATAGGCTCTGACATTGGCGTCCGGTTGGGAGCGGCTCGGCGATGGTCCGCTTGCGGGCCGGGAGCGTATGACCGGGTTCCACACATAGAGGACTTTGGGAAACTCTGCTTTGCAGCGGTCGCCCTGCTAGTATGGGGCCGCTCAACTCCCGGAGACCATCATGGAACGCGTTGAAGGCGAAGTGCAGCTGGTCCTATGCTCTGCCTGCGCCGCATCGTTTCCAACGTTCGTTTTCTCGGGCGACACGGACATGACTACGTTCG
>CAMAVA010000163.1 GCA_945861515.1 Brevundimonas vancanneytii | reverse complement strand
ACAGCAATACCTCGCCATATGACACAGAGATCCGAGCGCGCTGGCTAAAAGCTGACGGTACAGCGGCCGGCGAGGATTTCATCGTAAATTCTACCCTGCAGGACTTCCAATGGTCGCCCACGGCCACGGTGACCGCCGATGGCAAGGTGTTCCTGGCCTGGGACAGCGGCGATGGCGGCGATGGTGACGGGGTCGGCCTGCGCGGCGTCGTCCTCGATCCTCTGTCACAGACCCCGGGGCCGGACTTCCTGATCAATCCCGTTGCCGTGGGCGAGGGTGATTATAACGGGCAGAACAACCAGTCTCAGGTGGCGCTGACCGCGCTTGGCGATGGCCGGGTGCTTGCGCTCTGGACAAGCTATGACGGCAGCGACGGCGACGGCTATGCAATCCGGGCAAGATACTTCGCCGGCGACGGCACGGCCTTGGGTGACGATTTCCTCATCAATACGACCGCCGTCGGAGCTCAGTACCAGCCGCAGGCCACGGAATTGGGCGACGGACGCGTTCTCGTTACCTATCCCAGCACCGATGACGCCGATGGTACGCCGGGAAACATCCGCGCCCGGATCATGGGGGCCGATGGTGTGTTTGCCGGGGATGATTTCGTCCTGAACTCCACCTCTGGCGGCTATCAGAGCTACGTCGACGTGACGCAGCTGGCCGATGGCGGCGCGCTGGTGGTCTGGTTCTCCTCGGGAGTCTTCACGCCCGACCCGGAAGGCGGTAACCCCTCCTTTGCCCCGGGCGAGGTGCGGGCGCGGATTGTCGGGACCGATGGCCAGCCCTTGGGACCGGATTTCCAGATCAACTCAACGGACCTCAGTTCGTCCTACACGAAGCCCGTGGCAACTACCCTGGCGGATGGTCGGGTGCTGGTCGTCTGGCATTCAGGCGATGCCGGGGATGGCGATTGGGGCTGCGTGCGGGGTCGCTTGATCGAGGCGGATGGCCAGGTGATCGAAAGCGATTTCGTGATCAACACGACGGGCGTGAACAACCAGTCTTCCCCCGCCGTGGCGGCGCTGGCGGATGGCCGCGTCCTGGTGAGCTGGACGAGCGATGATGCCCTGACCGATGGCCCGGTGACGCGGGGTATCTACTTCACGCCTGATGTCGGGACGGCAGCGGCTGACCAGAAGGCGGGATCTGCGGCCCGGGATATCCAGATGGGTCTTGGCGGAAACGACAGCCTGTCTGGCGGAAAGGGCGACGACCAGCTCATGGGCGGTTCGGGCAATGACGACCTTGACGGCGGCAAGGGTGCAGACGCGCTATCCGGCGGCACGGGCGCCGACAGGGTTTTCGGCGGTTCTGGCAATGACGCGCTTAACGGCGATGACGGAAATGATCGACTGGCGGGCGGGGATGGCGATGACGACATCGAAGGCGGCGCCGGCGACGACCGGTTATCCGGCGGCCGGGGCAGCGACCAATTCATCTTCAACGATGACTCCGTGGACGCCTCCCGGGACTTCATCTCTGACTTCAGGGTCGGCGATGACCTGATCGACCTGAGCGGCATCGACGCCGACAGCCGCGACGCCGCAGACCAGGCCTTCACCTTCGTTGGCCGTTTCTCGGGCCAAGCCGGCGAAGCCACCCTCAGCTACAACGACGGACGTAACATCACCACCGCCAGGTTCGACGTCGATGGCGACGGGGTTGCGGACCTGACCCTGTCCATCAGGGGCGAGGTCGGCGCCGACGACGGCTGGGTGCTGTAGCAGATCGGCCAGGAACTACAGCATTTTGCGACCTGATTGAATCGTATGGGATGCCCAACGGTGGCTGGTTCTGATTCAACATTCACGCTGGGGGCGGAGGCCAGCGTGAATGAGCAAGGCGCTGTCATTGGACCTGCGGGATCGTGTGATCGCAGCAATCGAGGACGGGATGACCTGCCGTCAGGCGGCGGCCCGGTTCGGGGTCAGCGCATCAAACGCGATCCGCTGGCGTTCCCGGGTCCGGACACAGGGCGACGTTCGACCCGGCCCGCTGGGCGGGGATCGCCGCTCGGGGCGGATCGAAGGCCACGCCGACCTGATCCTGGGTCTTGTCGAGGAGCGGCGCGACATCACTCTGGCCGAGATCCAGGCGGCCCTGGGTGAACAGGGGATAGCGACCAGCGTTACGAGCCTGTGGCGCTTCTTCGTTCGTCGTCGGATCACGCTCAAAAAAAGTCGGCGCACGCGGATGAACAGAGCCGTCCCGATGTCCTGAGGCGGCGGCAGGCCTGGTTCGATGGCCAGCTTGACCTTGATCCCGAGCACCTCGTCTTCATCGATGAAACGGGAGCCTCCACCAAGATGGCCCGCCGCCATGGCCGGGCGCTGCGCGGCGAAAGGCCGAGATGCAGCGTCCCCCGCGGTCACTGGAAGACCACCACCTTCGTCGGAGCCCTGCGGCTAAGCGGGATGACCGCCCCGATGGTCCTGGACGGGCCCATGAACGGGGCCTGGTTCCTGGCCTGTGTCCAGCAGGTCCTGGTCCCGACCCTCAAGGCCGGCGACATTGTCGTCATGGACAATCTGCCCGCCCACAAGAGCGCACCGGTCATGGACGCCATCGCGGCCGTCGGCGCAAAGCTGATGTTCCTGCCGCCTTGCAGCCCAGACCTCGATCCGATCGAGAACGCCTTCGCCAAACTCAAGGCCCTGCTCCGAAATGCTGCCGCCCGGACGATCGACCAGCTCTGGGAAGCCATCGCCCGGTTCATCCAGACCTATTCAAAAAACCGAATGCGCCAACGACTTCGCAGCAGCGGGATATGATGCAGACTGACCGGAAAATTCCCCAACCCATTCAAAACATTGAAGATATTTAGAAAACTTGAGAGGTGGCGACCCCAGCAGGAGTACAGAACCTGCATGAAATCAAAGACTTGCCGGTGTCTAACCCGGATTTTCTGGTCCAATGAATTCAATGGGTTAGCCGGGAGTGTCTAACCTTTTTCGAGGGTGAGACGACGAAATGCCCTGGCTGAAATCGGCAGCCTAAACCCGGAGCCACAGTCATTTGACCCCTAGTCTGACGCATTTGTTCTGTTTTCGCTCTTAGCCTTGGAGAGCCCGGCGCCGTTCTGTTCGCTCCATGGCCAGCCCCGAAAAGTCCCCTCCCCGCCCTGCCAACGACAACCCCACCCCGGCCCGCCAGCGGCGTGTTCCGATCGAATCTCTGCCGATCGTCGGGCGGATCGTCGACGGCGGCCTGGTGCTGCCGCCGAGGCCGCGCTGATGGTCCGCCAGAGCCATCTGGGCCTGTCGAACGACTTGGGCCGCGCCAAACTTGCCAACAGGGTGAAACGCAAAACTTCCCCGGCTGGTTGGCACAGAGATCTTCAACTTGGACCCTCTGCGCAGACGCCTGTTGCTAGCGACCTCAACGAAGGTTCAAGTCAGCTCAGGGCTCTCGACACGATTGGACGTGTTTCAGAGGGTAACGGCAGCATCATTGGCGAAGAAATTGGGGGCCGGCTCTGGTGAGCCGGCCCCCGTCGATTGGCAGAATCATAAAGATTCAATCGTTACGGCATCACCACCGTGTCAATGACGTGGATGACGCCGTTGCTGGTGCCCAGATCGGCCGCGCGCACATGGCTCATGCCGCCCTTGGCATCGCGCAGCATGACCATGTTGCCCATGATCGATAAGGTTATCTTTCCGCCCTGAACGGTGGTGACTTCGGCCTTGCCGCCGCCTGCCTTGATCGCCGCAACCACGTCAGATGCCATCAGCTTGCCGGGCACGACATGATAGGTGAGGATTGAGGTCAGCGTGCCCTTGTTCTCGGGCTTGAGCAGCGTTCCGACCGTGCCGGCGGGCAGCTTGGCAAACGCCGCATTGGTGGGAGCGAACACAGTAAACGGGCCCTTGCTCTTCAGCGTATCAACCAGATCAGCTGCCTTCACAGCAGTAACAAGCGTGCTGAAATCGGCAGCGCTGGCAGCAGTATCAACGATATCGGCGGCCGGCCGGGCTTGAACGGCAGACCCGGCAAACAGGCCGGCAGCGGCAACCGCAAACAAGACGGCACGGATCGAGGTGCGAGAAATCATGGGGGGGAGCTCCATCAATTCGGTGCGGCGCCGAAATAGGCAAAAGCACCGGGTAACGATATGGGCCACAAAGCTGCGTCTGACAGTGCCGCTGCGACTAACCGAAGCCTTCAGGCGGCCGACAGTGAACCGGCGGCGATCACCGGCCCACCAGGATGGCCTTGCGCCGCCATGGCCGGGCGCCGCGCGGAGAAAGGGTGAGATGCAGCGTCCCCAACGGTCACGGGAAGACCGCCAACTTCGTCGAAGCCCTGCGGCGGCCGCCCGATCGAGGGTGGGGAAGGGCCGTTTGCGGCCAGGCAGAGTTAACCTGCCAGTCCGCGTCGGGCATTCCGACGCCGGTCATCCAGGGAAGTACAAATCAAAGCCGCGGCCCTCGTAAGCCAGCAAGGCCTCGTGCTATTGGCCTCTGGCACAATGGGGGAACGGAAATGATCAAACTCATCGTTTATGCATGGGGTTTCATATTCAATCACAACGTGAGCCCTCTGCGGCATATCAAAGACGTGGCGCTCAGGCACTACGTGCTTCAGGCTCTGGGCTTCATGTGGGCATTAAGCTTCTCGATTGCGATCGGCAGCTACACGACTGCCTTCGCTAACATCATCGGCCACGCTGTGTTGATCAGCGCTGCTGCCATCACAGTCGCTGTTTACACGGCCGCGAAGGTGAAGCCTTCTGTGTTCAATGGTTCTGGCCGCCGACCGGATGGCGAGCACGAATGAACCGCTGCTCGGAGCTATCGTCTGTGGATGGTCCTTGGGCTGCGAGTGATCCTCCCAGGTTTCGGTAGACACCCATGCTAACGCTCCGGGGCCGGTGAGGAGTGTGCGATACACGTGAAGCGTCGGGTCATTTCGGAGACCTTCAGCGGCTGAGCCATGCGGTCTTTCGTGGCAGCTTCCCGCAAGCTTGATCCAGCCGGGTATCGGCACCGTAACACGTGCATGACCGACAACCACAAAACCGTCGAGCAAGCCGCCGACAGCCAAATCGCGATGGCCAATGACGCTACGTTAACTGTCTATTTCGATGGGTCCTGCGCGCTATGCTCTGTAGAGATCGACCATTATGCTCGGCAGCGCGGTGCGCAGGGGCTGTGCTTTGTCGATGCGTCCACCCCTGGCGCGCACACAGGCGATAACCTGCCCCGCGATGTAGCCCTCCGGCGTTTCCATGTCCGGCGGGCTGATGGCCAGCTGGTGTCGGGCGCAAGCGCCTTCGTTACGGTCTGGGAAACGCTGCCCGCTTGGAAGCCGCTCGCGCGGCTGGTACGGCTCCCGGGCGCGATCATTATTCTTGAGGGGGTCTATCGTCTCTTTCTGCCCGTGCGGCCGCTCCTGTCCCGGATCGCCGCAGGCTTGGGCGCGCGACCGCGCCGCGAGGGCGCTGGAGCAGCGACAGACGGAGGTCGCTGATGCCCGCCGGATCGACATCGTTCGAACGTCTGTACGCACTCGTGGTGGCTTGTATTCCGCCGCCGCCGGGGCTTCGACGTATTCTTCTGGCTCTCGCCTTCGGCATCGCGGTTCATGGCCTCTTCGCGGCTGCCGTCCTCGCCATGATCGCTGCGATGTGGTTCGGGATGAGCGAGAGCCTTGGCCGTGTGCCCCATCCGTGGTCATGGGTCGCAAACGTCTTTCTGCTCCTGCAGTTTCCCCTCGCGCATTCCCTGTTCCTCACCGAGCGTGGTAGGCGCTGGCTGACCCGTTTCGCGCCTGGCCCGCACGGCGCGACCTTGGCCACGACGACCTATGCGCTTGTTGCCTCCGTGCAGATCCTCGCGCTGTTTGCATTGTGGACGCCCTCCGGCGTGATCTGGTGGCGAGCTGAAGGCGTGATGCTCTGGTGGATCGGTGGGGCATATGGCGCGAGCTGGCTGCTTCTGGTAAAGGCGAGCTACGATGCGGGCGCGGAAGTCCAGTCAGGCGCGCTCGGCTGGATGTCCCTGATGGCGGCGCGCCGTCCCGTCTTTCCGGACATGCCCGTTGCAGGGCTGTTCCGCTTCATCCGCCAGCCAATCTATGTCGCCTTCGCCCTGACGCTTTGGACGGTATCGGTCTGGACGCCGGACCAATTGATGCTGGCCGTCGGCTACACGGCCTATTGCCTCCTGGCGCCCCGACTGAAGGAACGCCGGTTCGCCGCCCGCTACGGCATGAGATTCGAGCGCTACCGCGCCGACGTTCCTTATGCCTTTCCCCGCTTTCGCTTCGGAAAATCCATGCCCAATGCGCAACGATCTGACGATTTATGACCGTGTTGGGGACGCATGGTGGTCCGATGCCATCCGCTGAGTGCGGACGCTGAAGACCCTGGCGCCCGGGCGGCTCACCTGGTTTGACTGTCATCTCGACTGGCGCGGCAAGGACGTCATGGACCTGGGGTTTGCCGGAGGCTTCATGGCCTTGGCGCTGGCAGACCGCGGCGCGCGCGTGACAGGCATCGATCCCGCGGCGCGCACGATCGACGTCGCGCGATCGCAGGCGCAACGCCAGGATGTTCCGATCCGGTTCGACGTCGGCTGTAGTAGAACTGCTTCGCGGCCATAGCGCGGTCGTTGGTCTCGGAGCGAAACAGCCATGCCCGCCCTCGATCCATCAGAAGAAAGCGAGATCATCGAGATGGCGCTCAGCGATCAAGTCAGCTTTGACGCGATACGCGATCTTTATGGCTTGGGGCCCGAACAGGTTCGAACGCTGATGCGAACACGCCTCAAGGCAGGCAGCTACCGTGCTTGGCGCAAGCGAGTCAGACAGTTCTGATCTTCCCCCGAGAAAGTGGACGGGGTTAAGCCGCTCTGCGTTCCATCTCGGCGGGACTGATATATCCCAGAGCCGAGTGCAGGCGACGTGAATTGTAGAAGCCCTCGATATAGCCGAACAGATCGCGTCGGGCCTCGGCGCGGGTGTCGTAGACCCGGTGATGGACTCGCTCGGTTTT
>CAMAVA010000162.1 GCA_945861515.1 Brevundimonas vancanneytii | reverse complement strand
CTACGCCTATGATCCCGACACCGAGACCGGCTTTTCCGGCCAGAACTATTTTCCCGACGGCATGGAGCGGCGGGTCTTCTACAGGCCGAAAGGCGAGGGGGCCGAGGCCCGGATCAAGGAGCGCCTGGAACGCTGGTCGGCCATGCGGGACGGCAAATCGTGAACTCCTGTTTGACTCCGCTTCCGTCATCCCGGACGGCCCGAAGGGACGATCCGGGACCCAGAGCGACATCCCGGACATCGCCGCCGCACACCATTCGAACGGCAATCCTGGGCCCCGGCTCTACGCTTCGCTCCGGCCGGGGTGACGGGGATCGGGGCGGCTTGATCCCGAGACTGCGAGGAGAAGGGTCTTGAACCCCGCTCTCACTCCCGAAGACACCGCTTTCATCCGGTCCCTCGTCCTGTTCGAGGACGCGTCGATCATCGCCTTCAACAAGCCCTCGGGCCTCTCCAGCCAAGGCGGGCGGATCAAGGCCCATACCCTGGATGACCTGCTGTTCGCGTTTGCCAGGAGCTCGGGCAACCGGCCCAGGCTGATCCACCGCCTGGACCGCGACACCTCCGGCGTCATCTTGACGGCCCGCACCAAGCCGGCGGCGGGGTTCCTTGGCAAGGCGATGATGGGCCGGCGGTTTCGCAAGACCTATCTGGCCCTTGTGGCTCCGGGCGCGCCGGAGCCGGCGGGCGGGGTGATCGAGGCCCCCCTGCGCCGCGAGGAGATCGGCCGGGAAAGCTACATGAAGGTCAGCGCGGCCGATCACCCGGACGCAGAGTCCGCCGTCACCCGCTACCGCACCCTGGCCCGCAGCCCTGTCGCAGCCCTTGTGGAATGCCAGCCCCAGACGGGGCGGATGCACCAGCTTCGCGTCCATCTGGCCAGTCTGGGACGTCCCATCGCCGGAGACGCCCGCTATGGCGGCGCCCTGATGCTGGCGGGCGCGCCAGTTCCCAGGCTCATGCTGCATGCTGCGCGCTTGAGCTTTCCCCATCCCGACGGCGGGACCACGACGATCGAGGCGCCGCTCCCGGCGGACATGGCGGCGATGCTGGCCAGCCTTGGCCTCGCCCTTCCGACGCCGGCCTAGACCTTGAGGGCGGCATCCGTCGCCCGGATCAGGCCGTCGATGACCCCGGGCTCTGTCGAGGCGTGGCCGGCGTCCCAGATAATGTCGAACTGGGCCTCGGGCCAGG
This sequence comes from Brevundimonas vancanneytii, assembly GCA_945861515.1. Taxonomy (GTDB): domain Bacteria; phylum Pseudomonadota; class Alphaproteobacteria; order Caulobacterales; family Caulobacteraceae; genus Caulobacter; species Caulobacter vancanneytii_A. Next base: position 5,806 of record CAMAVA010000162.1, on the reverse strand, counting down.
CCCGGTGCAGGGCCCAGGCGGTTTCCAGCGGGGTGACCACATCAAACCGGCCCTGGACGATCCAGCCCGGAATATGACGGATCCGGTCGACATTCTTCAGCAGCCAGCCATCTTCGGGGAAGAACCCGCGGTTGGCGAAGAAGTGGTTCTCGATCCGCGCAAAGGCTATGGCGAAATCGGTCTCATCGAACTTGGGCGGCCGGGCGTCCGGGCCCCGGATCGAGATGGTGTCGCCTTCCCACTGGCTCCAGGCCGCTGCCGCCTCGGCCTGGACCCTGCGGTCGGGTGAGGTCAGGCGCCGGTGATAGGCGCTGATCAGGTCGCCGCGCTCGGACTCCGGAATCGGCGCCACAAACCGCTCGAAGGCATCAGGGAACAGCATGCCCGCGCCGTCCTGATAGAACCATTTCAGCTCGCGCTGGGTGACCAGAAAGATGCCGCGCAGGACCAGGGCGCTGACCCGCTCCGGGTGGGTCATGGCATAGGCCAGGGCCAGGGTTGAGCCCCAGCTGCCGCCGAACACGCACCATTTCTCGATGCCCAGATGCACCCGCAGCCGCTCGATATCCTCGATCAGCGTCCAGGTGGTGTTGGCTTCGAGACTGGCGTTGGGCCGGCTCTTGCCACAGCCCCGCTGGTCGAAAAGGGCGACCCGCCAGTGCCGGGGATCAAAGAACCGGCGCATGGTCGGATTGACCGCCCCGCCGGGCCCGCCATGCAGCACCACGGCCGGCATGCCGCCAGGCGCGCCGCATTCCTCATAATAGATCTCGTGCGGCCCCTCGGTCTTCAGCCAGCCGAAGTTATAGGCGTCGATCTCGGGATAGAGACCGCGACGGCCGGACATCTGGCCAAGGCTGCTGGCGGGGGAGGGGCGATCCATGCCGGTGTTCTACGACGGGATGGGTCCCGCCGCCAGTTCCGGTTAGGCCGCGCCTGCACCGCACATCAGGCGGGTTGTGGAAAACGCCGGCCCAGCCACTCCAGGAGAACTCGGTTCACCTCCTCCGGCTTTTCCTGCTGGGTCCAGTGGCCGCTGTCCTTGATCAGCACCTTCTCCAGGTCGGCGATGATCGCCTCCATGCCATCGGCCGAGGACGGCGGCAGGACCGCGTCCTTTTCGGCCATGACCATCAGGCTGGGCTGGGTGACGCGATGGTCGATCTTTTCGGACTGGATCCAGTTGCGGGTGAAATTGCGATACCAGTTGATGCCGCCGGTGAAGCCGGTCCGCTCGAAGGTCTCCACATAGGCCTCGAACTCGGCGGCCGACAGGAAGACGGGACGGGGGTCCACGGCCGGGTCATAGGCCTCCAGCATGTCGACCATGGCAAACAGCGACGGATCGCCCGGCTTGCGCTCGGTGGCGAAACCGGCGGCCGGGGCGCCGGGCATGTCGATGGGCCTGCGCAGGAAGAAGTCCATGACCTTGCGGGTGTTGGCGTCCAGCACGGCGTCGGCTTCGCCCGGGGTCTGGAAATGGACGATATACATCCGCTCGCCCAGCCGCTCGCGCATGATGGCGATGGGGTCGAACGGGGCGCGGGGCTGGAAGGGCGTGTTCAGGCTGATGACGCCCGCGACCCGGTCCGGATGCCGGATCGCCATGTACCAGACGACAAATCCACCCCAGTCATGGCCGCAGAAGACCGCCTTGGGGATGCCCAGATGGTCCATCAGCCCGACCAGATCGCCGCACAGATGTTCCAGGTCATAGGCCTCGACCTCGGCCGGACCCTTGGTCAGTCCATAGCCACGCTGGTCCGGCGCAATCACCCATCGGCCGGCCTCCGAGAGCGCCCTGACCTGGTGGCGCCAGCTGAAGGCCAGTTCCGGAAACCCATGGCTGAAGATCACCGGCACGCCCGCCTTCGGCCCGGCTTCGTAATAGGCCATCTGGACGCCATTCACCCCGGCATACTGGACCGGCGGCATCATGGTTTCGATCGCGGACATGGCGGTGTTCCTCCGAGGTTTTCCGTGATGTTCCCCATGGGTCGCAGGGTAAGGCAAGGCCTTCCTGTCGCATGGCGAAGCTGTATCGAGGATGGCCGGAAGCCCCATCAGAGCGCCTTCCACTCATGGGGCTTCCGGATGGCAGACTGCAGGTCTAGGAAGCCCCGTGCTCAAGCCTTCCCCCACGCCGGCCGCGCCCGTCGCCACCCCCTGGGGTCTGGTCTGCCTTCTGGCGGCCATGACGGCCTTCGCGCCCATGTCGATCGACATGTATCTGCCCGCCCAGATCGCCATCGGGGCCGACCTGAAGGCGGGGCAGTCGCAGGTGGAGCTGACCCTTGCGACCTTCCTGGCCGGGATGGCGATCGGCCAGTTCTTCTATGGCTCGGCCTCGGATCGCTTTGGCCGCCGCGGACCGATCCTGGTGGGCTGCGGGGTCTATATTGCCGCTTCGGCGCTCTGCGCCGTGACCACCTCCATCGAGGCCCTCATCGCCGCCCGTTTCCTGCAGGCCCTGGGCGGCTGCGCCGGCGGGGTCATCGCCCGGGCCGTGGTGCGGGACAATTTTGATCACCGTGACACGGCGCGGATTTTGTCCTTGCTGATGCTGGTCATGGGCCTGGCGCCAATCCTGGCCCCGGCGGCGGGCAGTCTGGTCCTGATTGCCGCCGACTGGCGGGCCATCTTCTGGTGCCTGGCGGGCTTCGGGGTGCTGGTCGCCCTGGCGGTCCTGTTCCTGCTCAAGGAGTCCCGGTCCGAGGCGACGGCGCAACAGGCGCGCTCGGAAAGCCCGGTCGCCGCCTATCTGGCCCTGCTTGGGCAGCCCCGACTAGTCGGTTATCTGCTGGCCGGGTCGCTCAACGGGGCGGTCCTGTTCACCTATATCTCGGCCTCGCCGGGACTGATGATGGGAATCTACGGGATCAAGCCGGTCTTCTACAGCTGGCTGTTCGGCCTGAACGCGGTCGGGGTCATCGGCGCCAACCAGATCAACCGGATGCTGCTGCGCCACTACAGTCCGGACACCATCCTTAGGACCACCAGTCTCACCGCGATCATATTTGGCGCCATCCTGCTGCTGGCCGCCGTCACGGGCCTGGGCGGTCCCTGGACGGTGCTGCCGATCCTTTTTGTGACCCTCGGCACCTACGCCCTGATGCAGGGCAACACCACGGCCGGGGCCCTGAATTGCGACCCCCGAAGGTCGGGATCCATCTCGGCCCTCAGCGGCGGCCTGTCCTTCGGCGCCGGCGCAATCGGCTCCTGGGCTGGCGGGGCGCTCTATAACGGCACGCCCGTGCCCATGACCGCCGTCATGCTGGCCTGCCTCGTGGGCTCGGCCCTGGCCCTCAGGCTACTCGCCCTGCGGCCTCAACCGGGCGATTGACGCCTCAGGCCCGCGAACGCCAGCATCGCCCAGCCGGCCAAGAGGCTGACGCCGCCGATGGGCGTGATCGCCCCCAGCCATCTCGGCGCCCCCAGGGCCATGGCGATCAGGGTCCCGCTGAAGATTGCGATGCCGACCAGGAAGACGGCCCGGGTGCCCGGAACAAGCGCCAGACCGGATCTCGCCAGGGCCGCGCAGGCCAGGACCGCCAAAGCATGGAGGCCGGCATACTGGCTGGCCGTGTGCAGCCACTCGACGGCCTTTGGATCGGTCATGCCATGGGCGGCGAAGGCCCCGAACCCTACAGCGAGCAATCCGGCCAATGCCGCCAGAGTGACGTCGAGATTTGATTTCGCCATGGTGATTGACCCTTCGTCACCGTTGAATTCGCCTTCCGGGCGCTTAACGTGAATACCGATCACGCAAATTCGCCCTTCAGCGGCGAAGCCGTTCAGGGAAGGACATATCGCATGGCGCTCACCAGAGGCGACGACTATCCGATCCACCAGACACCGGAGCCCATCGCCTATGGCGGTACGGACCGGAATTTCTACGATCGGTATTTCTTCAACGGCTATCATCCGGTCGAGGGCGAGGATTTCTTCGCCCTGGCCTTCGGGGTCTATCCACACCTGAACGTCAATGACGCGTCCTTTGTGGTGGTCCGCAACGGCGTCGAGACCGCCCTGCACGCCAGCGGCTGGCTGATCGACCGCATGGATATCACCGTCGGTCCGATCCGGATTGACATTGTCGAGCCCCTGAAATCTCTGCGACTCTTGGTTGATTCCGCCGAGCACGGCATCAAGGCCGAGATCTTGTTCACCTGCCGGTCCGGACCGGTCGAGGAACCGCGCTTTATCCGCCGAAACGGCACCCGGGCCTTCATGGACTATACCCGCCTGACCCAGAACGGCCGCTACAGCGGCTGGATCGAGCTGGATGGCGAGCGGCGGTCGGTGGATGGCTTCGTCGGCACCCGCGACCGGTCCTGGGGCGTCCGCCCCGTCGGCGCCCGTGACAGCCAGGATGTGGTCCCGCCCGTTCCGCCGCAGTTCTACTGGCTCTGGTCCCCCTGCAGCTTCGAGCAGGGCAGCTTCTTCTTCCATTCCAATGAAGACGCCCTGGGGCGGCCCTGGAACACCCGGGCCGTCTGGGCGCCGGATGGCAAGCAGGAAGAAGACTTCGCCCACCTGAACGGCGAGGCGTCCGTGGTCTGGAAAAGCGGCACCCGCCATGCCGCCAGCGCCGTGGTGACCCTCACCGACGACTTCGGACAGCCGGCCGGCGAAGTGTCCTTTGCCCCGATCTACGAGTTCCAGATGATGGGCCTCGGCTACACCCATCCCAAATGGGGACATGGCCAGCTTCATGGTCAGCTGACGGTCGAGCGCGAGGATATCGACCTGGCCAAGGCCGATCCGAAGATGCCCTTCAACCTGCATGTCCAGGCCCTGTCGGTGGTCACCTATACGGCGCCTGACGGAACGGTCAGCACAGGTCGCGGCGTGCTGGAGCAACTGGTCATGGGCCCCCACAAGCCGTCCGGCTTCAAGGAGATCCTGGACTTCGCACCGTGAGCCTGACCCAGCAGCTGGAGGCCTATCTGAGCCGGATCTGGGAACAGCCGGTTCAGGTCCAGGACATGAGTCGTATCCCCGGCGGGGCCAGCCGGGAAACCTACCGCTTCGACGCCCGGCTGGGCGACCAGACCCGGCATCTGATCCTGCGGCGCGACCCGGTGGGCAGCCTCATCGACACCGACCGGCGGCTGGAATTCCTGGCCTTCCGATCCTTCCACGGAACCGGCCTGCCGGTCCCGGAGGCGGTGGCCCTGGAAGAGGAGGGGGCCGAGCTTGAACGCCCCTTCTTCATCATGGGGCGGATCGACGGCGGCAAGGCCCAGAGCCCCTTCAGCGAGCCGCCCTATGGCGAGCATGCCCGCGCCATTGGTCAGCAGTTCTTCAGCCATCTGGGGACCATCGCCAGGGCGGATCCGTTTGCCCTGCCGATTTCCGAGTTTGCCCCTGCGCCGGCCCTGGACAGCTGCTGGTCGCGCGAACTCGACTACTGGGAAGGCGTCATCAACGAGGATGAGGAGCATCCCCAGCCCATAGTCCGGGCGGCCCTTCGCCGTCTCCGCCTCGCCCCGCCGCCGCCCGCTCAAAAGTTGAGCGTCGTCCACGGCGACTATCGAACCGGCAATTTCATGCATGACGGGGCCGGGAAGATCATCGCGCTGCTGGACTGGGAAATGGCCCATATCGGCGATCCGCTGGAAGACCTTGGCTGGGCCATCGAGCCCCTCTGGTGTTACGGCGAGACCGACCGGGTGTCGGGCATGCTCCCCCGGGAAGAGGCCATCGCCATCTGGGAAACGGCCAGCGGCCTGAAACTCGATCCCCAGGCCTTTGCATGGTGGGAGCTGTTCGCCTCGGTCAAGGGAGCCGCCATCTGGATCTC
>CAMAVA010000161.1 GCA_945861515.1 Brevundimonas vancanneytii | reverse complement strand
ATGCCGCCCAGCTGCTTCATCTGGGCCTGTGAGCCCCGGGCGCCGGAGTGGGCCATCATGTAGATGGAGTTGATTTCCAGCTCGCGGCCGTTGGGGCCCTTCTTCGGGGTGGAGATCTCGCCCATCATGGCGTCGGCGACCAGGTCGGTGGACTTGGCCCAGGCGTCGACGACCTTATTGTACTTCTCGCCCTTGGTGATCAGGCCGTCGGCATACTGCTGCTCGTATTCCTCGACCAGCGAGCGGGTGTCGGCGACGATCTTCTTCTTCGATTCCGGGATGATGATATCATCCTTGCCGAAGCTGATGCCGGCCTTGGCCGCTTCCTTGAAGCCCAGACCCATGATCTGGTCGGCAAAGATGACCGTCGCCTTCTGCCCGCAGTGGCGGTAGACGATGTCGATCAGGTTGCCGATTTCCTTCTTGGTCAAGGGCTTGGCGACCAGGCGGTGACCGATGGCCGGGTGCTTCGGAAGCAGGGCGGCGATCTTCATCCGGCCCGGCGTGGTTTCGATCAGGCTGCGGACCACCGTGCCCTCGGCATTGGCCTCGCTGAAACGGGCCTTGATGCGCGAATGCAGGGTGACGACCCTGGCGTCCAGGGCCGCTTCGATCTCGCCCAGATCCGCGAAGATCATGCCTTCGCCGGGCTCGTTCTCGCGGGATTGCGACAGGTAGTAGAGGCCCAGAACAATATCCTGAGACGGCACGATGATCGGCCGGCCGTTGGCGGGGCTGAGGATGTTGTTGGTCGACATCATCAGGACGCGCGCTTCCAGCTGGGCCTCGAGGCTCAGGGGAACGTGGACGGCCATCTGGTCGCCGTCGAAGTCGGCGTTGAAGGCGGCGCAGACCAGCGGGTGAAGCTGGATGGCCTTGCCCTCGATCAGCTTGGGTTCGAAGGCCTGGATGCCGAGGCGGTGCAGGGTCGGGGCGCGGTTCAGAAGGACCGGGTGCTCGCGGATGACCTCCTCGAGGATGTCCCAGACCTGGGGCTGTTCGCGCTCGACCATCCGCTTGGACTGCTTGACGGTGCCGGACAGGCCCTTGGCGTCGAGGCGCGAATAGATGAACGGCTTGAACAGCTCGAGCGCCATCTTCTTGGGCAGGCCGCATTCATGCAGCTTGAGGTCGGGACCGACCACGATGACCGAACGACCGGAATAGTCGACCCGCTTGCCCAGCAGGTTCTGGCGGAAGCGGCCCTGCTTGCCCTTCAGCATGTCGGCCAGGGACTTCAGCGGGCGCTTGTTGGCGCCGGTGATGACACGGCCGCGACGGCCGTTGTCGAACAGGGCGTCGACCGATTCCTGCAGCATCCGCTTTTCGTTGCGGATGATGATGTCGGGGGCGCGCAGCTCGATCAGGCGCTTGAGGCGGTTGTTGCGGTTGATGACCCGGCGATAGAGGTCGTTCAGGTCGGAGGTGGCGAAACGGCCGCCGTCCAGGGGCACCAGGGGGCGCAGTTCCGGCGGGATGACCGGCACGACGGTGAGGATCATCCATTCCGGCTTGTTGCCGGATTCGATGAAGGCCTCGATGATCTTCAGGCGCTTGGAGGCCTTCTTCTGCTTGATCTCGGAGGTGGCCACGGCCAGCTCCTCGCGCAGGCGCTCGGCTTCCTTGGGCAGGTCGATGGCCTTGAGCAGGCCGAAGATGGCCTCGGCGCCGATCTCGGCCGAGAAGCTGTCATCGCCGAAATCGTCCTGGAAGCGCATGAACTCGTCTTCCGACAGCAGCTGATGCTGCTTCAGCGGGGTCAGGCCCGGCTCGGTGACGATGTAGTGCTCGAAATACAGGACCCGCTCGATGTCCTTCAGAGGCATGTCCAGCATCATGGCGATGCGGCTGGGCAGGGACTTCAGGAACCAGATGTGGGCGACCGGGCTGGCCAGTTCGATATGGCCCATCCGCTCGCGCCGGACGCGGGCCAGGGTGACCTCGACGCCGCACTTCTCGCAGATGATGCCCTTGTATTTCATGCGCTTGTACTTGCCGCACAGGCATTCGTAGTCCTTGGTCGGGCCAAAGATACGGGCGCAGAACAGGCCGTCACGTTCCGGCTTGAAGGTCCGGTAGTTGATGGTCTCCGGCTTCTTGATCTCGCCGAACGACCAGCTGCGGATCTTTTCCGGGCTGGCGAGGGCAATACGGATCTGGTCGAAGGTCGGAGCGGCCTGGACCGGATTGAAGATGTTCAGGACTTCCTGGTTCATCGGTAGCCTCAGTGCGGGATGACCCGCGAAAAATGTTTCCGGAGCGATCTGTATTCTTCCGTCATCCCGGACAGTCCGAAGGATTGATCCGGGACCCAGGGGCGGCTGCCGTTCTGGGTCCCGGCTCTCCGCTTCGCTGCGGCCGGGATGACGGGAGAGGAGATCAGCTGTTCTCGAGCTCGACGTTGAGGCTCAGAGACCGCATCTCCTTGACCAGAACGTTGAAGCTCTCGGGGATGCCCGCCTCGAAGGTGTCGTCGCCGCGCACGATGGACTCGTAGACCTTGGTCCGGCCGGCCACGTCGTCGGACTTCACCGTCAGCATTTCCTGCAGGGTGTAGGCGGCGCCGTAGGCTTCCAGAGCCCAGACCTCCATTTCCCCGAACCGCTGGCCGCCGAACTGGGCCTTGCCGCCCAGGGGCTGCTGGGTGACCAGGCTGTAGGGGCCGATGGAGCGGGCGTGGATCTTGTCATCCACCAGGTGGTGCAGCTTGAGCATGTAGATGTAGCCCACGGTCACCGGACGCTTGAACTGCTCGCCGGTCTGGCCATCATAGAGGATGGACTGGCCGGAGCGGTCCAGGCCCGCCGATTCCAGCAGGTCCTCGATATCGCCGATATGGGCGCCGTCGAAGACCGGGGTGGCGAAGGGCACGCCCTTGGAGAGGTTGCGGGCCAGTTCGACCAGCTCTTCTTCCTCGTCAGGCAGGGGCACTTCAGGTCCGTAGATTTCCGACAGACGCTCGACCAGGGCCTGCTTCTGTCCGCCATGTTGCCAGGCGTCCAGCAGTCCGGCGATCTGCTTGCCAAGACCGGCGGCCGCCCAGCCCAGGTGGGTTTCGAAGATCTGGCCGACGTTCATGCGCGAGGGCACGCCCAGCGGGTTCAGAACCACGTCGACGGCGGTGCCGTCGGCCAGGTGCGGCATGTCCTCGATCGGCAGGATCTTGGAGATGACCCCCTTGTTGCCGTGACGGCCGGCCATCTTGTCGCCGGGCTGGAGCTTGCGCTTCACGGCCACGAAGACCTTGACCATCTTCATGACGCCGGGGGGCAGCTCGTCGCCGCGCTGCAGTTTGTCGACCTTGTCCTCGAACCGGCGGTCCAGACGCTTGCGGGCCTCGTCGAACTGGCGGCGCAGGGCCTCCAGCTCGCCCATGGCCTTTTCGTCGTCCAGGGCGATCTGCCACCAGAGACCGGGCGCGATCTCGCCCAGCTTTTCGGCGGTGACCTCGCCGCGGCCCAGGCCCTTGGGACCGGACACGGCGGACTTGCCGACGATCAGGTCGCGCAGGCGGGTGGTCATGTTGCGATTCAGGATGGCGAACTCGTCATCCCGGTCCTTGCCCAGACGGTCGATTTCCGCCCGTTCGATGGCCAGGGCGCGTTCGTCCTTGTCGACGCCGTGCCGGTTGAACACCCGGACCTCGACCACGGTGCCGGCGACGCCCGGGGGCAGGCGCAGGCTGGTGTCTCGGACGTCGGAGGCCTTTTCGCCGAAGATGGCGCGCAGCAGCTTTTCTTCCGGGGTCATGGGGGATTCGCCCTTGGGCGTCACCTTGCCGACCAGGATATCGCCCGGCATGACCTCGGCGCCGATGGCGACGATGCCCGCCTCGTCCATGTTGCGAAGGGCTTCTTCGCCGACATTGGGGATGTCGCGGGTGATTTCTTCCGGACCCAGCTTGGTGTCGCGGGCCATGACCTCGAACTCCTCGATATGGATCGAGGTGAAGACGTCATCGCGCACGATCCGCTCGGAAATCAGGATCGAGTCCTCGAAGTTGTAGCCGTTCCAGGGCATGAAGGCGACGAGGGCGTTGCGGCCCAGGGCCAGTTCGCCCAGGTCGGTCGAGGGACCGTCAGCGATGATGTCGCCGGCATTGATCTTGTCGCCGACCCGCACCAGCGGACGCTGGTTGATGCAGGTGTTCTGGTTGGAGCGCTGGAACTTCGACAGGCGGTAGATATCGACGCCGGGCTTGGTCGGGTCGGTCTCGCTGGTGGCCCGCAGAACGATGCGGGTGCCGTCGATCTGTTCGACGATGCCGTCGCGGCGGGCGACGACCACGGCGCCGGAATCCCGGGCCACGACGTCTTCCATGCCGGTGCCGACCAGGGGCGCATCGGACTGCACCAGGGGCACGGCCTGACGCTGCATGTTCGAACCCATCAGGGCGCGGTTGGCGTCATCGTTTTCGAGGAAGGGGATCAGGGCCGCGGCCACCGAGACAACCTGCTTGGGGGACACGTCCATCAGGTCGACCTGGTCGCGCTGCAGCAGGCCGGGATCGCCGTTGATCCGTCCAGGCACCAGGTCATCGACGATATAGCCATCGACGATGGTGATGTTGGACTGGGCGATGACGTGCTTGGCCTCCTCCATGGCCGACATATAGACGACCTCTTCCTGGGGGCGGCCGTCCAGCACGCGGCGGTAGGGGCTCTCGATGAAGCCGTACTTGTTCACCCGGGCATGGGTGGCCAGGCTGTTGATCAGGCCGATGTTCGGGCCTTCCGGGGTTTCGATCGGGCAGATCCGGCCGTAATGGGTCGGGTGCACGTCGCGGACCTCGAAGCCCGCCCGCTCGCGAGTCAGACCGCCCGGGCCAAGGGCCGAAAGACGGCGCTTGTGGGTGATTTCCGACAGCGGGTTGGTCTGGTCCATGAACTGCGACAGCTGCGAGGAGCCGAAGAACTCCCGCACCGCTGCGGCGGCCGGCTTGGCGTTGATAAGGTCATGGGGCATGACCGTGTCGATATCGACGCTGGACATGCGCTCCTTGATGGCGCGTTCCATGCGCAGCAGGCCGACGCGGTACTGGTTTTCCAGGAGCTCGCCCACCGAGCGGACCCGGCGGTTGCCGAGATTGTCGATGTCGTCGATCTCGCCGCGACCGTCCCGCAGGCCGACCAGGACCTTGAGGACTTCCAGCACGTCTTCCTTGCGCAGGACCCGCATGTCGTCTTCGGTCTGTTGCTCGAGGCGCATGTTCATCTTCACGCGGCCGACCGAGGACAGGTCGTAGCGTTCCGAATCGAAGAACAGCGACTTGAACATCGCCTCGGCGGCCTCGACCGTCGGCGGCTCACCCGGGCGCATGACCCGGTAGATGTCGAACAGGGCGTCCTCGCGGGTGACGTTCTTGTCCACCCGCAGGGTGTTGCGCATGTAGGAGCCGACCGTGATGTGGTCGATGTCCAGCACGTCGATGGTGGCGAAGCCATGGGCCTCGAGGTTCTCGATGACCGTGGTGTCCAGCTCGTCGCCGGCCTCGGCATAGATCTCGCCGGTTTCGTAGTTGACGGCGTCGCGGGCCAGGTAGCGGCCGGTCAGGGCTTCGGGAGCCAGAAGCAGGGTCTTGAGGCCGCCATCGGCCAGCTTCTTGGCGTTGCGGGCGCTGATCTTGATGCCGGCGGGGGCGACTTCCTCGCCGGTGTCGCCGTCGATCAGGGCGAATTCCGGCTTCACGCCGCGCCAGCGCTCGGGCTTGTAGGGGGTGGCCCAGCCGGCCGCGCCGCCGACGCCGTCACGGCGCTCGAAGGGCACCACGTCGAAGAAGGTGGTGAGGATCTCCTCGCCATCCATGCCCAGGGCCATCAGGAAGGTCGAGGCGGGCAGCTTGCGGCGGCGGTCGATACGGACATAGACGATGTCCTTGGCGTCGAACTCGAAGTCGAGCCAGGAGCCGCGATAGGGGATGACCCGGGCGGCGAAGAGCAGCTTGCCCGAAGAGTGGGTCTTGCCCTTGTCATGGTCGAAGAAGACGCCGGGCGAACGGTGCATCTGCGAGACAATGACCCGCTCGGTGCCGTTGACGATGAAGGTGCCCTTGTCCGTCATGAGCGGGATATCGCCCATATAGACGTCCTGCTCCTTGATGTCCTTGACCGACTTGGCGCCGGTTTCCTCTTCCATCTCGAAGACGATGAGGCGCAGCTTGACCTTCAGCGGCGCGGCATAGGTCATGTCGCGCTGGATGCATTCCTCGACGTCGTATTTGGGGTCCTCGAACTCGTAGGACACATATTCGAGCACGGCGCGCTCGTTGAAGTCCTTGATCGGGAAGACCGACTTGAACACCGCCTCGATGCCCTCGTCACGGCGCGGGCCGGAGCGCACTTCGCGCTGGAGGAACTGTTCGTAGGAGGACCGCTGAACCTCGATGAGGTTCGGCATCTGCACGGCCTCGGGGATACGGCCGAACGATTTCCGGATCCGCTTCTTGCCGGTGAAGGAGTGCGCCATGTTTTTCCCTGCGAGCACGGACCTGTGGAGTCCGCGCGTGATAATGTCGTTGCGTCCACCCTCGACGGCCCTGTCGGGCGCCGGACGCTGACCGCCCCTGTTCGTCAGGGGCCGCCCTTCGCTTGGGACCGCAGGGTGGGCGGTCCGGCCATCGGGCATGCACGCGCGAGAGACCGCGTCTCTAAAAAGCAACGGAAATTTCGCGAGACGCGCGACTTAAGGGATAATGAACCGAATGAAAAGGGGGCTTGTGAGTTTAATTTAACAAGGGCGGATATTCCGGTCTCGGAGCGCTTCGCCCCGGCCCGGCCGCGGCGCGAGAAAGGCACGCAGGAAAAAGGGCCCGGCGCTTTCGCCCCGGGCCCCTCGTCACTTGCGGCAGATGCCCAGATTACTTGATCTGGACGGTCGCGCCGGCGTCGGTCAGCTTCTTGGCGACTTCGTCGGCCTGTTGCTTGGAGACGTTCTCGACGACGTTCTGCGGAGCGCCTTCGACCAGGTCCTTGGCTTCCTTCAGGCCGAGGTCCGGACGGACGCCGCGGACTTCCTTGATCACGTT
>CAMAVA010000160.1 GCA_945861515.1 Brevundimonas vancanneytii | reverse complement strand
GTTTGCCTTCGGCATTCCCACGGCGATGCTGATCGCCATGAATGGCGCCAGTCTGGGGGCCATGATGGCCGTGTTCGCAGCCAAGGGACTGGCCTTCGAGTTCACAGGCTGGTTGGCTATCCACGGCGTGACCGAGCTTTTCGCCATCGTCCTGGCCGGCGCCGCCGGATTCAAGATCGGGCTGGCGGTCGCCTTTCCAGGGGAAAAGGGCCGTCTGGACGCTGCTGCCGAGGCCGGCCGGGTGTCCGGGGCCGTCATGGCGGGCGTCGTCCTGATGTTGATGTTCGCGGGATTGCTGGAGGGCTTTGGCCGTCAACTGATCACGAGCGATGTCACCCGCTACAGCATCGCCCTGGCCACCGGCATCCTCTGGCTCTGCTATTTCTACCTTCCCAGAAAGGCAGGGGTCCTTCATGTCCGCTCGTGATCCGGTTTCCGGGGCCGATCCTGCTCTGGGCCGTTCCCTGGTGACGCCAGAAGGCGTCGACCTGAACCTGAGAATCGCTGATGTCGGTCAAAGGATCGGGGCCTTCGCGATCGATGTCATTATTCAGAATCTGATTCTCACCCTGTTCGTGATCGCCTGCGGACTGGTCATTGCGGCCCTGAAGTTCAAGAACGTCGATCATGTCGCCGTAATCATGTTTCTGGGCGCATTCCTGCTTCGAAATGCCTGGTTCATAGGGTTCGAGCTGTCGCCGAGAGGCGCAACGCCGGGCAAGCGCATTCTGGGGCTGCGGGTGGCGTCGCGGGATGGCGGACGGCTGACGGCCGAGGCTGTGATCACACGCAATGCCCTGCGCGAAGTCGAGTTCTTCCTGCCGATCAGCTTCATCTTCGCGGCCGGCGGCGCCAAGGGCTTCGAGTCGGGCCTCTATCTGATGCTCGTGCTCTGGACGGGGATTTTCCTGTTGTTTCCGCTGTTCAATCGGGACCGGCTGCGGGCCGGCGACCTGATGGCAGGCACCTGGGTTGTCCAGGCCCCGCGCAAACGGCTTCTGCCGGACCTGAGCGACGCCGATGCGCGGTCCGGTTTCGCCTTCACCGACGCCCATCTGGACGCCTATGGCGTGAAGGAACTTCATGTCCTCGAGCAGGTCCTGAGGAATGGGGACCGCAAGACCCTGGCCGCCGTGGCCGACCGCATCCGCCGCAAGATCGGCTGGACGGCGGATGCCTATGAGCGGGATGACAATTTTCTGGCGGCCTATTATGCGGCCCTGAGAAGCCGGCTGGAACAGCGCATGCTGCTGGGGCACCGGCGCAAGGACAAGTTCGACCGGGCCTGAACCTCAGTCAAAGACCGAGGCCAGTTCCTCCGGGACCAGGCCCTCCTTGATGGTTCGGAGTTCGTAATAGACCGCCGCCACACCTGCGGCTCCCATCATGGTCGAAATTGATCCCAACAAGGGCACCAGCAGCCCGTCGAGGACCAGCCCTGATGCGGAACCCGGACCCGAGTAGGCTCCGCCGCCAAACAGGGCGCTGACGCCAAGCAGCACCATGCTGGCGACCAGGCTGAACCCCCATGCCAAGAGGCCGTAGACGATAAACAGGCCCAGGACCGTCCAGCGGCTTCCTTGGGTGAGGGCGGCACTCCTCGAAAAGGATCCGAAAATACCCCGGTTTTCGACCACTCTGACGGGCACTGTGACCACGAACAGGATCGCCAGAAAAATCGCGGGCAGGATCAGGAGCACAAACCCGAGCAGCAACGCCAGAACGGTTAGCAGGCTGATGGCCAGAACCGGCAGAAAATGGCGAACGCCGGTTGTCAGACAATCTGCGAAAAGCGCCTTGCGACCGTTCATATCCAGCACCGAGCCGTGAACGATGGCGGCCTGCAAGGCGAAACTGCAGACAACCGAGACAAGCCCGGCAGAGACGGCCACCACCCATTGGCCCGGACTTGACCAGATTTCGCTGCCGCCCAGGCCCGAGCTGCTGCGGTAGAGGCCCAGAAGGCCTTGCGGCAATCCGTACAACAGAACCGACAGCCCGAAGAAGACCGGAAAATTGGCCCCCACGGCGCCGAAGGTACGGTTGATGACCCGACCGATGTCGAAGTCGAGCTTGCGATTGGATCTTGTGAAGTCGGTCATCGGGTCTTGCTCGCTGTCAGGCTGCGACAGATGCACGTTCGGGATGAGGTTGCAGCCTTGCAAGTCCTAAAGGGACTGGCCATCGTCAACCGTGAAGACACTGCCGGTCACGGCGCGGGAGGCATCGCTGCTGAGCCAACCGATCACGGCGTCCAGATCGCTGTCGTCCATCAGTCGCCGGCGGGGGAAGGTGGCAATCTGCTTCTTGCCGCCCTCTTCCTGGAACCATGCTGAATTGATCTCGGTCTCGATATAGCCGGGGCAGACCACATTGACGTTGATTCCGCGATTGGCCCATTCCCGGGCCAGGGCCTTGCCCAGCATGGCCACGCCCGCCTTGGAGGCGCAGTAGGCGGCAAGGCCTGGCAGGACGGTATGGGCGCCGATCGAGGCGATGATCACGACCCGGCCCCGGCCGGACTGCTTGGACCCGGCTTCGATCATCCGGCGGCCGCCTTCCCTTGCGGTGACGAAGGCGCCGGTGATGTTGATGTCCAGGACCTTGCGGAAGTCCTCGATGTCGATGTCGACGGCCATGCCCTCCAGGTTCATGCCGGCATTGGCGATGACGGTATCGATGGGTCCAAGGGCGGCCTCGCCGGCGTCGAAGCCTGCCTTCACGCTGGCCTCGTCCTGGACATCCATGGCGACGGCGACCGCCGATCCGCCGGCGGCCGTGATCTGCGCGACAAGATCCTGCAGGCGATCCATGCGCCGCGCCGCAAGAACCACCTTTGCGCCCCAGCCTGACAGGATGAGCGCAAACCTGCGGCCCAGCCCGGAGGAGGCGCCGGTCACCAGGACGGTACGGCCATTCAGGTTATAGATCGGCTGGGACATGGGAATGGCTCCGGTTGGGGCAGGGCGATCGACAGGCTCTGAGCCCCGGCGTTGCCAGTCCGGCGATGGAAGCGCAAGAGTGGGGCTGAGGGATGTCGCCTGGGGAGGAAGCATGCCGACCCTGCGGTCCATTCAATATCTCAGGGCCTTCGCCGCGCTTTCGGTGGTCCTGTTCCATAGCCTGCAATGGGCCCGGATCGAATTTGATATCGGCGCTGCCGGTGTCGATCTGTTCTTCGTGATCAGCGGCTATGTGATGTGGCGCTCCACCGAGGGGCAAAGCCCGAAGCCCCTGGAGTTTCTGAGGCGGCGGGCTATCCGCCTGGTTCCACTCTATTGGACGGCGACCCTGGCTCTGGCCGGGGCTGCGGCCCTGTGGCCTGTGCGTTTTCCGGAAATCGATCCCCAGCCCTGGCATGTCCTGCAATCCCTGGCCTTCCTCCAGCATCGCAATCCCGAAGGGCATCCCTTTCCGGTCCTGGCGCCCGGATGGACACTGAACTACGAGGCGGTGTTCTACTGTCTTTTCGCTGCATCCCTGCTTTTGCCGAAGGCCCGGAGGTTGCCGGGATTGAGTTTTGGCCTGGTCGCGGTCGGGCTCTTTGGCTTCGTTCATCCCCCGGCCTACGAGATGCTTGCCAATCCCCTGATGCTGGAATTTCTGGCCGGCGTATTGCTGGCGAGAGCCGGCTCCCTGGGTTTTCGGCCGGGGCGCGAGGTCAGCTGGGGGCTCTTTGCCGCCGCCCTCTGCTGGTACGGAGTGCTGATGGCGACGCGTTCAGAATGGGATCTGTGGCGCCCCTTCTTCTGGGGCTTGCCAGCCGTCATGCTGGTTGCCGGACTCACCTCGCTGGAAGCCTCGGGCGGCCTGCGCGAGATTCGGCCGCTCCGGGCGCTGGGCGACGCCTCCTACAGCCTCTACCTGCTGCACCCGCTGATCATCGGGGCCATTGCGGTGCTGCTGGGAACCTGGCGGCTGTGGCTCTTCCTGCCGCTGGCGCTGGGCCTGTCCTGCGGTCTGGCCTGGCTGTGCTGGATCGGGTTCGAGCGCCCTTTGACGCATTGGCTCAAAGGCCCGTTGCCTGACCCAACGTCGCCTGCTCAAACTAGAGGGTGAGAGCCTGCATCAGACGGGCCGGCGAGGGATCGGGAGACATCAAGATGGGCGCAAATCGCGCAGTGTGGACGGCTGTTCTGGCGGCCGGGGCCCTGGCCCTGGCAGGGTGCAGCGACAAGGGCGGCGCCGGCGGCGTCAATGCAGAGCGAATCATCGCGGCCGACAGCGCCCCGGGCGACTGGATCAGCCATGGTCGCACCTATTCCGAACAGCGCTTCAGTCCTCTCGAGAAGATCAACACGACCAATGTTCAGGACCTGGGCCTGGCCTGGTCGTTCGACCTGCCTGAAAATCGCGGCATCGAGGCGACGCCGCTGGTCACGGGCGGCGTCATGTATACCACCAGCGCCTGGTCGATCGTCCGGGCGCATGACGCCAAGACCGGCAAGCTGCTCTGGACCCATGATCCCAAGGTCCCTCGCTCCACGGGGGTGAAGGCCTGTTGCGACAGCGTGAACCGGGGTGTGGCGCTCTGGGAAGGCAAGGTGTTTGTCGGCACCCTGGACGGCCGCCTGGAAGCCCTGGACGCCAAGTCCGGCAAGCTGATCTGGAGCAAGGTCACCGTCGACCAGACCAAGCCCTACACCATCACCGGCGCGCCGCGTGTGGTGAAGGGCAAGGTCCTGATCGGCAATGGCGGCGCCGAACTGGGCGTCCGGGGCTATCTGTCAGCCTATGACGCCCAGACCGGCGACATGGCCTGGCGCTTCTACACGGTGCCCGGCGAAAAGGAGACGGACGGCGCGGCCTCGGACAAGGCCATGAAGACGGCCCGTCCGACCTGGAACGGAGAGTTCTGGAAGGTTGGCGGCGGCGGCACCGTCTGGGATTCCATGGCCTACGACCCTGACCTGGACCTGCTCTATATCGGCGTCGGCAACGGGTCGCCATGGAACCGCGATATCCGGTCCCCCGGCGGCGGGGACAACCTGTTCCTGTCCTCGATCGTGGCCCTGCGCCCGGAAACGGGCGAGTATGTCTGGCACTACCAGACCACGCCGGGTGAAACCTGGGACTATACGGCGACCCAGCACATCGTGCTTGCGGACATCAGCGTGGCCGGCAAGCCGCGCAAGGTGCTGATGCAGGCGCCGAAGAACGGCTTTTTCTATGTCCTGGACAGGACGGACGGAAAGCTGATCTCGGCCCAGAAATATGTGGCCTCGGTCAACTGGGCCAGCCACATCGATCCGGTTTCGGGCCGGCCCGTCGAGTCTCCCGGCGCGCGTTACGAGAAGGCGGTGCACCTGGCCAATCCGGGGCCCCTGGGCGCCCATAACTGGCATCCCATGGCCTTCAGCCCCAAGACGGGCCTGGTCTATATTCCGGCCCAGGAAATTCCCTTCCCCTACATGCAGCCGGGCGGGGACAAGGCCAATTTCAAGTACCGTCCCCAGGGATGGAACGTCGGTATCGATTTCCTGGTCGCCGGTCTGCCGGACGACGAGGCGCAGCTGAAAGCCATCCGCGCTTCACTCAAGGGCCGGCTGATTGCCTGGGATCCGGTCACCCAGACCGAAAAATGGTCGGTGGACTACAACGGCCCCTGGAACGGCGGCGTGCTGGCCACGGCCGGCGGCCTGGTCTTCCAGGGCAATGCCACGGGCGAGTTTTCAGCCTATGACGCCGGTACCGGCAAGAAGCTCTGGGGCTTCGACACCCAGACCGGGGTTGTTGCGCCCTCGATGACCTATGAGATCGATGGCGAACAGTATGTTGCCCTGATGGCCGGTTGGGGCGGCGGCTTCGCCGTGTCGGCAGGCGCCGGGGTTGATCCCCGGTCGGAAGGCCCGCGCCGACTGCTGGTCTTCAAGGTTGGAGGCAAGGAAAAGCTCCCGGCCCGTCCTGTGTCCAGGAAGGAGTTCATGGAGCTTCCTGCGCCCACGGGAACGCCGCAGCAGATCGCCACGGGAAATGCGGCATTCGCCGCCAATTGCGGCGTTTGCCATGGCGCCAGCGCGGTGTCGGAATTCTCGATCCCGGATCTGCGGTACAGCGCAACCATCACCGATGCTGCAATCTTCAAGAGCATCGTCATCGATGGCGACCGGACCGAACAGGGCATGGTGTCGTTCAAGTCGCTGCTGAGCGAGTCTGATGCGGAGGCTATTCGCCACTACCTGCTCGACCTCGCCCGCCGCCAGCAGGTGCGGCAGCAGGCGGCTGCCAAGCCGGCCAAAGCGGCCAAGCCGGGCTGATCGATGGGTCCGTCCTCCTTCGCCCCTCGCGGCGAAGGAGGCTGTCCGGGCTTTGCCTCCGAAGCCGCGCCGCGATATGGGACCAGCATGTTTCAGGATAGTCCGTCGGTCGCCGAACCGCCTGCCGTCGAGATGGTCGTCGTGGAAGCGGCCCGGATGGCGCCATCCCCATCTGACCGCGCCTTTTCCGTCCTGCGGATCGATACGCCCATCGCCACAGCGGCGAGACTGGACGAAGCCCTGACCGATACGCCTGGTGTCCAGCTTTTCCGGCGGACCTCGAGTGCGGCCTCCAATCCAACGACACAGGGACTGTCCTTGCGCTCCATCGCCGGTTCCGGCGCCGGCCGCGCCCTGGTGACCCTGGACGGGGCCCCGCAGAATGATCCTTTCGGGGGTTGGGTGATCTGGAGCGGGCTTCCTCCAGTGTCCGTCGAAGGCGCCCTGATTGTTCGCGGGGCCGGGGCTGGCCCCTATGGCGCGGGCGCACTGACAGGTGTGGTCCAGCTCAACGAGCGGACCCGAACCCCGGCCGGGGGGGATTACGAAGCCTTTGTCGGCGAACGGGGGGCGGCTGGCGGGCAGTTTGCCTTTTCGGCCGGCGACCTCTTCCTGGCGGCGTCACATCAGAAGTCGGATGGCTGGATTCCGGTCCGGACGGGGCAGGGGCCGGCGGACGAACCCCTGGCCTTTGAGTCTTCTTCGATCGCCGCGCGTTTCGCGCCCGACCTGGGAACCGCAAGCCTGGCCATCCGGGGTTCGGCTTTCGAGGAGTCCCGTGACAGCGGACTGAAGGGCGCCCATGCCCG
>CAMAVA010000159.1 GCA_945861515.1 Brevundimonas vancanneytii | reverse complement strand
TGGCCGCGGATGCCCAGATTGTCCTGTTCGTTGATCCAGTTGCCGGTCGTGACGTTATAGATAGTGCCCCGGCGGCTGGTGGAGGAAATCGCCACACGCACGGCAACGGTGTCCGAAAGCGGTCCGGATACGATCCCCTTGGCCTGTTTGAAGTTGAGATTGCCAACAGTGACCTCGGACTTGGCCTCGAAATCGAAAGTAGGCTGATTGCTGGTCACGTTGACCGCGCCGGCCGTGGTGTTCTTGCCATAAAGGGTGCCCTGGGGTCCGCGCAGGACTTCGATCTGGGCAACGTCCAGGAAGTCCAAGGTCGTGCTGGCGATCCGGGCATTATAGACGTCATCGATATAGAAGCCGACGCCCTGCTCGAAGCCGTCGCTGGTCAGGCCGAATGGCGCGCCGAGACCCCGGATGTTCACCGAGGTGTTGCGGGGGTTGGACGAATAATACTGCAGGGCCGGGGTAAGCTGTTGCAGCCGTCCGACGTTGAAGGCGCCAGTGGCGTCGAGCTTTTCAGCCGCAACGACCGAAATGGCCAGAGGCACCGACTGGGCCGTCTCGATGCGGCGACGGGCCGTAACGATGAGCTCGCCGACTTCATTGGCTGCAGCCGGTTCATCCTCTGTGGCCAAGGCCGCGGCTGTGCCAGCGGAGGCGTTTTCCGCCATGGCCATGCCGGCCGCAGTGGACAGCAATATCCCCAGGAAGGCTGCGCGCCCCACCCTGCGCGAGCGGGCGCCCAGGATATCGGACCCGTTCACGTTCACACGCATGCTCATAGACATTATACCGCTTAAAGCCTGTCGGAGCACCAGGGATAAGAGTCGTAACGCGCAAGCCCGGAATTATAAAACCAAGCCGCAAGATCGACTATGCTCGCTTTTTGGGGCTCATTCGTGGCTCTCAAGCCACGTTTAATGACTTCAACTTATTTCCTACTATATCCGTCGGGTAGAATCCTCGGCCGGAGCGGTGGCCGAATGACCGCCTGCGGAAACGGCCGGATCCAGCGCCAAAGACTGTCGAGAGCGCAGATGCAGCCAGGATCAAACCTCCGTTCTGCACACCATGCCATCAAACCCGGGCACGACGCCGTCCGGGAGTTCCGCAGACAACCGATTGAAGTCCATGTCGATATGGAGGTTCGTCAGGATTGCCAGCCGGGGCTTGACGCGGTCGATCCAGCTCAGGGTGCGGTCCAGATGGGCGTGGGTTGGATGCGGCGTGTAGCGAAGCGCGTCGACGATCCAGATCTCGACTTCCGCCAGGGCCTCGAACGCGGATTCCGGCAGGAGATTGACGTCCGGCGAATAGGCCACGGGGCCGAACCGGAAGCCCAGGGATCTGATCTCGCCATGCTCCTGGTCGAAGGCCGTCACCGGAATGGCGCCGGACGGGCCATCGATCTGGAAGGCCTGACCAGGCGGCGGCATGGGATTGAGGTCGCTGATGGCCGGATAGCCGCCCTGGCTTTCGAAGATGTAGTTGAACCTTGCGTTCAGACGGCGGCGTGTCGGCTCGTCCATCCAGGCCGGGATCCGCTGGCGCTGGTTGATGGCGAAGGCGCGGATGTCGTCCAGGCCGTGAGTCTGGTCGGCGTGGTCATGGGTGAACAACAGGCCATCAAGGCGTTGAAGTTTCGCGTCAATGGCCTGCTCGCGAAAATCTGGAGACGTATCGACGATGACGCTGGTCAAGGGGCCGGCCCCCTGCCCCTGCCCCTGCCGCTGGACCAGCAGGGAGCACCGACGGCGGCGGTTCCTGGGCTCGGCGGGATCACAGGCTCCCCAGTTGCCGTCGGCGCGCGGCACGCCGCCTGAGGATCCGCTGCCCAGCAGTGTGAAGACCAGGCTGTCGCCGGTGTGGTTCGCCGTCATCGGGACCCGGCCTGCGGCTGCGGAATCCGGTCAAACAGCCTGAAGAAGGCCGCCTCGGTTCGGGTCTCGGCCTCTTCCCGGCTCCAGCCTCTTATCTCAGCCAGTTTCTCAAGGATGTGAGGCAGATAGGCGGGTTCGTTGCGACGGCCGCGCATGGGAACCGGGGCCAGATAGGGGCAGTCGGTCTCCAGGATGATGCGATCGGCTGGCATTTCGGCGATAACGTCCCGGACATCCTGGGCGGCCTTGAAGGTGGCGATGCCCGACACCGAGAACCAGGCCCCCAGGGCCGCGGCGCGGCGGGCCAGGTCGGCGCCGCTGGTGTAGCAGTGCATCAGGACGCGGAACGGGCCGATGGCATGTTCCTCCTCCAGGATGTCGCCCATGACCTCATCGGCCTCGCGAGTATGGACGATCAGGGGCAGGCCGGTAGCCCTGGCTGCCGCCACATGCTGGCGGAAGACGGCGGCCTGCACGTCGCGCGGACTGAGGTCATAGTGGAAATCCAGGCCCGTTTCGCCGATTCCGACGACCTTGGGCCGGGAGGCCAGGTCCATCAGAAGACTGGCGGCAAGCTGCGGATTTTCCTTGGCTTCATGGGGATGGGTGCCCACGGAACACCAGATGTCCCCATGGGCCATGGCCAGGGCATGGACGGTTTCGAAAGCCGAGACCCGGTCGCAGATGGTGACCATCAGGGCGATCCCGGCCGCCCTGGCGCGGTCAATGACGGCGTCCTGGTCCTCGGCGAACTGGGCGGCATGGAGGTTGACGTGACTGTCGATCAGCATGGGCTTGTCATCCGGGTCAGGCCGCCGCAGCCTTCAGGGCGCGAATGGCGGTCCAGAAGCTGTCGGCGCGGTCCAGATTGACCGCCTCGGCCTCGCGGGGCAGGCGTATCAGGCTCTCCCAGGCCTCGGCCCAGCGGTCGAGGTCGCCCCCCTCCCCGGTTCCGGCCAGGGCCTGGTCGACGGCCATGGTTCGGATCCGGTCCGCAAGTCGTTCAAACAAAAGCTGAAAACGCTCTGCGCCTTCAGCACCGCGAAATCCGTCTGCCAGGCTGAGCAGGGCGGCCGGTTGGGGATGGTCCAGATGGGTCAGAATCTCATGGGCGGCGTCATCAACCTCCAGGGCCTTCATGGCCGCCAGCCGGATCGCCAGACCAGGCGCGCCGCCTGCCATCTTCACCAGCCTTGCAGCGTCATAGCCGTCCACGCCGGCGGCCTGCCTGACGATCTGGGCCGCGACCTCTGCCTCCGGGGGCCGGAAGGCCAGGGTGCGGCAGCGGGAGCGGATGGTGGGCAGCAGCCTGCCCGGCGAATGGGAGACAAGGAGCAGGACTCCGCGGGGCGGCGGCTCCTCAAGAGTCTTCAGTATGGCATTGGCGGCATTGACATTCAGGTCGTCGGCCGCATCGATGATGGCGACCCGATAGGCCGCCCGGGCCGGGGCCTTGGAGAAGAACTCGGGCAGGCGGCGGGCCTCGTCGACGGGGATCACCTTGCGCGGTTTGCCATCCTCCCCGTCCCGCTCCAGCACCATCAGGTCCGGATGTGACCGCGCCGCCATCAGCTGGCTGACCGGGTCCTTCAAGGAAGCGGACAGGGGGCTTCCGGCCGGGTCGCGGGGGGCGCCGAGCAGGCGGCGGGCCGCGTGATAGGCAAAGGTCGCCTTGCCGACGCCTTCGGGGCCGGTCAGCAGCCAGGCATGATGCAGCCGACCGGAGTCCAGGGCCGAGAGGAAGGCTTCTTCCTGCGCGGTCTGGCCTTCCAGCGAGGCTGTGTCCCGGGGATGGGCGACGGCCTCAGCCATGGGTTTGGGCGCCAGCAGGCGGCAGCAAAGGCTCCACCGCTGCCCAGAGGGCGGCCTCGACGGCCTCTGGCGACTGGTCAGCGGCCACAACCCGGCAGCGGCCGGGCTCGGCGGCGGCGATGGTCAGGAACCCGGCCCGCAGCCGTTCATGGAAGGCCTGGCCCTTGGACTCGAAGCGCGCCTCGCCGCCGCCGCGGGCCGCAGCCCGGGCCAGGCCTTCGGCCACCGGCAGGTCTAGCACCAGGGTCAGGTCCGGCCTCAGGTCTTCCAGCACAACGGCCTCCAGGGCGGCGATGGCGGCGGGATCGACGGCGCCGCCAGCCCCCTGATAGGCGCGGGTGGAGTCGGCGAACCGGTCGCAGAGGACGGTCTGGCCCCGGGCCAGGGCCGGCGCGATGACCCGTTCGATATGGTCGCGCCGGGCGGCATTCATCAGCAGGGCCTCTGTCAGGGGCGACCAGCGGTCCGCCGCGCCATTGATCACCAGATCGCGGATGGCCTCGGCGCCCGGCGACCCGCCCGGCTCACGCGTAACCACGACGTCATGGCCAAGGTCGGTCAGGCGGCTGGCCAGACGGCGAATCTGGGTGGTCTTTCCCGCCCCCTCGCCGCCTTCAAAGGTGATGAACCAGCCGCTCGCCATGGGCCTGTCCTTCGACCGGAACGCCCCCCTTGTCCAGAGGGACATGATCCCCCTGCCCGGCCTTGCCCCTATCTGCCCGAGATCAGGGTGGCGCCCGGAAATCCGGCTGCGGCCACGGCCTGCCTCAGCCGCTCGGCCTTGCGTAGATCAGCCCCCGACGTCACCACGACCCGGAACCAGGTCTGGCCCTTGCCCGATACCTTCCTGATCTGGACCCGTCCCAGTTCATCCAGTAATTTCATGGCCTTGCGAGCGTTATCTCGGCTTGAAAAGGATCCTGCCTGGATGCTCCAGGGGCCGTTGCCGGGCGTCTCGCTTCGTCCGCTGCCGCCCCGTCCCGGCGTTGGCGCGTCATCGACCCGGGCCTGGCGCAGGGTGCGGTCCTGGTCGCGGGTCGGGGCGGGACCGATATAGCGAACCCGGACCCTGGCGCTGCCCTGCGAGGCAAAACCCAGTGCCTCGGCGCCAGCCTTTGACATGTCGATGATCCGGCCCTCGACAAAGGGCCCCCGGTCATTGACCCGCACCCGCGCCTTGCGGCCGTTGTCCAGGTTGGTCACCTCGACAATGCTGGGCAAAGGCAGGGTCTTGTGGGCCGCCGAGGTCAGGGTCATGTCGAAGGGCTCGCCACTGGCGGTCTTGCGATTGTGGAACTGCTGGCCGTACCAGCTGGCGGTCCCCACTTCGTTATAGCCGGGCTGATGCTGGGGTTTGTACCAGCGACCACGGACCTGATAGGGCCGCATCGTGCCCGGCGCGGCGGGCGCGGGCGTTGCAGACCCGCCGCCATGGTCCCGTGGCACACCGGGTTTCGGCCCGACGGCCAGATGAGGCGTGGCGCAGGCGGTGACACTGGCTGCCGCCATCAGCGCGACCAGGGCCCGGCCGCTGAATCGTCTGTCGCCCCATGTCCTGCCGGGCAGGCCTTCGGCCTGCGGCAACCTCTGTGCGCTGCTCATCGCGCGTCTCCCCTTTCTGGCGAGACGGCTTTTGTAACCCGGGTGGCGCTTCGGTTCGGTTAATGGCCGCAAATCCGTCTTTGGTCCGACGAAAGGCCCTGCTATAGCGCGCCTCACCAGTGGACAGGTGGCCGAGTGGTTTAAGGCAGCGGTCTTGAAAACCGCCGTGGGTGAGAGCCCACCGTGGGTTCGAATCCCACCCTGTCCGCCAGAGGTTATTTCCACAAGACATTGTGTTTTCCCCATATTATAGCGGCGAAGCCGGTCTGGACGGATCGGTTGACCGGCGAATTGCGCCCGGCATGGATGGGGTGCCAGGGTCAGGATTCCGTCGGATCGCGTCGTGTTTTTGTCGGATATTGTGGTGTTCCTGTCGGGTTTTGTCCGGTTGTTCGCCGGTTTCGGTCACGGCGTTGTCGGGGTGATTGCCGGATTTTTCGCAGGGTTGCGCTGGACTTGCCCTGAAAATGAAGCCCTCCGTCACCCCGGCCGCAGCGCTGCGTAGAGCCTGGAACCAGGGCGGCCGCGCGAGATCGACGCGGCAGCGATAACGGGGTTGCTGCCCTGGGTCCCGGATAGCGGCTTGCGCCGCTTCCGGGATGACGGAGAGGATTGAAAAGATTGGGTATTCGGCGAGAGAGAGCGGAGGTGGCACGGGACGTCTTCCCTCTTCCCCGGCGGGGAAAGGGATTTTTGTCGCGTCGGATGGTGTCGTGCTTTTGTCCGGGTGGTCGCAGGTTTCGGTAACGGCGTTGTCCGGGTGGTCGCAGGTTTCGGTAACGACGTGGTCGTTGTGTTTGTCGGGTTTTTTGCGGGTTTGCGATGGATGCGTTCCGAACTCGAAACCGTCCGCCACCCCGGCCGAAGTGCAGCGCAGAGCCGGGGCCCAGGGCGGCCGGGCAGGATAGGCACGGCGGCGGCAACGGGCTTGCGATTCCGGGTCCCGGATAGCGGCTTGCGCCACTTGGGGAAAGTCGGTGAAGGGTTTTCTATTTCCCCGGCCGGGCAGGCGTAGTGTTGTGATGACCATCCCTCCCCACCCATCGAAGCGGCGGTTTCAATTATCGCATGGGAGGCGGTTGACTTGGGGGCTGCGAAGGGGCGGACTGGTTGCGGCCAGAAGCTGAAGGGGTTGTCGGCAGGGTACGGAAGTTGAGGCGTTCATCCGGCCCTGAACTTCGAGCGGGCCCGGGAAGACGCGGCCGGCCAGGTGCGCTGGCTGCAGCCTGACTATCAGATCCCGCGCTTTGCAAAAGGGGCGGCGGCAAAATCCGGCGAACTGGACCAGGGGGAGACGGTGGTGGTCCTGGACAGGGGCCTGCCGGCCTTTCCCAAGGCCCCCTACGAACAGGCCGTGGCCGTGGAGGCCGTCCTGCTGGCCGCCGGCCGACCCACAGATGCCGCCGAACCAGCCCGCAGTTTCAAGGGCCGGGCAAAAAGCCATCGAGCAGCGGATGGTCCAGGTGATGGCGACCCGCTTCCGCTATGGCCGGGCCAGGGCCCTGGCGGGCGGGAAGTTTGCGGCGCGGCGGGTGGGGTGAGGTGGGGGGTCGGAGAAGGCATCGATCCAGATGGATATCCTACAGTCCATGCTGCTCGGTCTGCGCGGCAGGGATGGGAATCCACAGGGCGAGACCGTAGCGCTGGAGAAGTGGGCAGGCCGCCATCCCGACGATGAACAGGTCGTGTCCCACCGCGTGGTGTAACTGCGTCGGTGTGATCACCGCACTCTCCGGCAAGGCCGGATTGATCAGCTTGCCATGATAGGCAGGCTGACGATGGGATTATCGCTCAGAGGGGCGACGGATTCCAGGGTCATGTATCGGCAGC
>CAMAVA010000158.1 GCA_945861515.1 Brevundimonas vancanneytii | reverse complement strand
TGAAACGGTTATCGGACCATGCTCTGACACTCTGAACTAGAGCCTGCTCCGTTTTGATCGGTTCGATCAGAACGGAGCAGGCTCCAGAGGGGACATCTGAAGCCTGCCGTCAAAATCCTTCGACTCGGCCGCTGCTCGACCTTCTCTAGGTGACGAGTACGCAGGCTCCGCAAGGCGCCGCGGCGCCAGCCAGCTCGCTGAAAAATCCGTCACCCTGGCTGGTCCCTCAGCTACCCGTGGTATTTTGCCAGCATCATCAAAAATTTACGGGCCGGATGCTTCATGAGCCGCTGGAAGACGTGTGATCCGGTGGGGCGACAGCATGCACGGAATGATTCACAGATCCGCCATGGACATGGTGGTCGCCGGCCATGGCGAGGCCGCCTGGGCCAGCATTCTGAATTCGGCGGGCCTCGATGACGCCGTCCTGATCGGCGCCCAACCCTATCCCGACGAAATCACCTTCCGGCTGATATCGGCGGTCGCCGCGAAGTCAGGCCTGACTGTCGAGGAAACCCTGCGCAGTTTTGGCCAGTACTGGATCCGGGCTGCAGATGAGGGCCCCTACGCCAATGTCATGAACATCCTGGGCGGGAGCCTTCTGGAATCCCTGGAAAATCTGGACCGGATGCATGCCAGCATCCAGATCGCCATGCCGGAAGCGCGGCTGCCCTATTTTGCTGTTCTGGAGCATGACGAGACGCGCATAAAAATTGCCTATCATTCAACGCGTCAAGGGCTGGAAAGCTTTGTCACGGGGCTCCTCGAAGGTATGCTGAACAGATTTGAAAAAACGGGTAAGGTTGTTTTTTCAGGGAACGAAGAGGATTTCGCTCTATTCGAAATAAGTCTGTCCTCCGATAGAAGCTGAGGTCGATGAATGCAAAATCCAATCAACCTCAGTAACGCGCAGTTTGAAGCTCTTTTTCCATGCTTCATCCGGACCGATGAAAATCTTGTCATCACCGAGGTCGGAAGAACAATCCAGAAGCTGGTTCCCGAAGCTCTGGCAGGGCAACGACTGGACAGGTGGTTCGTCGTGGAACGGCCCTTCAGGGGTTTCGACCCCGTCGCATCGGCGAAATCGGGTGCGGCCCTGCAGCTGGGGTCCGTTGACGGCAGGATCAAGCTGGCTGGCTGCATCATGCAGCTGGGTGACGGGTTTCTGTTCTGCATAAGCCTGTCGGCGGGCGCGGCGTCCGGTTGGGGAAAGCTGGGCCTGACCGCCCAGGACTTCTCTCCCGCCGACGGCGCCACCACCATGGCCGTGGCGGTCAGCATGCAGACAATGCAGCTGGCCGAGGTCAAGAAGCTGAACGAAAGCCTCCGCAGGGCGCGGGACCAGGCGCTTGCGGCCAGTCAGGCCAAGTCGAACTTTCTTGCGACCATGAGCCATGAAATTCGCACGCCCTTGAATGGCATCCTTGGAATGGCCCAGGCCATGGTCAAGGACGCCCAGGATGAACAGCAGTCCGCCCGTCTGAGTGTCGTGCTCGAGTCCGGTGGGGCGCTGCTGACCATTCTGAACCAGCTGCTCGACCTGTCCCGGCTCGAGGCCGGAAAGCTGCCGCTGGAGTCGATCCCCTTCGAACTCGAGGATGTGCTCGGCGGCGTATTCGCCAATTTCTCCGCCCTGGCGGACAGGGATGGCCTCATCTTCCGGCAGGACATTGCGGGGGCCAGGGGGCGCTACAGGGGTGATCCGACCCGGATCCGTCAGATCGTCCAGAATCTGCTGTCCAATGCGATCAAGTTCACCGATCAGGGCCAAATTGTTCTCAGCGCCAGATCCGTTCTGTCCGGTGTGGAAATCTCGGTTTCCGATACGGGCCCGGGTATCGAGGCTGAAGCGATCAATGTGATCTTTGAGGAGTTCCGCCAGGCCGACTCCTCCGTCAACCGGCGCTTTGGCGGCGCCGGTCTGGGGCTCGCCATCTGCAACGAACTGGCGGGGCTGATGGGAGGCGATCTGAAGGTCCAGTCCCGGGTGGGGGAGGGGTCGACCTTTACCGTCAGTCTTCCACTGGAACGGCTGAACTGCAGCCAGGCCGCCGCTATGCAGCCCGAGTCCGCCGGCGAGACGACCGGGCGGCGTCCGGAATCGCCGGCCCTGCGGGTTCTCAGTGTCGATGACAACGAGACCAATCAACTGGTGATGCGCACGGTTCTGCAGCAGGCCGGTCTGTCGGTGACCACGGTCAGCGATGGCGCCCAGGCGGTCGAAGCCGCGACCGGGACGGAATGGGACCTGATCCTGATGGATGTCCTCATGCCGGTCATGGGAGGGGTCGAGGCGACCCGGAAGATCCGGCAACATGAAAAGCAGTCTGGTCTCGGACAGGTTCCGATCATCGCCATCACGGCGAACGCCATGCGCCACCAGGTCGCGGACTATGAAGGGATCGGTTTCGACGCCATCGTCTCCAAGCCCATCGATGTTCCGGCCCTGATCGACGTCATCGAAAAGACCGTCAGCGGTCGGGACGCTTCCCGAGGATGAAACCTCGTCACTCTGAGTAGCCCCGCCCGGGGCGTGTCGAAGACCGCACGCTGTTTCATTACCGTTCAAAGCGGGCCGCCATCAGTTTGCGTCCTTCGACCCGGCCGCAGCGCGGCCTACTCAGGATGACGAAGTGGGTGGTTTCCGCAACGCGCCCCGCAATCCGCCGCTCGCCCCAAAAACCCCGTCGCCCCGGCCGAAGCGCAGCGAAGAGCCGGGGCCCAGAGCCGTTCGGCAGGCTGGTCGCGGCGGCGATATCGCAGCCGCCGCCCTGGATCCCGGATCGTCCCTGCGGGCCGTCCGGGACGACGGTGGCCGGACATTCGCGACATTCACACCCACCCCGTCATTCCCTCGACCCGACACCTTGCCGCCGACCGATTCTCGCCCCACCTTCCCTGCCATGAGCGACCGTTCGACCGGACAGGCGCCGGCCCGGCTGACCGCCGTTCTGGGGCCGACCAATACCGGCAAGACGCATCTGGCCGTGGAGCGGATGTGCGGTCACGCCAGTGGCATGATCGGCCTGCCCCTGCGGCTGCTGGCCCGGGAAATCTATGACCGGGTGGTGGCCATCAAGGGCCCCCGCGAGGTGGCGCTGATCACCGGCGAGGAAAAGATCGTCCCGCCCCGGGCCAACTATTTCGTCTGCACGGTCGAGGCCATGCCGCTCGGCCGCGAGGTCGAGTTCATGGCGGTGGACGAGATCCAGCTCTGCACCGACCCCGAACGCGGCCATGTCTTCACCCAGAGGCTGCTGCATGCCCGGGGCAAGCATGAGACCATGCTGCTGGGCTCGGGAACCATGGCCCATCTGGTGCGCCGGTTGCTGCCAGGCGCCGAGATCGTCACCCGCGAGCGGTTTTCCAGCCTGACCTATGCGGGGCCCAAGAAACTGACCCGGCTGCCCCGCCGCTCGGCCATCGTCGCCTTCAGTTCCGACCAGGTCTATGGCATCGCCGAGCTGATCCGCCGCCAGAGGGGCGGGGCGGCGGTGGTCATGGGCTCGCTCAGCCCCCGCACCCGCAATGCTCAGGTGGCGCTCTACCAGTCGGGCGAGGTGGACTTCCTGGTGGCCACCGACGCCATCGGCATGGGCCTGAACATGGATGTCGACCATGTCGCCTTTGCGGGACTTCGCAAGTTCGACGGCCGCCGCACCCGCTGGCTGCAGGCCCAGGAGATCGGCCAGATCGCCGGCCGGGCCGGGCGTTACCGGCGGGACGGCACCTTCGGCGTCACCGGCGAGGCCGAGGACATGGACGAGGACCTGGTCGAGGCGGTGGAGGCCCACCGGTTCGAGCCCCTGGTCGCCGCCGAATGGCGCAACAGCCGGCTGGATTTTGCCTCCCTGCCGGCCCTGATCCGGTCCCTGGACCAGTCGCCGTCCCGCGAGGGGCTGAAACTGTCGGCCGAGGCCCTGGACGAAAAGACCCTCAAGCGCCTGGCCGAGGATTCCGACATCGCCCAGCGCTGCCGCGACAAGCGCACCCTGGAGCGGCTGTGGGAGGTCTGCCAGACCCCCGACTTCCGCAAGATCGCCAGCGATGATCACCTGAACCTCCTGCGGCGCATCTTCCACGACCTGACCAGCCGCCAGAGGCGCATCCCCGCCGACTGGATGGCCGAACAGCTGGCCAGCCTGGACCGCACGGACGGCGAGATCGACTCGCTTGCCCAGCGTCTGGCGGCGGTCCGCACCCTGTCCTATGTCGCCAACCGGCCTGACTGGCTGCATGAGCCGGCCCACTGGCAGGGCGTCATGCGCCGGCTGGAAGACCGGCTGAGCGACACCCTGCATGAAAAGCTGATGGCCCGGTTCGTCGACCGCCGCACCAGCCTGTTGATGCGCCAGCTGGGCGACCGCGAAACCATGCTGGCCGGGGTGGCCGAGGACGGGACCGTCACCGTCGAGGGCCATTTCGTCGGCCGGCTGAAGGGCGTGGTCTTTGACCAGCCAAAGGCCGTGACCTCGCTGGAGGAAAAGGCCCTGCGCGGCGCCGCCCAGAAGGCCGTGGCCCCGGAGGTCGCCCGCCGGCTGGGCGCCCTGGCGGCCGAGCCGGACGAGGCCTTCAGCATCACCCCCAACGGCGCCCTTCTGTGGCGGGGCGCCCTGACCGGACAGCTGCAGGAGGCGGGCCGGGTGCGGCTGCTGGGCGACATGGGTCCGCCGCCGGCGCGGGAACGGGCCCAGCGGCGGCTGGAGGCCTATGTCGCCGCCGAGCGGATCCGGCGCCTGGGCCCCCTGACCCGGCTGGAGACCGCCATGGCCCGGGGCCAGATCAAGGGCCTGGCCCGGGGGCTGGGTCACCGCTTGCTGGAAGGCGGCGGCATCCTGCCCCGGCGCGGCCTGGAGGCGGAACTGAAGGCCCTGAGCCAGGCCGAGCGCAGGGCCCTGCGGGTGCTGGGGGTCAAGATCGGCGGCTTTTCCCTGCATATGCCGGGCCTGCTGACGGAAGAGGCCCTGGCCTTTGCCCAGGCCCTGTCCTTCGCCCCGGCCATCCCGCCGGCTGGCGCGACCACACGCCTGAGCCCCGGCCCCGTGGACCAGAAGGCCCTGGCGGCGCGCGGCCTGATGGCGGTCGGCGGCCTGGCCGTTCCCGTGGAGCAGCTGGAGGTGCTGGATGGCCTGCTGCGGGCGGCCCATCAGCAGGGCAAGGGCATTGCGGTGTCCAGGGCCCTGATGGACCAGATGGGCTGGCCCGCCCGCGACCTGAACGACATCCTGCGGGGCCTGGACTTCGTCCCCGCCACCCGGCCCACCGGACCGGAGGCGACCAGCTTCTGGCGCCGACGCGATCCGGTGCGCAAGGCCGCCGCCGCGCCCCCGGCCCCGGCCCCCGACTCGCCCTTCGCCGTCCTGGCCAGCCTGACGCCTGCCCCGCCTGCTCGCACGGGCCCTCAGCCTCGCCCCAAGGCCCGCGCAAGACGCCGCCGGCGGACCGCCGCGGCATGAGCCAGGCCTGCCAGACCGACCGGCAGGAGTCGCCACAGGCCATGGCCTGCCGGGCGGATGTCTGGCTCTGGCGCGCGAGGTTCTTCAAGACCCGGTCCATGGCCGCGAAATTCGTCGAGGAGGGCCGGGCCCGGCTGACAAGGGGCGGCCAGGAATCGCGGCTCGACAAGCCCTCCCGCGGCCTGATCCCCGGCGACCGGCTGGTCTTTGCCCTGTCCGGCCGGGTCATCGCGGTGCAGGTGCTGGGGCCCGGCGAGCGGCGCGGTCCGCCCGCAGAGGCGCGCGCCCTCTATTGCCCCTTGGAGAATAACTGAGCCCGCCATGATGACGTCCCGATTGACAAGGCCCCGCTGCCAAAGGAAATACCGGAGCCTGTCGTTCGCAACCCGCGCCTGCCGTTTTGCACGCGGCCTTTAGAGCCCCTGATGACCTACATCGTTACCGACGCCTGCATCAAATGTAAGTTCATGGACTGCGTGGAGGTCTGTCCGGTGGACTGCTTCTACGAGGGTGAGAACTTCCTGGCCATCAACCCGGACGAATGCATCGACTGCGGGGTCTGCGAGCCGGAATGTCCGGTCGACGCCATCAAGCCCGACACCGAGGACGAGCCGGACGGCAAGTGGCTGAAGATCAACACCGACTATGCGAAGATCTGGCCGAACATCACCCTGAAGGGCGATCCGCCAGCCGATGCCGAGGCCTATGAGCGGGAAACCGGCAAGTTCGAGAAATACTTCAGCGAGAAACCCGGCAAGGGTAACTGAACGGCCTGACCGGGCAGATTCCCGCCAGACGGGAACCTGTCCTGCCTGGCGCTCTTGCGGCCCTTGCACAGAGCCTGGCCTGTCGCAAACCTTTCATTCGGCTGAATTTTGTGTTATCACCCTCGTGACGCGCCGGAGTTTTTCCGACGCGTTTCGGTTCAAGAACTGCCGTTCCCGATCGGCGCGCCCGGACGAAGGCGAAGGGTGACCTAGACAGACCTTGAAACGTGACGAGACAGCCCGCGCCATGGAGCCCGGGCTTTTTGCGTCCTATTCAGGGTGATCGGACTCGGCGCTCCGCGACAGCGGAGGGTGCAGAAAAAGGACAAGCAATGAGCAAGACCGGTCTGGCGTTTTCCGTTGGCGATCACGTTGTCTATCCCGCCCATGGCGTGGGCACCATCCAGGCGGTGGAGACCCAGGAAGTCGCTGGAATGTCTCTGGAAGTCTATGTGATCACCTTTGACCACGAGAAGATGACCCTCCGCGTCCCGACCAAGAAGGCCGCCACCTCCGGCCTGCGCTCCCTGGCCGAAGAGGGCGTCATGTCCAAGGCCCTGACCACCCTCAAGGGCCGGGCCCGGATCAAGCGCACCATGTGGTCGCGCCGCGCCCAGGAATACGAGGCCAAGATCAATTCCGGCGACCTGGTCTCCATCGCCGAGGTGGTCCGCGACCTGCACCGCGCCGACAACCAGCCCGAACAGTCCTATTCCGAGCGTCAGCTCTATGAGTCGGCCCTGGACCGCATGGCCCGGGAAGTGGCGGCCGTCGAGCGGATCGACCGCGACGCCGCCGTCAGCCTGCTGACCAAGTCCCTGCAGAAGGCCGCCTGATCCACCCACCGGATTGGAGCCTGTGAAACGCCCGGCCCTCGGCCGGGCGTTCTTCGTTTCAGCCC
>CAMAVA010000157.1 GCA_945861515.1 Brevundimonas vancanneytii | reverse complement strand
CTGGCGGTATCGGCCCGCCTGGGCAAGCTGGGTCTGGAGATCGGCCGGCGGCTGCATGGCCCTATTGAACGGCCATTCGCCGGCTGCCTCAAGCCTGACGGTCGCGCGTCACTGGCCGTCGAGGCTGACCCGGGCAGCCATGGCGGCCGGGTCCTGTTCCGGCTCGCAGGAAGCCAGCACCAGCTGCGCCGCCATGAGACAGAGAATCGCCAACCCCGCCCGCTGGAGCCGTTTTGAGACAAAAATCAGTGCATCGATGGTCACGACCAGCCCCTTGCCGCCTATGGATAGGGCGTTCGCAAGTTGCAGACCGGAAAACCGGGCCCGATTTCGCAGCGATCACGCACGCCTCGCGGGCAAGTCGTTTGTTCGTGATCCAAATTGGCTTAACTAGGAGCAAGGCGTCGTGGGGGCGCGGAGTATTTCATGACCGGATCGATCTGGACCCGGGACTTCGTCTTCCAGGGAGGGCGCGTCAAGGTTCTCAAGACCGGGGCCGACATGGCGCTCGACTGGGCGCTCGCGTCCGAAGCGCTCCACTGGTTCGCCTACTATGTTCCCGTTCGCCTCAAGGCCCTCTGGACCCGAACGGTCAACCCCGGTCCCTCTGTCTGGTTCGCTCCGGATCGGCCCCGCCCCTGGTATCTGGTCTGGGCCAGCGCCGCCTGGGCCGGCGTGCGGCTGGCGCCCGATGCCGACAGCGCCGAGGTCGCCTTCTATTTCGACGACAGCGCAACCGGCTCCCCGCCCAATGAAGGGCCGGCCCGCCGGTTCAACTGGCATTGCACCGATGTGACCAAGAGCCGGGTGGCCCAGGTCTTCGAAGAGACCTTTGGCTACAGCCTTGCGGTCAACCCGGGCGTCTGGACCGGTCCGATGGTCGAAAAGGGCGAAGACAACGGCGTCCATGACGGCCGGATCGTCCAGGGCCCCTGCCCTGCCCTGCCCGGAAAGACCTATCAGAAGCTCATCGACAATACCGACGGGGACTTTGTCGATGACCTGCGGACCCCTTGCGTTGGCGGACAGCCCGTCACCGTCTTCATCAAGCGCCGCCCCGTCACCGACCGCTTCGCCAATCACAACAGCACCTCGACCCTGACGACCCCGCAAGCGGTCTTCAGCCCGCATGAGATGACCCAGATCAG
Source organism: Brevundimonas vancanneytii (assembly GCA_945861515.1). Taxonomy (GTDB): domain Bacteria; phylum Pseudomonadota; class Alphaproteobacteria; order Caulobacterales; family Caulobacteraceae; genus Caulobacter; species Caulobacter vancanneytii_A. The sequence goes on along the minus strand of CAMAVA010000157.1, from coordinate 6,033 downwards.
CGATTTCTGCCGCGGCATGGGGCTGGATTGGGGCGGCCTGGACATCCTTCGGGACAAGGATGGCCGTATCTATGTTGTGGACGTCAATAAAACCGATATGGGACCGCCCGTAATCCTGCCGTTGCGCGACAAGCTGGTCGCGACCGGCTTGCTTGCCGAGGCATTCCTCAATCTTATCCGCCAGGAACCAGGGACCGTCGCCGATGATTCCGTTCGTTAGAGACATCACCTTCGAATACGGGGCCTGTGACCGGCTGTCGCCCTTGATCCGCCGTGTGGTCGCCAACAACCCCGGACCCTTCACCTACAAGGGAACGGGCACCTATATCATCGGCAACGGCAAGGTCGCCGTGATCGACCCCGGCCCCGACATGGACGATCATCTCGAGGCCATCCTGGCGGCGGTCGAGGGTGAAACCGTCACCCACATTTTCGTCACCCATAACCATGCCGACCATTCCCCCCTGGCCCGCCCCCTGGCGGAGCGGACCGGCGCGACCATCTATGCCTGCGCAAAGCCGGGCGTGCCGACCGAGTCCGAGGTCCGGATGGAAGCCGGCGACGACCGGGAATTCCGGCCAGACGTCGGCCTGTGCGACGGCGGGGTGTTTCAGGGGGGCGACTGGACCCTGGAGGCCATCCCCACGCCGGGCCATACCTCCAACCACATCTGCTACGCCCTGCTCGAAGAGAACGCCCTGTTTTCCGGCGACCACATCATGGGCTGGTCAACGACCGTCATCAGTCCGCCGGACGGCGATATGGGTGACTATTTCGACAGCCTTGACCGCATCAAGTCCCGGGACTTCTCGACCCTCTGGCCGACCCACGGCCCGCCCATCACGGCGGTCGAGCCCTTCATCCAGGCCTATATCGACCATCGCCGCGCCCGCGAGGCCCAGATCCTGGCCGCCCTTGGCCGGGGCCATACCCGCATCAAGGTGATGGTCCCCGAACTCTACAAGGATGTGGATCCCCGGCTGCATCCTGCGGCCGCCCATTCGGTCATGGCCCATGTGGTCCAGATGGTGCGCGACGGACGCCTGGTCGCCGATGGCGAGCCGGGACTGGATACGGACTACCGGCTGGCCGGGGCCAGGGCCTGAGACAGAAGGGCGGCGACGCAGATCGCCGCCCCAAGCTGCTTCCTGAACCGCATCAGGGAACCATCGCCGCGGACAGCTTGCCGATGCGCTTGCAGTTGGCCCCCAGGTCGCCCAGGCCCACCCGGCTGACCGAACGGATATCGATCCTCGAACCGACGCCCTGGCGACGCACCCGGATGGCGACATCATCCTTGAACCCATAGATCAGGCTTGCGGCATAGGCTTCCAGGCGGCCGTTGGACGGCTCGTCCGTCACGATCGTCAGGCCGGACTTCTGCAGCGCGGCCTTGGCCGTCTGATAGGCCGTGGCCGTGTCCGTGGACAGGATGACCGGACGGGCGGCCGGGCAGGTTTCAGCGTTGATCTCGGAAATCCGCCGTCCGGCATAACCGCCGCCATCCAGCGGCATGACCGGGTTAGGCTCGACGATATTGGCGTCTGGCCCCCGGTCCGACATGACCTTCGCCGAAAACAGGATCGGCACCGACCAGTCGGTCGCCACGTCATGGATGCGGGGCGCCTGGGCCGCCATGCCGATCATGGCGCCCAGCGCCCCGATCGTGGCGGCGGTCAAGCCGATGTTCAGCAGGGCCTTCTTCCACAGCCGCTTCCAGCCGCCAAAGGCCGCCACCAGAAGACCGATGACTCCGGTGAGAATGCTGAGCAGCAACAGGGCCGGCGCCCAGCCCAGATTGGGAACCGGTCCATTGACCATCACGGCCGCAAAACCGGTGCGCCAGTCCCAGGCGCCCATGCGCATGCCGACCGCGCCGCCTGCAATCACCAGGGCCGGCGCAATGGCCATCAACAGTCCAAGCGCCAGATAGACGTCGGCCAGTCCACCCTTTTGCTTTTCGGTGGACCTTGAAGCCCGGGTCTTCGCGGCCTTGCCCGTATAGGGACCCGGCGAAAACGACAGGGGCGCCTCGCCCGCCGGGACCGCAACCGGGGCGTCGGCCGCCGTCTTCAAGCTGCTGGGAAACGTCAGGGATGCCGGCTCGGCCGGCGTCGCGACCAGGGTTGCCGCCGAAGCGCCTACCCCGGGGCTGGTCGGCTCGGCCGCATTGAGCGGCGTCAGTTCGGGCATGCCCGACAGGGGCGGGGGAACGTCATCGTCCCCTTTTTTCGAAGTCATCTCGATCTCCGGTGTCCCAGGTTCGGGATTGATCACGTGTTCACTACGGGGCGGTTCGGCCACCCCCTTGCCCCAGGACAGGGGGATATCGTCCGGCGACGGAACCGTTTCGACTGTGTCTGTCGAGGCCGAAGGCGTGTCCGATGCGACAGAGGTTGTCTCCGCCGTTGATGCCAGGTCTGGCGCAGCCTCGGATGCCGCAACGACGGGCTCGGACGCCGGTTCCACGGGAGGCGTGGCCGCGGCCGCCCGGTCCAGCACGGCAAACATGGTCGGCGGCTCGGGCTGATCGTCCGGCCGGCAATCCCCTGCTGCCGCAGAGGCTGCAGCCCCGGCAATCAGGGCCTCCGCCAGCGGGGCCGACGACGGGATGACCGGAGTTTCGGAAGCGGCAACCGGCGCTTGCAGCTGGGGCTCTTCAGCCGCCAAATGCGAGACGCCGGCAACCTCAAAAGGGTCGGCGGTCTCCGGCGCTGCAGCCTGCGGCGGTTCCGGTTCTGGCTCCGGTTTCGGCGGCAAATGGGCCACCTCGACCATGACAGGCTCGGCCGGTTCCGGAACAGGTTCGCTCACAGCTGCCATGGCGGGCGCCAAAACAGGCTCCGCCTCGACAACGGCTTCGATCGGGGCGGCGACCTCTTCGGAAATCGACGGCTCTGAAGGTTCGAGAGACAGGGCGGGTAAGATGGTCGGCTCGTCTTCCTGAACGGGCGGCTCCGGGGCCAGCAGAACAGGAGACGGCGCGGCCCTCAGGGCGACGGGCGTGGCCGCCGCCGCCGCCGCCGCCGCCATGGCGACGGCAAGCGGAACCTCCGGCAGGCGATAATCGGCAAACCGGGTCCGCAGCAGCTTCTTGTCGATCTTGCCGGTGGCGCCCAGCGGGATGTCGTCGACGAACATCACATCGTCGGGCATCCACCATTTGGCGATCTTGCCTTGAAGGAACTCGATGAATTCTTCCTTGGTGGCCTCGACGCCGGGCTTCAGCTTGACCAGCAACAGAGGCCGCTCGTCCCATTTGGGATGAAGCACGCCGATCACGGCCGCATTCTCGGCCTTGGGATGGCCCATGGCGATGTTTTCGATATCGATAGAGCTGATCCACTCACCGCCGGACTTGATCACATCCTTGGCGCGGTCGGTGATCTGCATGAAGCCTTCGCGGTCGATGGTCGCGACATCGCCGGTGTCGAAGAAGCTGTCCGCATCCAGGATGTTGCCGCCGGCGCCCTTGAAGTAGGCGCCCACCACGAAGGGACCCCGCACCTTCAGATGGCCGAACGTCTCTCCGTCATGCGGCAGTGGCTCTCCGGCGTCGTTGGTCAGCTTCATTTCGATGCCGAGGGGCGGACGCCCCTGCTTCAGCTTGAACGGCATCTGCTCGTCATAACTGAGGCTGGCGACCCGGGCATTGGGCGAACCCAGGGTGCCGAGGGGCGAGGTCTCCGTCATGCCCCAGGCATGCAGCACATCGACGTCGTACCGCTCCTTGAAGCCGCGGATGATGGCTTCCGGACAGGCTGATCCGCCGATCACAACCCTCTTGAGGTGCGGCAGGGCGAGCGACGCTGCATCCAGGTGGCCCAGCAGCATCTGCCAGACGGTCGGCACGGCGGCGGAGAAGGTGACCTTCTCGCTTTCCAGCAGTTCATGGATCGAGGCGCCGTCCATCTTCGGACCAGGCATGACCATCTTTGCGCCGACCGCCGGACAGGCGAACGCCGTGCCCCAGGCATTGGCATGGAACATCGGCACCACCGGCAGGACCGTATCCACGCCGGAAATGCCCAGAACGTCTGCCTGAAGCCCGACCAGGACATGGATGTAGTTGGACCGGTGCGAATAGAGCACGCCCTTGGGATCGCCCGTCGTGCCGGAAGTGTAGCAGAGGCCGCAGGCGGTGTTTTCGTCGAAGCCGCCCCAGGCGCATTCGGTGGACTGCGCGGCGATGGCGGTTTCATAGCAATGGGCGCCGCCGAACTTCATGGCCGGAACGCCCTGGACCTTGAAGGCCGGCATATGGCCGGCGTCGGTCATGATCACGACCTGTTCGACACTGGGGCAGTTGGCCAGGATCGCTTCGAGGATCGGCACGAACGTCAGGTCAACGAAGATGATCTTGTCTTCGGCATGGTTGATGATCCAGGCGATCTGTTCGGGATGGAGCCGTGGGTTCAGGGTATGGCAGATCGCGCCGATGCCCATGATGCCGTACCAGGCTTCCATGTGGCGGGCCGTGTTCCAGGCCAGGGTGGCGACCCGGTCTCCCAGGGTGACGCCAAGGCCCAGCAACAGGTTCGAGACCTGCTTGGCGCGGCTGTGGATCTGGGCATAGGTCGTCCGGACGATCGGTCCCTCGACCGAGCGGCTGACCACCTCGCCCTCGCCGTGCCAGTTCTTCGCGTGGTCCAGGATCTTGTCGACCGTAAGAGCCGAGTCCTGCATCAGGCCGCGCATGCCGTCTTTCCTCTCATCCAATCGAAACCATTTCCGGCTTCAGTCAAGTTAGTGACCGACGCGCCTTAAGGCAAACCGGCGCATGTGTGGAGCGAACTTCAGGCCGTCGCCGGCTGCGCCAGGGCCCTGACCAGGGCTTCGGCGGCAGGTTCGAAATCGCCGCCCGAGGCCACGGACAGCCAGTCCATAGCCCCCGGATCCCGCGACATCTGGCGCTCGAGAACCTCGACATCCGCATCGGAGGCATCGCCCGTCCGGTCGGCGACTCGCCGTCGCAGCAGGTCCGGGTCGGCCTCCAGCCACAGTCCCTGGAAGGCGAAACCCCGGGATTCGGCCACCATCCGGGCGGCGATGCGTTCTTCCGGCTTCAGGAAGACGGCGTCGAGAATCACGCTTCGCCCGGCCGCCAGGCAGGCCCCGGCCTCGGCCAGCAAGGCCTGGTAAACGCGTTCACTGGTTCCCGGTCCGTAGGCCTCGCCGGGAAGCCGTTCCAGCGGCCCCACGCCCCACAGGCGCTTGCGAACCTCGTCGCTGCGCAGCACGACGGCGCCCGGCGATCCGCCCAGCCCGGGGGCCGCCAGTCTTGCAAAGGTCGATTTTCCCGACCCCGAAAGTCCGCCCACCGCCGCCAGGACCGGGGGCTCCGGCGTCAGATGGGCGATGGCGGCCAGCATATAGGCACGGGCGGCTGCCAGGTCACCGGCATGGGCCTGCACATGGCAACGGACCGCCGCCCGGATCGACAGCGCCAGCGGCAGGGCGGCCAGCCCCTCCCAGAGGCCGTCTGTCAGACTGCGCGCGGCCTCGTCGAGCCAGGCGGACAGGACCCGGACGCCGGCATCACGCCGCCGTCGGAAATCCAGATCCATCAGCAGGAAGGCCAGATCATAAAGGATGTCCAGCTCGGACAGGGCGTCGTTGAACTCGATGCAATCGAACAGGATCGGTTCGCCGTTCTCCAGCAGGATGTTTCCCAGATGGAGGTCGCCATGGCATCGCCGCACCCAGCCCTCGTCGCGCCGTCGGGACAACAGGCCCTCCAGCCGGGCCCGCTCGGCGGCGGTGGCGGCAATGAGATGCTCCACCTGATCCCGGTCCAGCTTCGGGACCAGATCACGCAAAAGCCCGGCGTTGGACCTTATGGTATAGCTCAGCCCGCCCCCCGGCTCGACCTGCCGGATGACCAGCGCGCCGGCATGAAACCGCCCGATCGTCCGGCCCAGCTTTTCGGCCAGATCGCCTTCGATCGCCCAGGGCTGCTCGGCCAGGACTGCCGTCTCATCAAACCGGCGCATCTCCAATACGGCTTCGACCTCCGGACCGTCGCCATCCAGT
>CAMAVA010000156.1 GCA_945861515.1 Brevundimonas vancanneytii | reverse complement strand
TGACACGGCCTTGACGCAAAAACCGGCCCGGACGCCCTACAAGCGGCCCCGGCCGCCCCGGGAAGAACCCTGGGTCGCCGAGATGCGACAGGAACTGGACCGCCTGGAACGGGGCCTGATCAGTTGAAATCCTTGCGGTTTTCTGGCCGCTGGCCTGGCCGCCACCCGGGTCCGCCGCCTTTCGGGGGGACCCGGATCAAAAAAGCCGTTTGGTAAAAAATGACACATCAGGATTTTTCAGGACTCTGCGCGTCATTTTTCGCCGCCCCGGGGCGTGAAAGGGGGGCGTGGACCTTGGCCGTCCGGCTTCCCGGCCATGGGGTTTCAGCCGATGGACCTCCCGCCTTGGCCGATGATAGTCTGTTTCGCCCCTCGACGTTTCGAGATGGCGGCGAGTGTGTTCGGGTGTCAGATGCCGTTGGTCAGTTTCAGCGTTGCCGAGGCGGGAGCCAACCTTCGCAATCGTCGGGCGCTCTGGCCCAATGCCCATGGCCTCGGCGGCCGGCTTGGCGGCGTGGCGCAGGTGGAACAGACCCCGGGCTTCGTTTTCGAGCCAGGAGAGCCGGTCTTCACCGTCGGCTCCTGTTTTGCGCGCAACATCGAGGCGCGGCTGGCGGCGGTCGGCATGGATGTGGTCACCCTGCGCTCGCCCCTCAGCGACGAGCACGCCAAGGACAACGATGTTCTGAACAAGTACACGCCGCATGCGATCCTCAATGAGTTCCGCTGGGCCCTGGATCCGGACGCCGCCTTCCCCGACGACGGCTTTCTGAAGACCAGCGACGGGCTTTGGCACGATCCGCACGCGGCCCCCTTCCTGCCCCCCTCCGAGCCGGAGCGGGTTCAGGAGCGTCGGCGCGCCATGTCGGCGGTGTTCGAGGAACTGTCCCGCTGCCGGATCGTCATCCTGACGCTTGGGCTGGTGGAAAGCTGGCTCGATATGACCACCGGCCTCTATCTGAACGGCGCGCCGCCGACCCAGATCCTGCGGGAGCAGCCGGACCGGTTCCGCCTCGACATTCTCTCGCCAGCCGATGTCGAGGCGGTGATGGAAGAGATTGTCGGCCTGCTGAAACGCCACGGCCATCCGCGGTTCCGCATGCTGGCCACCGTCTCGCCGGTGCCGCTGAAGGCAACCTATGCCGACACCGACGTGCTGATGGCCAATACCTATTCCAAGAGCGCCCTGCGGGTGGCGATCGAGGCCACGGCGCGGCGCCATCCAGAGATCGATTACTTCCCCAGCTACGAGATCGTCAGCCTCAGCGAGCGGTCCCTGGCCTTTCAGGGCGATAACCGGCACGTCAATTCGGAGGTGGTCGGCGGCATCGTCGACCAGGTGGTGCGGCTGTATCTGCCGACCGCCGAGGGCGAAGCGGCGCCCGCCAGCCCCATGGACCTCAAGGATGACATGGCGCGGGCCCGCAAGGCCCTGACGGTCGGAGAGTTCGAAAAGGCGGCCAAACTGCTTGTCCGCCTGTCCCGGGACAAGGGCTGGAAGGCGGCGGGCTACCGCGAATTCCAGTTCCGCAAGGATCTGGGCCTGGCGCTGCTGCGGACCGGCAAGCCGGTGGCAGCCCAGACAGAGCTGCGCCGCGCCGTCGAGGTCAATGAGGGGTCCGCCGAGGGGGCCTTCCTGCTGGGCCAGGCGCTGGAAGCGCTGGGCCGGCTGGCGGAGGCCGAATCCTTCTTCCAGCGCGCTGCCGAGCTGGACCCGGTTAAGCTGCGCTACACCCGCAAGTATGCCAGGCATCTGGTCCAGAAGGGCGAGTTGGCCGAGGCCGAGCGGGTGCTGTACGCCTTTGCCCGGCGCGACCCGGAGAACGAAGAGGTCGTGCGCCTGCTGGCCGCCCTGCGGGCCGAGACTCCCGACGACGAGCCCGCCCAGGTCGTCAAGCAGCCGTCCGTCGCAGCCGGGGCCGTCGCCTGGGCCAGGGGCCTGCTGCGGCGGGCCCGCTAATAGTGGCGACCCGGGCGGCCAGGGGATCGGCGGCAATTTTCAGAACACCTTGAGAACCCTGCCCCGAAGGCCTATTCTGTGCAGTGGCGGGTCTGCTGCGGCTCTCGTCGAAGACGACATATCCTTCTGACCTTAATTCTCTCGAAGGGAGCTGTCCCTGTCCGTGGCCGTGGTCGCGGGTATATGGCGCCCACCTGGTTGCCCGGGTCTGAGAGGATAAAACTGTTCTTCACGGTCCTCGCGGCGCCGCCACCTTTTTGCAAAATCACGACCGACCTCATGTCAGACCCCGTCCTGGAAGCGGCCAAGTCCGCCCTGCGGCTGGACGCCCGGCGCCGCCGCAAGCGGCTGCAGGTCGAACACCCGGAGACAGACTGGCGCCTGGCCGACCAGGCGCCGGCCCTGCTGGCCGCCCTTGGCCGGCCGCCCGGCGTGGTCGCCCTCTACCGGGCGCTTGGCAGCGAACTGGACCCCCTGCCCCTGGGCGAGGCGCTGGTGGGGCTGGGTTGGCGGCTGGCGCTGCCCGCCGTGGAGACTATGGACGCGCCCCTGGTGTTCCGGACCTGGAACCCGGGAGAGCGGCTGGTCCACGACCTGGCCGGCCTGCCGGCGCCCATGGCCGCCGCGCCGGCCGTGACGCCGTCGGTCATCCTGACCCCCCTGCTGGCCTTTGACCTGGCCGGCCACAGGCTGGGACAGGGGGGCGGTTTCTATGACCGGACCTTTGCGGTGCTGAAGAAGTCGGCCGCCTCGCCGGCCCTGGTCGGGATCGCCTATCGCCAGCAACAGGTCGAGGCCGTGCCCGCCGGGCCCCTGGACCAGACCCTGGATGGGATTCTCACCGAGACAGGCTATATCCCGGCGCGAAAGGATACCTGATGCGCATTGCCTTTTTCGGAGACGTCGTGGGCCGGTCCGGCCGCGAGGGCCTGGCCGACCACCTGCCCGGCCTGCGCCGGCGGCTGGGCCTGGATTTCGTCATCGTCAATGCCGAGAACGCCGCAGCCGGCTTTGGCATCACCGAAAACACCGCCCGGGAGCTCTATGACGCCGGCGCCGACTGCCTGACCCTTGGCAACCACAGCTGGGACCAGAAGGAGGCCATGACCTATATCGTGCGCGAGCCCCGGCTGATCCGCCCGGCCAACTATCCGATCCTGTCCGACGCCCCGGGCCGCGGCTCCAACCTGTTCGAACTGCAGGACGGCCGGCGGATCCTGGTGATCAACCTGCTGGGCCGGGTCCATATGGACGCCCTGGACGACCCCTTCGCCGCCGCCAACCGCGAGCTGGACTCGGCCCCCCTGGGCGATGTGGCCGACGCCGTGGTGGTCGACATGCATGCCGAGGCCACCTCCGAAAAGATGGCAATGGGTCATTTCTGTGATGGCCGGGCCAGTCTGGTGGTCGGGACCCACACCCATGTGCCCACCGCCGACGCCCAGATCCTGAACGGCGGCACCGCCTACCAGACCGACGCCGGCGCCTGCGCCGACTACGACAGCGTCATCGGCAACCACAAGGAAGAGCCCCTGCGGCGCTTCACCACCCGGATCAGCCAGGGCCGCTATCGCCCGGCCGAGGGCCCGGCCACCATCTGCGGCGTCTATGTCGAAACCGACGACCGAACGGGACTGGCCCGGCGCATCGCGCCGATCCGCATGGGCGGCCGCCTGAAGGAAACCGTGCCGGAGGTGGCGGCGCTGGAGCGGGCATGACACTGGCCCTTGCGGAACTCAGGTAAGACGCTCATCTTACCGCCTGTGGAGGCGCAGCCATGACGGCCAGGCCCTTGATGACGACCGTTTCGACCAAGGGCCAGGTCATCCTGCCCAAGGCCATTCGCGACCTGAAGACCTGGACGCCGGGGACCCGGCTGACGGTCGAGGAAACCCCCGACGGCGTGCTCCTGCGGCCCGCCCCCCTTTTTCCCGCGACACAGGTCGAGGATGTCGCCGGCATGCTGGCCTGGGAGGGTCCGCCCGCCTCGATCGAGGATATGGACCAGGCGATCAGCCAGGAGGTCGCACGGCGTCATGATCGCGGTCGATACTAACCTCGTCGTCCGGTTCCTCGTCCGGGACGACGAAGATCAGCATCAACGGGCGAAGGCGGTGATGGCGTCCGGGGTCTGGATCGCCAATACGGTCATGCTGGAAACCGAATGGGTGCTGCGCGGGGTCTATCGCATCCCGCAGGACAGGCTGTTGCCGGCCCTGGAAGATCTGGCGGGCCTGCCGTCCGTACGGCTGGAAAGTCCTGATCGTATCCGCCAGGCCCTGAATGACGCCCGGTCGGGCCTGGATTTCGCCGATGCGCTGCATCTGGCGGCGGCGTCGGACTGCGAGGCCTTTGTCACCTTCGACAAACGACTGGTCCAGGCAGCAGGTCGCCGAGAAGGCCTGCCGGTTCGTGAGCCCTGAGACGCCTTCAGGCTTCAGCCCTGCGTCAGGCTGAGCACATTGCCGTCGGGATCGTTGAACCAGGCCACCTTTCCCTTGCCATCCGGCGAGGTCCAGATGCCCAGAGCATCCTGGCCCATACCCTCATAGACCGTGAAGACGACACCCCGCGCGGTCAGGCCCCTCACGGTCTCAGCGATGTCGGGGACCATCCAGCCCAGAACCGGATGGGCGCCGGCGACGAAGCCGGGAATCTGCGTCATGCGCAGGGTGGCCCCGGCCAGGTCATAGACGGCGGCAAACCCGTCATCGTGGGTGGGTGTCAGCCCCAGCTTCGCTTCATACCAGGCCTCGCAGACCTTGCGGTCGGCGGTGAGGATGAAGGTGACGGGTCTGGCGACGGCGAGGGACATGGTCAGCCTTTCACGAACTGAGGGATGGACCTCTTCCGGAGACAGCGTCCCACGCGCGCAGGGTTTTGGGAAGCCGGCAAGGCCTCGCAGCCCCTTCCACCGGCCGGCCCAGCCTCTATGCTGCATTCAAACGGCCGTATGAGGGGCCTGCGGAGGAACCATGGCTTTCAAGCGCCTGCTCATCGCCAACCGGGGCGAAATCGCCATTCGCATCGCCCGGGCGACCGCTGATCTTCATCTGACCTCCGTCGCCGTCTTCAGCGAGGATGACACCGCCAGCCTGCATGTCGGCGCGGCCGATGAGGCTGTGGCCCTCAAGGGGACCGGCGCCGCCGCCTATCTGGACATGGCCGGCGTCATCGCCGCTGCAAAAACCGCCAGATGCCAGGCGGTCCATCCGGGCTATGGCTTTCTGGCCGAAAACGCCGCCTTCGCCCGGGCCTGCGCCGAAGCGGGACTGGTCTTCATCGGTCCCTCCCCCGAAACCCTCGAGACCTTTGGCGACAAGGCCGCCGCCCGGGCCCTGGCGGCCCGCGTCGGGGTGCCCTTGCTGGAAGGCACCGGGCCGGTCGATGCGGCCGGTGCGGCGCGGTTCCTGGCCGAACATGGCGCCATGATGCTGAAAGCCGTGGCCGGCGGCGGCGGGCGTGGAATGCGGATCGTCCGAAAGGGCGAGGATGTGGCCGCCGCCCATTCGGCCTGCGCCCGGGAAGCCAAGGCCGCCTTTGGCGATGACGGGGTCTATGCCGAGTGGCTGGTCGACCGGGCTCGCCATATCGAGGTTCAGGTGGCCGGCGACGGCGCCAGCTGTGTTGCCGTCGGCGAACGCGATTGCTCGGTCCAGCGCCGGCACCAGAAGATCATCGAGATCGCCCCGGCTCCAGGTCTGAGCGACCGCCTGAGGGAAGCCCTGCACGAGGCGGCGGTCAGGCTCTGCGCCGCACGGCACCTGCGCAGTCTGGCGACCGTCGAGTTCCTGGTCGATGCGGTCAGCGGCCGTTTCGCCTTCATCGAGACCAATGCCCGGCTGCAGGTGGAACATACCGTCACCGAGGAGGTCACCGGGGTGGACCTGGTGCGGGCCCAGATCGAACTGGCGGCCGGGGCCTCCCTGGCCAGGGTCGGTTTGGCGTCAACCCCGCCCTTCCGGGGCGCGGCGATCCAGGCGCGGGTCAATCTGGAGGTCATGCAGCCGGACGGATCGGCCCAGCCCTCCGGCGGCCGGATCACCGCCTATGAGGCGCCCAGCGGCCCCGGCGTTCGCGTCGATGGCTATGGCTATGGCGGCTATGTCACCAGCCCCCACTACGACAGCCTTCTGGCCAAGGTCATCGGCCGGGCGGCGACCCATGAAGAGGCGGCAAACCGCACCGAGCGGGCGCTTGAGGAGTTCCGCCTCAAAGGCGTCGAGAGCAACATCCCGCTGCTCCGGGTGCTTCTGACCCAGCCGGATGTCCTGGCCGGCCGGGCAACCACCCGCTATCTCGACGAGCATCTGGACGCCCTTCTGACTGCGGCCGAGGCCCTGGGCCCCAATCGGTTGACCCGCGAAGCCGGGTCATCCGCCGGCGGCCAGACCCTCCAGACGCCCGCCGAGCTTGTGACCCCGGACGGTGCGGAAGCGGTCGGCGCTCCCTTGCAGGCCACGGTCGGGCGGATCGAGGCGGCGCCGGGCGATCTGGTGCGACAGGGCCAGCCCCTGGCCATTCTTGAAGCCATGAAGATGGAGCATGTCGTCGTCGCCCCGGTCAGCGGCCGGGTGCTGGCGGTGGCGGCGGAGGTCGGCCAGACCCTCCTGAAGGGACAGCCAATCCTGTTTCTTGTTCCCGAGGATGTGGCTGGTCTGGAGTCTGCGGCCGCCGAGGAGATCGACCCCGACGCCATCCGCCCTGACCTTGCCGAGGTGATCGCCCGCCACCGCTTCACTCTGGATGAAGCCCGGCCCGACGCCGTCGCCAAACGTCGCCGCACGGGCCATCGCACGGCCCGGGAAAACCTCGACGACCTGCTGGATCCGGGCAGCTTCATCGAGTACGGGGCGTTGGCCATTGCCGCCCAGCGCCGTCGCCGCACCGTCGAGGACCTGATCGCCGCCACCCCGGCCGATGGCATCATCACCGGCATCGGCACGGTCAATGGCGCCGAGTTTTCACCGGAAAAAGCTCGGGTCGCGGCCCTGGCCTACGATTTCACGGTGCTGGCCGGCACCCAGGGCTATTTCAATCACAAGAAGACGGACCGGCTGCTCAGCCTTGTCGACGAACAGAAGATCCCGCTGATCTGGTACGCCGAAGGCGGCGGCGGCCGGCCCGGCGACACCGACTCCCCCGGCGTGGCCGGCCTTGATGTCACAACCTTTGGCAAGATGGCTGAGCTAGCGGGAGAGGTTCCCAAGATCGCCATCGTGGCGGGGCGCTGCTTTGCCGGCAACGCCGCCATCGCCGGCCTGTCGGAAATCATCATCGCCACAAAGGATTCCAACCTCGGCATGGGCGGCCCTGCCATGATCGAGGGCGGCGGACTCGGGGTCTTCAAGCCCGAACAGATCGGCCCTGCCGCTACCCAGTGGGCCAACGGGGTCATCGACATCCTGGCCGACGACGAAGCTCATGCCACGGCCCTGGCCAAACAGGCCATGTCGATCTTCCAGGGAACCCTGGCCCACTGGCAGGCGCCGGACCAGCGGGACCTGCGCCGCGCCATCCCGGAGAACCG
>CAMAVA010000155.1 GCA_945861515.1 Brevundimonas vancanneytii | reverse complement strand
GTCCAGCGGACCGCCCAGCGGGGATTGGCCAGGATCTTTCCGGCCAGTTCGGCGACCTTGGCGTCGAGCTCCGCCGCCGGGACCGCATAGTTGATCAGGCCCATCCTGGCCGCCTCATCGGCGCGCAGCAGGTCGCCGGTCATCAGCAGTTCCTTGGCCCGGGCAAAGCCGATCAGCTGGGGCCAGATCACCGCCCCGCCGTCCCCGGCCACCAGCCCGACCTTCACATGGGGATCGCCGATCTTCGCCGCCTCATCGGCGATGATGACGTCGCACAGCAGGGCGATGGTGGCGCCCAGGCCCGCCGCCGCGCCGTTCAGCCGGCAGATGATCGGCTTTTCCATATCCAGCAGGGTGGAGACGATCCGCTTGGCGTCATGGGCGATGGCCCGGAATTTGGACGGCTGGGCGATCTGCTCGTCGAACCAGTCGAAGTCCCCGCCGGCGCAGAAGGCCCGGCCCTCGCCGGTCAGGATGATCAGGTCGCTGTTCGGATCGGCCTGCAGGTCGATGAAGACCCGGGCCAGTTCGTCATGCAGGGCCGCGTCCACGGCGTTCAGGGGGCCCGAGGTGATGGTGGCGGTGAGCATCCGGCCATCCCGGTCGAAGCGAAAGCGGCTGTAGTCCTGGAGAGGTGCGTGGGTCATGACAGGTTTCAGCTAGGGTCAGGCGCGAGACGGACGAGGCGGCGGCCGAAGTTTTCGCCCCGGAACAGGCCGCAGAAGGCCTCGGGGAAGGTTTCGACGCCGTCAAACTCCTCGATGGCGATCTTCAAGGAGCCGTCGGCGATCCGGCCGGCCATGACCGACTGGGCCTGCGGGAACTGCCGCAGGTCGTCGAACACCACCAGCCCCTCCATCCGAACCCGGTGGGTGATGAAGACTGCCGTGTTCTTCAGGCCATAGCGGCTGGCCGGGTCGATATTGTAGTCGGCCACCTGGCCCGACACGACCACCCGTCCGCGCAGCCGCATGAGGGGCAGGACCCGGTCGAGGCTTTCATTGCCGACATTGTCGAACAGGACATCCACCCCCTTGGGACAGGCGGCGGCGATGGCGGCGGTCAGGTCGGGCTCGGCCTTGTAGTCGATGACCGCGTCAAAGCCGGCCTTGTCCTTCAGCCAGGCGCATTTGCGCGGCCCCCCGGCGACGCCCACCACCCGCATGCCCAGGGCCTTGCCCAGCTGTCCGGCTGTGGCGCCGACGGGTCCGGCGGCGCTGGTGACCAGCAGGGTCTCGCCTTCCTTGGCCTGGCCGACCCGGTTGAGTCCGAACCAGGCGGTCATGCCGGGGACGCCCAGCACGCCGATCCAGGCGCCAAGCGGCACGCCGCGGGCGGTCCATTCAGCGGGAATCTTCTGGATGAAGCCCCGGCCGTCGGAGACGACATGTTCGCGCCAGCCGCCACCGGCGGCGATGACATCGCCCACGGCGAAGCCGGGATTGCGGCTGTCGGTCACCTGGGCCACGGCAAAACCGTCGATCCCCTCGCCGATCCTCATGGCCCCGGCATAGCTGTCGCCGCCCGACAGGCGCGAGCGCATGCCCGGATCGACGGAGGCCAGGATGGTGCGGGCGATGAACTGGCCCTCGGCCAGGTCTGGCAGCTCTGCGGTCTCAAGCCGGAAATCCTGCGGTGTCGGCGCGCCATCGACGTGACGGGCCAGAACCCAGCGGCGGGTCATTGTGGTCAAGCAGCCTCCCATCGCCGGTCTCGGCCGGCGTTCAACGGGAGGGAGCGTATTGGCTGGAGGGGTGTCAGGGAAGGGTTTTCGGCCAGTCAGCGCTAACACTCGGGCCGCGCGCTTTTGGCTTGGGACTGGAGTTTCCAGCAATCTCTGCTAGTTTCTTCTCATGTCCTCGGTCGAACCTTCCTTGCTGGATGAAATTGCCGACGCTGATTCCGCAGCGGACGCCGAGGGTCTGGCCGACATAGCGGCCGGCCGCGTCGTTCCGCATGCCGAGGTGGCTGCCTGGCTCAAGACCTGGGGAACAGCTGATGAGCAGCCGCCGCCCCGATCGTGGCTGAAGTAGTCTGGTCACGGCGAGCAATCGCTGATTTGGCGGCTATCCGCGCCTACATCGCTCAGTTCACCCCTCAGGCTGCCCAACGCATGGCCCAGCGCCTTGTAGCGGCTGGCGAAAGCCTTGATCAGCAGCCGGAAAGAGGGCGTCGCATCGCGTCCGACATTCGGGAACTGACCGTCATTCGCCCATACATCATTCGGTACCAGATACAGGGAGCGACGGTCAGTATCATCCGAATCCGCCATGGAGCCATGGCGCCGGATTGATGCCGAGGCCGTCAGAGCCCCAGCACCGCCTTCGCCATGATGTTGCGCTGGATCTCGTTGGAGCCGCCGAAGATCGAGGTCTTGCGCATGTTGAAATAGCCGGGGCCGGCCTTGAAGGCGAAGTCCGGGCCGATGGGCAGGGCGTTGTCGCCTTCCTTCGGGAAGCCCCGGAAATAGGGGGCGCCATAGTGGCCGGCCGCCTCCAGGGTCAGTTCGGTCAGGCGCTGGCCGACCTCGGTGCCCTTGACCTTGAGCAGGCTGGCCTCGGGACCGGGGCCCTTGCCGCTGCTCTCGCCGGCCAGGGTGCGCAGTTCGGTATATTCCAGGGCCGTCAGGTCGACTTCCAGCTCGGCCACCTTGCGGCGGAAATCGGCGTCGTCGATGAGGGGGCTGCCGTCATCGGCCAGCTGGCCGGCGGCGATTTCCCGCAGGCGTTCGATGCCGCGCTTGGAGCGGGCGACGCCGGCGATTCCGGTCCGCTCATGGCCCAGCAGGTATTTGGCGACGGTCCAGCCCTTGTCTTCCTCGCCGATGCGATTCTCGACCGGCACGATGACATCCTCGAGGAAGGTGTCATTGACCTCATGGCCGCCATCGATGGTGATGATCGGCCGGACGCTGATGCCGGGCGACTTCATGTCGATGAGCAGGAAGGTGATTCCCTCCTGCTTCTTGGCGGTGGGGTTGGTGCGGACCAGGAAGAAGCCCCAGTCGGCGAAATGGCCCTGGGTGGTCCAGGTCTTCTGACCGTTGACCTTATAGTATTCGCGGCCGTCCTCGCCGGTGAAGCGTTCGGCCTTGGTCGACAGGCCCGCCAGGTCGGAGCCGGCGCCCGGCTCGCTGTAGCCCTGGCACCACCAGATATCGCCGGCCAGGGTGGGTTTCAGAAGGTTTTCCTTCTGGTCCTCGCTGCCGAACGTATAGAGCACCGGCCCGATCATCCCGATGCCGAAGGACGGCTGGCTGGTATTGGCCCGGGCCAGTTCTTCCGACCAGATATAGCGGCGCACCGGGTCCCAGCCCGTGCCGCCATGCTCGACCGGCCAGCCGGGGGTCAGCCAGCCTTTCTTGTAGAGAATCCTGTGCCAGGAGAGGATCTCTTCCTTGTTGAGATGCTCGCCCGTGGCCTGTTTGTCGCGGATGGCCTGGGGGAAGTTTTCCGCGATCCAGGCCCGCACCTCTTGGCGGAACAAGGCGTGCTCAGGCAGAAAATCCAGATCCATGGGTCGCTCCTCCGTCTGCGGGCTGGACTCTGTGGGCCGGCCTCGGCAGTTTGCCGCTCAAACAACTGTTTCAACAAACGATAAGGGCAGAGACGCCATGGCCGCAATCAATTCCGTCACCGATCTGGCTCGCGAAGGCGATATCGCCATCGTGACCCTCAACTCGCCGCCGGTGAACGCCCTGTCGGCAGGGGTTCGCGACGGCCTGGCCGGCGCCTTCGAGGCCGCCATCCAGGACGCGGACGTCAAGGCCATCGTGCTGATCTGCGACGGCCGGACCTTCATCGCCGGCGCCGACATCAGCGAGTTTGGCGGGGCCCAGAAGGGCGCCAGCCTGTTCGACGTCCAGAACGCCATGGAAAACTCGCCCAAGCCGGTGATCGCCGCGATTCACGGCACGGCCCTGGGCGGCGGCCTGGAAGTGGCCCTGACGGCCCATTACCGGGTGGCGGTCCCCTCGGCCAAGGTCGGCCTGCCGGAAGTCAATCTGGGCCTGCTGCCGGGAGCCGGCGGCACCCAGCGGCTGCCCCGTATCGTCGGCGCCGAAAAGGCCCTGGAGATGATGACCAGCGGCAGCCATGTGCCGGCCAAGGCGGCCAACGCCATGGGCCTGGTCGACGCCCTGATGGAAGAAGGCAAGCTGCGCGAGGGCGCCATCGCCTTCGCCCAGAAGGTGCTGGACGAGAAGTGGCCGCTGAAGAAGGTCCGGGATCGCGAGGTCAAGGCCGACCCGCAGGTGTTCGCCGACTTCCGCAAGGCCAATGCCCGCAAGTTCCGCGGCTTCAAGGCGCCGGAATCCAACATCCAGTGCGTCGAGGCCTCGCTGCTGCCCTTCGAGGAAGGCCTTGCCGTCGAGCGCAAGCTGTTCATCGAGCTGATGACCGGCCCGCAGCCGGCCGCCCAGCGCTATGTCTTCTTCGCCGAGCGCCAGGCCAACAAGATCCCGGACGTGGGGGATGACGTCGAAACCCTGCCGGTCAAGTCGGTGGGCGTGATCGGGGCCGGCACCATGGGCGGCGGCATCTCGATGAACTTCCTGAATGTCGGCATCCCGGTGAAGATCGTCGAGACGAAGCAGGAAGCCCTGGACCGGGGCCTGGGCGTCATCCGCAAGAACTACGAAAACACCGCCAAGAAGGGCCGCCTGACCCAGGACGACGTGGAAAAGCGCATGTCCCTGCTGTCGGGTTCGCTGGATCTTGCGGATCTCGCCGATTGCGACCTGATCATCGAGGCCATCTTCGAGAACATGGAGATCAAGAAGGACGTCTTCGGCAAGCTGGACAAGATCGCCAAGCCGGGCGCCATCCTGGCCTCCAACACCAGCTATCTGGACGTCAACGAGATCGCCTCGGCCACCAGCCGTCCGGAAAGCGTCATCGGCCTGCACTTCTTCTCGCCGGCCAATGTCATGCGGCTGCTGGAAATCGTGCGCGGCGACGCCACCTCCAAGCCGGTGATCGCCACCTCGATGAAGCTGGCCAAGCAGATCGGCAAGGTCGGCGTGCTGGTCGGGGTCTGCCCGGGCTTTGTCGGCAACCGCATGCTGTCCCAGCGGCAGATCCAGGCCCAGGCCACGGTCGCCGAGGGCGCCATGCCCTGGGATGTCGACCGGGTTCTCTACGATTTCGGCTTCCCCATGGGCCCCTTCGCCATGAGCGACCTGGCGGGACTGGACATCGGCTGGAGCAAGGAGAAGTCCAGCAGCTCCACCATCCGCGAAGTGCTGTGCGAGATGGACCGCCGCGGCCAGAAGACCGGCGCCGGCTATTACGACTATGACGAAAGCCGCAACGCCATCCCCTCGCCGGTCACCGAGAAGATCATCAAGGACTTCGCCGCCAAGGCCGGGACCAATCCCCGGGAGATCAGCGACGAGGAAATCCTCGAGCGGACCATCTTCCCGATGATCAACGAGGGCGCCAAGATCCTCGAAGAGGGCAAGGCGATCCGCGCCTCGGACATCGATATCGTCTGGATCAACGGCTATGGCTGGCCGGTCTATCGCGGCGGTCCGATGCACTATGCCGACAGCGTCGGCCTCCCCAAGATCCTCGAGCGGATGAAGCACTACCAGGCGCAGATGGGCGACTTCTTCAAGCCCTCCGCCCTGCTGGAAAAACTGGTCGCCGAGGGCAAGAGCTTCCGCGACCTGAAATAGGACGACGTCAATACCTGAGCCTCCCCTTCCCCGTCCCGGGGGAGGGGCGTTTCCCGATGCGCCGGAGCCAGGCAGCATGACCAGCACCCTCGACCAGTTCCTGGCCGCCGATTTCGGCACTCTGCCCGAGATCATGCGCCAGCATGCCGCGGACCGGCCGGACCATCCGGCCCTCTGGCAGGATGGCCAGGTCCTGACCTGGGGCGAGCTGGACGCCCTGATGGACCGGGTCGCCGCCGGTCTGCAGCGGGACGGGGTGGACCAGAAGTCGGCCGTGGCCATCTGCGCCACCACCTCCATCCCCTATGCCGTCCTGTTCCTGGGCTGCCTGAGGGCCGGGATCGCCGCAGCGCCGCTGGCGCCCTCCTCGACCCCCGAACAACTGGCCGGCATGGCCGCCGACAGCGGCGCGACGCTGTTCTTCCTGGACAAGGGCGTCGCGGCCGCCATGGCCGATGTCATGGATGGGGTCACCGCAAGGCGCATCGCCCTGGACGGATCGGACGCCGGCCAGGCCTTCGAAGACTGGCTGCCGCCGGTGGGCTCCCGGCCCGCGCCCGTCGAGATCGCCCCGCGCGATCCCTTCAACATCATCTATTCCTCGGGCACCACCGGCATTCCCAAGGGCATCGTCCAGAGCCATGGCATGCGCTGGCGGCATCTCGGGCCGAGGCCCGACGGGATCGGCTATGGCCCGGACGCCCGCAGCCTGGTCTCGACCCCGCTCTATTCCAACACCACCCTGGTCTGTTTCTTCCCCACCCTGGCCGGCGGCGGCACGGTCCACATGATGGCCAAGTTCGATGTCCAGGGGTTCCTGGCCATTTCACAGGCGCAGCGGATCACCCACGCCATGCTGGTGCCCGTGCAGTACCGGCGGCTGATGGAACATCCGGCCTTCGACAGCCATGACCTGTCGAGCTACGAGATGAAGTTCTGCACCAGCGCGCCCTTTGCGGCCGAACTGAAGGCTGACATCCTGAAACGCTGGCCCGGCGGCCTGGTCGAGTACTACGGCATGACCGAGGGCGGCGGCGGCTTCATCCTGGCGGCCCATGAGCATCCGGACAAGCTGCATACGGTCGGCCAGCCGGGACTGGGCGCGATCATCAAGCTGATCGACGAGGACGGCAGGGAAGTGGCCACGGGCGAGGTGGGCGAGATCGTGGGGCGGTCCCCCGCCACCATGAACGGCTATCACAATCAGCCCGGCAAGACGGCCGAGGCGCAATGGACCGACCCGGAAACCGGCGAGGTCTATATCCGCACCGGCGATGTCGGCCGGCTGGACGCCGAAGGGTTCCTGACCCTGATGGACCGCCGCAAGGACATGATCATCTCGGGCGGCTTCAACATCTATCCCAGCGACATGGAACAGGTGATGGTCACCCATCCGGCCGTGGTCGAGGCCGCCGTGGTCGGCGTGCCCTCCTCGGCCTGGGGCGAGACCCCGGTGGCCTTCGTGGCCCTCAGGGACGGCGCCTCCGCCACGGCCGAGGAGATCAAGGCCTTCACCAACGGCAAGGTCGGCAAGACCCAGCGGCTGGCCGATGTGGTGATCATCGAGTCCCTGCCCCGCAGCCATATCGGCAAGGTGCTGAAGCGCGAGCTGCGGGACGCCTACAGCGGCCCGGCCAGAAGCTGACCGGCGCCGGGGAGCCCTTGCTGGCGGGTCCGCCCTTGAATGGCGAGGCGGAAGACCAATACTTGCCTGTCATGACCCCGCCCTCCCCCGCCGCCAGCCTCGAAAGCGTGATCGCCGCCGCCAACAGCGCCGGGCCCAAAGGCCTGCCGCCGGTCCATCTGTGGAATCCCGCCCATTGCG
>CAMAVA010000154.1 GCA_945861515.1 Brevundimonas vancanneytii | reverse complement strand
GATCGCCAGGGCGACAACCGGCATCATGATCTGGGCCGCCGCCCGGGCCACTCGATCCTTTTCACTGCCGGGCTCGCCGATCAGTTCGAACGATATGGCGTGAAATCCGATCAGGGTGCTCATCTGGCTGCCGAGTCCCTGGGAAGCTTCCACCGACCCAGCGATCGACCCGGCAGCTCGGAGATATTCCAGGCATTCAAACAGGGTGGCGCGCTGGCTGCTCAGGATGCGGCGTGCAGCATGGCCCACGGCCAAATTCTCCATAGCCAGGGCGGGTTCGCGGTAGAAGAACCGTGCGTCCCAAGCCTCTTCGACAAGGATATGGATATGGGTCCAGAGGATTTCGAGAGCAGGTTCTCTCTGGCAGGCCTCGGCGGCGGCTCCCAGGACCATGGCAACTTCAGCGGCATGGGCCTCCATCAGTTCGGCGAGGATCTGGGGCTTGCCCTTGAAGTGATAGTAGAGGTGACCAGCGCTGATCCCCATGGCCGAGGCGATGTCCACGGCCGACAACCGCCCGGCGCCCTCGTGATTGAACAGGTTCCTGGCGGCCTCGAGGATCCGGTCGCGCGTTTTCACCTGCCGCAGACTCCCGTTGACTTGGCGCTTCAGCCGTTCAGCATAGGCCGACATTACGCAGCCGGGCGAGAAGGATCTGGCGCGACGGGAGGCGATGCGATGACGAAGGCGGGGATCCGGCTGGATACAGGCGGGGCTACGGACAATTCTGGCGGGCTCAACCCGATTGTCGGGGTCGCGCGAGAAGATTTGATTGGCGCCGTCGGGGTGTTGTTGCGGGAAACGGCGGGTCGCCCCGTCAAGACCCTCAAACATGTCGCCGCCTTCAATGGCGAGCTCGTCAAGATCGTCACGGGTCGATCGGAATTGGAGCCCGGCCCAAAGGACAAGCGCTTTGCAGACACCGCCTGGCGGACCAACCCCCTCTACAAAGCGGGCATGCAGTACTATCTGGCCGTTCAGAAAGGTGTGGCTGGCTGGCTGGATGATGTCGAGTTTGACGAACTCGAGCGGGCTCGCGCCAACTTTGTCACCGGCATGATCCTGGACAGTCTCGCGCCATCCAATAGTCTTTTGGGGAATCCTTCGGCGATCAAGAAGGCATTCGAGACGGGCGGCGGGTCTTTGCTCAAGGGCCTGAAGAACGCCTATGACGATCTGACACAGAACGACGGCATCGTGAGCCAGGTGGACAAGCGGCCGTTCAAGGTTGGCGAAAACCTGGCCGTCAGTCCGGGCAGCGTGATCTATCGAACCGAGATGATGGAGCTGATCCAGTATCAGCCGACGACGGAAACTGTTCACCAGACGCCGCTGATGATCATTCCGCCGCAGATCAACAAGGCCTACGTCAACGACCTGTCTCCGGACAAGTCGATGGTGCGTTTCCTGGTCTCCAGTGGCTTCCAGGTTTTCCTTGTCAGTTGGCGCAACCCGACCAAGGAACAGGCTCATTGGGGCCTGGGCGATTATGTGGAGTCCTTGATTGAAGCCACCGACGTCGTCCGGTCGGTCACGGGTTCCGCCAAGATCAATGTTTCCGGGGCCTGCTCAGGGGGGATCACAACCGCAACCCTGCTGAGTCGCCTCGCCGCCGAGAAGGATGACCGGATCGGCGCGGTCTCGATGATGGTTTGCGTGCTGGATCCGGATGCCACCGACAGTGAGGCTGGCGCACTGGTCTCCAAGCACGGCATCGAGATGGCGCGCCAGAGATCGGCGAAGAAGGGAATTCTGGAGGGGGCGTCCCTGTCGCGGACCTTTGCCTGGCTTCGACCCAATGATCTGGTCTGGAACTACGTCATCAACAACTACCTGCATGGCGAAGACCCGCCGCCATTCGATGTGCTGTTCTGGAACAATGACAGCACAAACCTGACCGCCACCCTGCATTCCGACTATCTTCGGGTCTATGAGGATCAGCCATTCCGAAACCCTGGACAGGTGGAACTGGCGGGTCACAAGGTCGATCTGACCAAGGTCACCCAGGACCTTTTCGTCGTCGCAGGGGTGACCGATCACATCACGCCCTGGAAGGCCTGCTACCGGCTGACCCAGCTTATCGGGTCCCCAAAAGTCGATTTTGTGCTGTCACAGGCCGGGCATATCCAGGCTTTGCTCAATCCGCCTGGCAATCCCAAGGCCAAGTATTTTCACAGCGCCACCCGGCCGCCGCCCTCTATCGATGACTGGATGCAGAAGGCTGCTGAAGAAAAGGCCGGATCCTGGTGGCCTTTCTGGAAAGACTGGCTGGCGGAGCGGTCCGGGCCTCTCAGAGCCCCGCCGAAGGGCCTGGGGTCCAAAAAACACCGACCCATGGAGGCCGCCCCTGGCCTCTATGTGTTCGACTAGCCAAGGAGTTCCACGTGAAAGCCGACCGAAAGTCCGACGGGGCCTCCCCGGAGCCAGAGTATGCGTTTCTCCAGGCTGGCGGCCGGCGTCTGCGTGTGGCGGTCTGGAAGGCATCCAGCTCCAGGCGGTCATTGGAGGCCCGCCCGATCCTGTTCTTCAATGGCATCGGGGCCAATATCGAGGTGATGGCGCCTCTGGCGGACTGGTTCCCGGACCGGGACCTGATCACCTTCGACATGCCAGGGGTCGGCGGTTCACCCAAGCCCGTCGTGCCTTATCGTCCCTGGTCCATGGCGCTGACGGCAGCCCGTCTGCTCGATCAACTGGGCTATGACCAGGTGGATGTGATGGGGGTCAGCTGGGGCGGCGGACTTGCCCAACAATTTGCCTTTCAGCATCCCAAGCGGACTGGGCGTCTGGTCCTCGCGGCGACCTCTGCCGGGATGATCATGGTTCCGGGAGACATCAGCGCGCTCAGCAAGATGGCCGATCCCAAGCGCTATGTTGACCCGGAGTTCATGCGCAGGAATTTCGAGACGCTTTATGGAGGCGAAGCGGCTGGATCCGATGGTCATATCGGCCGGATCAGCCCGCCCTCCCGGACTGGCTATCTCTTTCAGCTGGGCGCCATGGCTGGCTGGACCAGTGTGCCCTTCTTGCCCTTCGTGAAAGCGCCGACCCTCGTGCTCATGGGTGACGCCGACGCCATCGTTCCCCTGGTCAACGGCAAGTTCCTGGCGGCCCTGATCCCCAATGCGCGTCTGAAGGTCATTGCCGATGGAGGCCATCTGTTTCTGGTCACCAAGGCCGCCCAGAGCGCGCCGTTGATCCGCGACTTTCTGGATGCCGAAGGGACAGAGCGTCGCGCGGCAGGCCGCAAGGCTGCCTGAGCCAATCCGGGGGAGCCAGTCCTGCTTCCAGGCTTGACGACCCCCGGGTAAGGGTCTGGACAACGTCACCAGAAACCCGAGGTCGCCCCCATGATCGAGCTGCTCGAACATCCGTTGTCTCCGTACGCGCAGAAGGTGCGGATCGCCCTGGATGAAAAGGGCGTTCGATATGCGTTGCGAACGCCTGATGCGATCGGGTCGGGACAGGCTTCGGAGGATTTTCGCAAGGCAAACCCGCGCCTTGAGGTCCCTGTTCTCTATTGTGAAGGACAGGCGATCTTTGATTCCACAATCATCCTCGAGTTCATTGAAGACCGCTTTCCCGATCCGCCGCTCCTGCCGCCGACGGCTGCTGACCGGGCGCGGGTCCGAATGATCGAAGACCTCTGCGACACACATTATGAAGCCATCACCTGGGGTCTGAGCGAGATCGCCAATTTCAAGCGGGCGACTGGCGAACAGGCGCAGGCGCTTCAGGTCCGGGCGGCCGAGGAACTGGCCCAACTCCATGACTGGCTGGAAGGTCAGCTTGGGGATCGGCCCTGGTTCAATGGCGAGCATTTTGGGTGGGGGGACCTTTCGGTCGCGCCCTACGTCGCCGGAGCGGTTGGATTCGGCATTCCCCCGGGCGCCGGCCCGCTCTCCGACTGGTTTTCAAGAGCCGCTGCAAGGCCGTCGGTAGCGGCCGCTCTTGAAGCCGCAAAGGCCTCTCTTTCGGCCATGGCCAATGTCGCCGTTGTCGTGGAGGCGGGTCTGTTCAAACGGCAGTACCGCGATCATCGACTGGAATGGATGATACGCTCCGGCGGTCTTTCGATCGTTCAGGACGGCATTGCGCGCGACAATATCCGGTTCAATTCGGCGCCGGTTCGCGGATGATCGAGCTTTGGCATTGTATCGATGCGAGGTCCTTCCGGGCGCTCTGGGCGCTGGAGGAGCTTGGCCTCGAGTATCGGTTGAAGGTCATGCCCTTTCCGCCCCGGTTTCGGGAGCCGGACTATCTGTCCGTCAATCCGCTGGGGACGATCCCGTTTCTGATTGATGGCGAGACCCGGATGAGCGAATCCGCAGCGATCGTGCAGTACCTGGCGACGCGAGGCGGAAGCACCGAACTGGCCGTTGCCCTCGACGACCCGGACTACGGAGCCTGGCTCAACTGGCTGCATCTGGGCGAAGCGACCCTGACCTTTCCACAGACCCTGGTGCTGCGATACCGGGTCCTGGAGCCCGACCGAGCGCCGCAGGTGGCGGATGATTATGCCCGCTGGTTCCTTTCCCGTCTGAAGGCCGTGGACCGGGCTCTGGTCCAGGGGCCCTGGCTGTGCGCCGGCCGGTTTACAGCAGCGGACATTTCAGTCGGGTATGCCCTGCTCCTGGCGCGTCAACTCAAGCTGGACGGAGCCTTTCCACCGGCCGTGGCAGAATACTGGGACCGTTTGCGCAGTCGGCCGGGCTTCCTGCGCGCAAAGGCTGCACAGTCCCTTGACGTAGTGGATGCGCCGCCATTTCCGGCCTGAACGATCGTCAGGTCGGGGGCGCCCCGGACTCGTGCAGTTCGCGTTTGGCCAGGAACGCGGTGACGCCCATGTCGCCGGTAACATTACCGACCGTGCGAAAGATGTCCGGGATCACTTCAACCGCCAGCAGGATCGGCAACAGGTCTATCGGTGCGCCCAGGGCAATGCAGATCGGCGCCACGCTGGCGAAGAAGGATATCTGTCCCGGCAGTCCGACGGAGCCGATGGATACCGCAAAGGCAACGAGTATAGCGGCGACAAACTGGGGCAACCCGGGTGACACGCCATAGATGTGGGCGATGAAGACAGCCACAGCCAGATTGGCGACGGGGCTTGTAACTCGAAATACTGCGACAGCCAGGGGAAGCACCAGGCCTGTGGTTCGCTCAGGCGCCCCCAGCACATCCCGCGTTCGCTCCAGCATGGCCGGCAGGCTTGCCAGGGATGACTGCGTGCTGAACGCCACCGCGAGCACCGGGCCCGCGGCCCGCACAAACTGCCCGAAGGGTGCGGCCCGCGTCACTGTGACCAGTCCAAACAGGATCACGGTCACGCTGGCCGTCACGAGGGAGACTACTACTATATACTGCAACAGTATCGAGGCGCTGCCGAGGCCTGTATTGAAGCCGACGCCGAAGGAGAGGGCAAACACCCCGACCGGCCCGGCCCAGAGCACCCAGCGGACAATGACCAGCATGGTTTCGGAAACGGCCCGAAAAAGGGTCAGAAGGCTGGTCTTCAAAGTGGCGGGCAACCGGGTCGCTGCGAAGCCAAAGAAGGCTCCAAACACCACAAGGGGAAGGATGGCGTCTTCGGCTGCCGCTTTCAGAACGTTGGAGGGGGCGAGGGTCTTGAGAAAATCGGCCAGGCTTGAAGCCTGGGCAGCCCCGGCCGCCGGTCCGACGGCGTCGGTCCGAAGCGCGGCCGCACCCTCAGGGTCGATTGCCCAGAAGCCGAGAATGCCCTGGGTCGCCAGGACGCTGTAGATCGAAAAGCCGATCAGAAGTGTTGCGAAAACAATGATCGCCCGGATGGCCAGCCTGCCCGTTGCGGCCGCGTCGGCGACCGAGGCAATACCAATGACCAGAAGTGTGAAGACCAGCGGCACGATCGTCATGCGCAGCGCGTTGAGCCAGAGCGATCCGATAGCGTCGATCACGCCGGCTGCTGACTCGATCACTGCGCTATCCTGAGACTGAAGCAAAGCTCCAGAACCCAAGCCGATGATCAAGGCAAACAGGACCCGAACAGCGAGAGAGTTAAACACAAGAAACCTCCGAGCAGACAATCAGTAAGCCTCTAGAAATTACGGTCGCTCAACACAGAAAATAGGTTGAGTAAAATGCATATACAAGCGGAGCGAGTGGCTCGTGAATTGGCTGCTTTGCACCATTCCAGACGCTTGCCATTGAAGTCAAACTTCGCGGATAAGATCGAATTGGAATTCGCGCCAATTTGTCATTTTGATTGAATTTGGCCTAGAGGCGCCAATTGTTGATGTAGCCGCTCGGCAAGGCAGTCTTGAACAGCGTAAAGGGAATGGCATGGTCGGTGGAGTCGGTCCGGGGGAATTTGAGACCATCGAGCAACCTGAAGGCTTGCCGGCCGACAAGAAGCGCCTTGCGGCGCGTGTCGCCGTGACCTGGTTTCTGCAGAATCTTGCCAATGCCAGAGCGCTCGGCGGCGGGGATATTCTCGATGGGCTCATCATGCTCTCCATCATCGAGGCGAACACCAGTTATCTCAACGAGCCGCAGTATGGCTTCAAATGCATGGGCGACATACCGCCGGACGATGTTCGGCAACCCGTCAGTGTCTATCAGGTCGCGCGAGAGCTGGGCCTTTCATATGAAACAACCCGGCGGCATGTTCAGCAGCTGATCCAAGCTGGAAAAGTAGAGCGAAAAGCAGAAGGGGTAATCGTTCCCGCATCGCTGTTCGCTGAACCTGACAATTTGAGTTTGACAAACAGAGCCTTTCGAAATCTCATGGAATTTGCGGACCAATTGAAAGAGCTTGGGATAATCTAGACAGTTCGCGGCAAATTGCCGCGCCATAAACTGGTGGTCCGGGACGAGAGAAAACCCAAAATAGGGATTTCTTAAGGTTATTGGCTCCTATTTTCATCGGAGCGAATGGCGGGGTTTCATACCAGGGATCTGGTTGCACCAAGATCTGCAACCTAAAAAATGCTCTGCCTGCTCGCGAAAACAACCGTCCAAATCAGGGCGGAGCAGGGAGCTTGGTCATGGCCGAAGACTACCAACTTGCCGAACGTCTGGACTTCATGGGGCTCGATCCGGCCGCATTGGCGCGGATGCGCAGCATGCGTCCCCTGATCCAGAAGGAGATTGGCCCCGCGCTGGATGCCTTCTACGGAAAGGTTCGGCAATTCCCGCAGACCAGCGCCATGTTCTCCAGCGATGCTGGCATCAAATCGGCCTCCAGCCGCCAGCAAAGCCACTGGGATATCATCGCTTCCGCCGACTATGGAGACTCCTATGTCCGTGGCGTGAGAGCCATCGGCCGGACTCATGCCCGCCTCGGCCTTGAGCCCAGATGGTACATTGGCGGCTATGCCCTGCTTTGCGATCATCTGGTCAAGGCCGTGATCAAGGACAGCCTGGAAAAAGGCGGTTTCAGCTTTGGCAAGGCGGCCGGCGCTGAGAAGGCCGGCGCTGCGGTCTCCACGCTCATCAAGGCCATGCTGTTGGACATGGACTTCGCTATCTCGATCTACATAGAAACTCTCGAAGAGGAGCGCGCACGGCTGGAAGCAGTCCG
>CAMAVA010000153.1 GCA_945861515.1 Brevundimonas vancanneytii | reverse complement strand
GGCCCCGGCGGAATCCATGCTGGTCAAGCTGACCCTGAGCGCCGGTCCCCTGGCCGCCATCCTGGCCATCGCCGCCATGGTGCTGTTCTTCCCCTATGCCATCACCCGCCAGCGCCATGACGAGATTTCAGAGGCCCTGAAGCAGCGTCGAGCGTCCAGCCTGCCGTCATGAGCCGCAACGCCGTCCGGACCGAAGCCAGAGAGACCGCATGACCGACGATCCCATTGAGCAGATGCGGGCGGAAGGGTTCACCATCCTTCGAAACGCCATCGAGCCCGACCTCATCGATGACCTGCTCGAGGCGGTAGAACGCCTGGAACGGGATCTGGGCGCCAGGCCGGCCATGAACCCTTTCGAGGGCGACCGAACGGTGCGGATCTACAATCTGCTGGCTCATGGCGAGATCTTTTCCAGGGTCCCGGCCCATCCTTCAGTGATCCCGGTCATCGATGCGGTGCTGGGCCCCGAATGCCTGATCTCGTCCCTGGCCTCCATCGCCATCGACCCCGGCCAGACCGCCCAGCCGATCCATGCCGACGACCAGATCATCCCGATTGCCAAGCCCCACGCCCCCGTGGTCTGCAATTCCATGTGGGCCCTGACGGACTTCACCGAGGAGAACGGGGCGACCCGCCTGGTTCCCCGCAGCCATCTGGGACCCAACCCCGACTATGGCGCCAATTACCCTACAATCCCGGCTGTGATGGAGAAGGGGTCCGTCCTGGTCTGGGATGGCTCGCTCTGGCACGGCGGCGGCGCCAATCGCAGTCAGGGACGGCGGACAGGGATCGCCATGAACTATTGCGCCGGCTTCATTCGCCAGCAGGAAAACCAGCAGCTGGGCCTGTCGCCCGAGCTGGTCGGGACCTTTTCGCCCCGGCTGCAGGAGCTGGTCGGGTATGGCGTCTATCGCGGCCTGATCGGACAGATTGAAAAACAGAGCCCAGCCCAGAGACTGCTGGGCGCGACGGACTTCACCATGATGTGGGACCGCGAGGAACTGGCGGCCAGGCGCAAGACCAGGGACGACTGTCCCTGATCTGGAACGCCAGTCAGTGAAGCTTCAGCTTGGGACGGATGACCTGGTTGACGTGGCCCATGACGATCAGGGTCAGGCCCTTGATCCAGCCGTGGATGGCCAGCACATGCATCCGGTAGAGGGACACATAGATCATCCGGGCAATGCGGCCTTCCACGGCCATCCGGCCGCCGACCAGATTGCCCATCAGGCTACCCACTGTCGAATAGCGTGACAGGGACACCAGCGATCCCTTGTCCTGATAGGAGAAGGGCTGAAGCGCGCCGCCCTCGATCAGGGCCCGCAGATTGTGAAAGGCGGTCCCGGCCATCTGGTGAGCCGCCTGGGCCCGGGGCGGAATCGGCCGGTCCGAACCCTTGGGGATCAGGCGGGCGCAGTCGCCGATGGCGAAGATGCGGTCATCCAATGTCGTCTGCAGCGTATCGCGCACCACAAGCTGATTGGACGGTGTGGTCTCAAGGTCGCCGATGCCCTGGAGCAGTTCGGGTCCCTTGACCCCCGCCGCCCAGACCCGCAGATCGGCCGGGATGAACTCGCCGCCCGCGGTGGCGATGCCTGAGTCTGTCACCTCTGTGACCTGCCGGCCCGTCACCACCCGCACGCCGATGGCCTCCAGTTCCTGGGTCGCCGCCATGGCCAGTTTTTCCGGCAGGGCGGGCAGGATTCTGGGGCCCGCCTCGACCAGGGTCACCGACAGCCGCCGGTCGTCAAAGACCTCCAGGCCGTAATAGGCCAGGCCCTTTGCGGCATTGTAGAGTTCGGCGGCCAGTTCGACGCCGGTGGCGCCGCCGCCGACAATGACCACCCGGACCATGGCGTCCGAAGCCGGGTCGGCGCTCATGGCCCGGGACACCCTGAGGCACTGGTTGAGCAGCATCTGTCGGAAGCGGTCCGCCTGGGTCCGGTCGTCCAGGAACAGGGCATTGTCACGGGCACCGGGGGTGCCGAAATCGTTGGAGACCGACCCGATCGCCAAGACCAGATAGTCATAGCGGATACGGTGACGGGCAATGATCTCCCGCCCTTTCTCGTCCGTGATCGGCGCGATCACAACCTGGCGGGCTGCCCGGTCAATCGCTTCGAGCGCACCGTCAAAGAACCGGTAGCGCCAACGGTAGGCGTGGCTGCGATAACCGACCTCATCCAGGTTGGCGTCCAGCGAACCGGCGGCGACCTCGTGCAACAGGGGCTTCCAGATGTGGGTCTGGTTGCGGTCCACCAGAATGATGTCGAAACGCTCGCGTCCGAAATGCTTGCCCAGACGAGCCACCAGTCCCAGGCCCCCGGCTCCGCCGCCGACGACGACGATCTGGGTTTTCTTGCGGGCCGTCTGGACGGGGACGGCCGGGGCGGTATCGGCGGCTGCAGAGATCTGATCCACTTGGCCTCACTCGTTCGAAAGATCGAAACAGTTGCCGTCGGAGCCGGTCAAGCCTGCGCCCGGAAAACGACAGCAGATTATATGAAAAAGGGGCTGGCGCAGCAAACTGCACCAGCCCGAAGTCATTGGCGTTGGCAGACCTGGAGCCTGTCCGACCGATCCCTCTTCGGTTCGGCCGTCTGGACAGGATCCAGTCGGCAGGTTCCAGAGCATTCCTGTCCGGCTTCGATGGCTCCACCGAAATCGGACAACAGACTAGCGCGCGTAGTTGTGCGCCACGGCCCAGTCGTACCAGTTTTCGACGACTGTTCCGGTCAGCAGGATGCCGATACCCCCCGTCAGGGTGGTCAGGACGGCGAACCACCAGGCCCAGCGGTGGATGGATTCCATGGTGGCGTTGAAGCCCATGGTCCAGCGCCAGAACAGGGCGGCCCGTTCACTGCCTGTGCCCCGGTCGGTGATCTGCTCGACTTCCCGCTCCGAGCCGTAGCGGCTGGTGGCGAGGATGGTCGCGCCGTGCATGGCGAACAGCAGGGTCGACCCATAGAGGAAGACGATCGAAAGACAGTGGAAGGGGTTGTAGAACAGGTTTCCGTAGGTGATCGAAAAGGCGCCGGTCCAGTCCAGATGCGGGAAGATGCCGAACGGCACGGCCTCGCTCCAGCTGCCCATCATGATGGGACGGATGAAGCCCAGGACCAGATAGAGCCAGATCGCTGAGGCAAAGGCCCAGGTGGTGTGGGTGCCCAGGCCCAGGGCCTTGGCCCGAAGGTAGCTGCGCACGCACCAGGAGATCAGCGAAACCGTCAGGAAGAAGCCTGCGATCAGCCACCAACCGCCCTGGTTCAGGGGCGGCAGGATGTTTAGGCCCTGTTCGGGCGGCGGCGGCTCAAGGGCCAGCCAGGGCAGCTGGCGGACAAACTCCGCCGGATTCCAGCCGACCGACGCCCACATGTTGAGACCGATGATCTCGAAGGCGAGGAAACCGCAGAACAGGGAAACAATTCCTGTCCAGCCCAGATGCATCGGGCCGATCTGGGCGTTGCCCAGCCGTCCGATCCAGTGAACAAATCCAGGAGTCCCCACCCGCCAGGCGTCAGCCTCGCCGGTATGAACGCCCATTTCAGGCGCGCTGCGCACCTGAACCTGGGTGAAGATATTCTGATAGGCAGCCATGAACGGTCCTCCCCCCTACAGCCAGATCGGCAGGTTGCGCCAGCCGTCCCACCATTCGGGCCAGCCCTTGTCCCAGAAGGGACCACTGATGACGATACAGACGGCGCTCCAGAACCCGGCCGAGAGGGCCAGGAACAGACCTACCCGGTGGATGCCGAGGGTGCCGACGGAATAGCCGATGAAATCCCGGAAGAAGGTGTCTTCATACTCGGGTGACCGGACCGGTTGCCCCTTGCCGGGGTTGGTCGCGGCCAGAACCAGCGACCCGTGAAGCGCCAGCGCCATGGTCGTGGTGAAGAAGAAGCTCACGGCCACCATGTGGGCCGGATTATAATGGAAATTCAGATACTTGTACCCGGTGTTGGACACCCAGTCCAGGTGACTGAAAATGCCATAGGGGAAACCATGCCCCCAGGCGCCCATCAGGAGCGGACGAACCACCACCAGCGAGAGATAGGCAAAGATCGCAAAACCGAAGGCGATCGGCACATGCAGGCCGATCCCGAGCTTGCGGCAGATTTCGACTTCACGCAGCGCCCAGGAGATGAAGGCGCCAGAGGCGCAGATGGTGACCAGCTGCCAGATT
Source organism: Brevundimonas vancanneytii (assembly GCA_945861515.1). GTDB lineage: Bacteria > Pseudomonadota > Alphaproteobacteria > Caulobacterales > Caulobacteraceae > Caulobacter > Caulobacter vancanneytii_A. The sequence goes on along the minus strand of CAMAVA010000153.1, from coordinate 3,397 downwards.
CCGCCCTCCCGGAGCGGCGCCAGCGAGAGACCATAGGCGACGTCCGGTGGATTGATGGTGATCAGCCAGGGATTCCAGGTGTCGCCCAGGGACGCCCCGTAGAGGATCAGTGCTGTCCCCAGGGCCGCAAAGAATGCCGTCGTGACGCCGAAAAAGCCGACGTAAAAGGGGCCGACCCAGAAGTCGAACATATCGCCCCCGATAAGGGTGCCCCCCCGGATTCGATATTTTCGTTCGAAACTCAACAGAGCCATTTCCGCCTCCGCCTCTTTAGCGCCTGAGCGCTTTTTTTCGTTGATCCGAGTACCAGGTTAGTCTGGTCGCATCGGGCGGAGAGCGATCACGCGTTCTCCGCCCACGCGCCATTAGCGGCGAGAGCCCATTCAGGGTGCAGCAGCCGCAGTCGCAGCGGCCGGAGCCTTCTGAGCGCCGTCGATCCAGTTATACCGGGGCGAGCTGAGCAGGATGAAGTGAATCAGCAGGGCCAGGGTAAACAGGAAGACCGCGAGAGCAACCAGTGCCCTGCGCGGATCAAACAAGAGCCATATTCTCCACATATCTTAGTTCCTCCATAACCGAAAACCGGCTTTGTATTGACATTGCCAATGTAGGCTCTGTCCTGGATTTATTTTGCAGCCGTTAGGCGGCAAACCACGGGCGCCAGTACCAAACCAGCACGTGAGCCACGATCGCAATGACCGTGAACGCAATGAAGCTGGTCATGAAGAGGCCGTGGAATGCCTTGGCCGCGTCTGGTGTCAGGCCTGTCAGCGACCCAGCGGGTCGCTCGTCAGCAAGGTGCGTCATTTTTCCTCCTTCAAGGTGATCGCGGACGTCAGTCGCGAGAGATTTCGCGACTGTTTTCGACATCGGAACGAGCCCGACGACGAAGGATGCGCTCCCGGTTCGCATCGAAGCCGGGAGACAGGGGGGTGATCCGGAAGGGGAGCGGTCATGCGGCTCTTCCCTCGAGGACAAGACTGTTGGCGAGCTTCAGCCGATCCAGCGAAACCCGCTCTTCACCAGCCTGACGCGCGGTGCGCTCTGCAGCGTCGCGAAGACGTTTGGCGGCGGAAATCCGCACGACTACAGGTTGGGTTTCCACCAGCCGCTCAAGGGCGGCCATGGCGTCGTCGTCCCAGGCCAGTTCCGAATGGATCCGGGACAGGGTCGGCTCCGCCTTGTCCATCTGCGACGCCAGGGGCAGGACGTTGAACAGCACGTCGAACAGGGCGTTGCAGACTTCCTGCACCATGTAGGTGCAGCCGGAGTAGCCCATGAAGGGCGTTCCGGTATGGCGACGGATCACGGCCCCCGGGAAGGATGCGGGCACCCAGATACTGCGGGACCCGGCCTCGGCCATGTACATCCGCTCATTGACGCTGCCGAACAGCACCAGCGGCGGTGTCTCGCGGATGGCCTTCTGGACCGCTTCGTTGTCGGATTTTGTCCCGGCGCAGCGCGAGATCGCAAAGGTGCAGGGCAGGCCCATGTCATCTTCGAGGAACTTGCGGATGCCCCGTGCATAGGTTTCGCCGGCCACGATCGCGAAGCTGGCGGTGCCGAAGAAGTCCTGGGTGACGGAGCGCCACAGATCCCAGAGCGGTTTTATGGTGGTGTGCTTTTCCCGCTCGATGAACGGCTCGGGATCCAGCCCGGTCAGTTCGCCCAGGGACCGCAGGAACAGGGTTGTCGATTCCAGTCCGATCGGCGCCTGCAGGTAGGGCTTTTCCAGCGCCTCGCAGAGCCCGCGGCCAAACTCGCGGTACATGCAGACATTGACCTCGGCATCGGCCAGATTCCGCACATCCGCCAGATGGCTGCCCAACGGGAAAACCATATTGACCTGGGCGCCGATCCCCTCGATCAGCCGGCGGACTTCCGCCAGGTCCGAGGGCATGTTGAAGGTCCCGTACATGGGCCCGATGATGTTGACCCTGGGCTTTTCGCCGTCCTGCAGGGGGCGGGGTTTCGGCATCTTCTTGGGACCGAACTGGGTCCAGAGCCAGGTCAGGGCCCGGTCCGAGGTCTGCCACTGGTCCTCATCGATGGTGCGCGGCAGGAAGCGCTGGATGTTGGTGCCTTCCGGCGTCACGCCGCCGCCGATCATCTCGGAGATCGACCCGGTGACCACGACCGACGGCAGGGCCGGGTCCAGGGTCTTCCAGGCGCGCTTCATGGCGCCTTCGGTGCCATGGCGGCCAAGTTCGTCCTCGCCAAGCCCGGTAACGACGATGGGCAGCTCATGCGGCGGCAGGGCGTCCGTATAGTGGAGCACGCTGGTGACCGGCAGGTTCTCGCAGCCCACGGGGCCGTCGATGATGACCTGCAGGCCCTTGATCGCCGTAAAGGCGTAGACGGCGCCCCAGTAGCCCCCGGCCCTGTCGTGATCGAGAACCAGCATCAGGTGCCCACCGCTTCTTCGGCCTTGGCCGTGGCCGCCATCAGCTTGGCGTAGCGGGCCTTGAACTCCGGGCGGTCCCTGGGCGTATCTTCCCAGACTCCGGTGGCATGGCCCGAGCCGACGCCCTCGAAGAAGGCGCTCATCTTGTCGAACCGCGCCTGATTTCCCAGCGCCGCGTTGATGACCTGGGCCAGGGAGCCTGCCCCGGCCGGACCCATCAGAGGCCGGGCGGAAATCAGGTTGGTGAAATAGAGCCCCGGGATGGAATGTTCCTTGGCGTGCTGCACCACCGGCGTGGTGCCGATCGCCAGGTCCGGCTTGAGCGCATCGACGGCGCAGAGGTCCTGTTCGAGGGAGGCGCGGTAGTTGACCGTGACGCCATGGGCTTCCAGCCACTCCCGGTCCGGCTCCGACCATGGTGTCCTGGGACAGGCAGTGCCGACATACTCGACTGTCGCCCCGCTCTCGATCAGGAGCCGCGCGACCAGCAGTTCAGAGCCTTCATAGCCCGAGACCGTGATCCGGCCCTTGATCGGCGCATTGGCCAGGGCCGCGCCGATCGCCGGCAGGATGGCGTTCTTGGCCGCCCCGATCCGGTCTTCGGAAATGTTGCAGGCCTTGCCGATGGCGTCGAGCCAGGCAGCCGTGCCGTCCCGGCCGACGGGGGCAGAACCGACAACCTTGCGGCCCGCCGCCTCGAATTCCCGGACGCTGGCCGTATAGAAGGGATGGATGGCGGCCACGACGGCGCAGTCCAGAGCTGCATAGAGCTCGCGCCACTCCCGGGTGGGAACCACCGGACCTGCGGCCAGGCCCATGGGCTCCAGCATGCGGCCGATGCCCATGGGATCGGCCGGGAACATCTCGCCCAGCAGGGTGACGGTCGGCTTGTCGGCCCGCTCGCGGGGCGCAGCGACGGGGCCCTGCTCGACCTCCTTGCGGGCATAGGCCAGCATGGCGCCGGCCAGCACGTCCTTGGCCTCCGCATGGGTC